>CACPMF010000006.1 GCA_902634935.1 uncultured Pelagibacteraceae bacterium
TATTGCAAAGAAAAAACAGTCAGGTGTTACAAGCTTGATAGGTATTGAAAATCTAGATCCAATCTTAGAGAAAGTTGAAATTAATGATGTTTGGGGTGTTGGTAGACAACTTACAAAATTTTATCAAAAAAATGGAATTTACAATGCAAAACAACTCAAAAATAAATCAAATACATGGATAAAAAAAAGCTCAAATGTTTTAAGCTCAAGAACTGCAATGGAGCTTAGAGGAGTTCCCTGTATTGATATCGAGACTACTCAAACTAAAAGAAAAAGTTGTGTTGTATCAAGGTCCTTTGGAAAAAGAATTGAGACTTTCCAAGAATTAAAAGAAGCTGTTGCAAATTATTGTTTAAACGCATCTGAAAAAATTAGATCAGAGTCTTTGGTTGCAAAAGCAATCACAGTATTTGTTAGAACTAGCCCTTTTCAAAGAAATTTTGGATATTATTCAAATTCAAAGACGGTTGATTTTCCAATTGCAACAAACAATAGTATTGAAACAGTTAAAACTGCTGTTGCAAGCTTAGAAAGCATATTTAAAAATGGTTATCGTTATCAAAAAGCAGGAGTAATGCTTACAGGGTTGTCAAATGCAGATGGTAAGAAGAATTTGTTCTCATCTGAAAAGGATGAAAAGATTAATAGTCTAATGCGATCTATGGATAATACAAATTATAGATATGGTAGAGCAACTCTAAGTCTTGCAAGTGCTGGTGTTCATAAAAAATGGAATATGAGAAGACAGTACTCTTCTAAAATAGATACTGCTGATTTTTATTCCTTGCCAAAGATAAGGATATAAATACTAATGGCACTATCATATAAAAATTAGGGATAAATATTTTTTATTTAGCCGTATCAATATTATCAATATTCGATAGAGCCTGATCAAATTCGTCCATATTTTCTCTTAAGGCTAAGCTAGAGATTGAATAGATCATAAGTAGTAACAGCAAAAGTGGCATTGAGGTTAAAATTGAGGCATTGCTCTTAATTAAAAATATGTAAACAACAATAAATAAGGCAGATCGAATTAAAACTGTTCTTCTGAATACGCTAATTATTGAAAGTGAGTGTTTTATTAAATTAAAAAAACTCATTTTTGATGGTCCATAATATCTTTCACCTCTTATTGAGGGAATTTCTATTAAATCTTTTTCAAGTTTAGTTAATGATCCAGAAAAACTGTTCCAGGTTGCTTTTTCATTGATCATTTTTTCGACTGTTGATTTTGGAAGACATGTGAAATTTCCAAACTTAATTGATTTTCCAGTAAAAGTGAAAGTAATGATTTTATGTAATTCGTAACAAATTTTAAATATTAATTTTTCTGTTCTCTTTACTCTTTTTCCTACTATAGGTTTGTTAGTAAATTTTTTAATTTGGTTTGTGAACTCTATTATTTCTTCAGGCCTGTCTTCGCCATCACCATCCATAGGAATAATATAGTCATAGTCTTGTTTTTCGTGAATATATTTTAAACCAGCTGCAATGCATCTTGCATGTCCTCTATTCTCTTTCATATTAATAATTTTAATATTTTTTAAACTATCTATATTTTCTAGATTTATGTTTTGCTGGTTATTTGACGCATCATTAATAACTATTATTGAAAATTCTGCTTCAAGATCTTTGATGCAAAAATTTATTTCATTAATAAGTTTAGAGACAGATTCCCAATCATTAAAAATTGGGATTAAAATATAAATTTTATTCATCTATTTTTTACACCAATCATACAAAAACCTTGCTTTTTAATTTTACCAAAATCACCTGGACAAATTTCTTTTAAAATATCTGCATTACCTGTATAAATTATACCGCCATCAGGATCGAGTTCATGTGTTTTCCCTTTAATTGTTTCATACCAAATAGGTCTTGTGGAAATATGATAAGATAAGTTTCCAGCATGCCATTCATCTCCAACAACATATTTAATTTCATTCACAAAGTTTTTTCCCCATCTTCTCTCTACTAATTCTGCAATTTCTTTACCTGGATAGTCAGTTCTTTTATTGTCTTTTGATAAAGAAACATATCCATACAAAGCTGGAGATAGAAAAAATAGAAATAAAAATGATATCAAAAAAGTATTTATCTTTTTAAAATTTATTTGAGCTTGAAAAATGTAAATTAACAAAACACCCCAAAATAAATAAAAAGGTGTCATCCACATTGTTCTTATTTTAGATCCCAAAATTAACGATGTAATTAACATCAAAAAAATTGGAACTAAATTAATTGCTAGTAAAAAAATAAGCTTTTTGTCTTTAAAATTTAATTTAAATTTTACTTTTTTTACTAAAGTCCAGATTAAGACAAAAAATGGTATCAAAATTGCTACTTGCTTAAATACAAAAACAATTGGATATTTTAAATGATTTATAATACTTGCGTCTTCAACACCTGTCCTTGATAAACCATATTTTATAGTGACATAGTCATTGTTAAATAACCAAATTAGGTGTGGAATTAGAATAATTATAAAAGCCTCAAAAGTAATCAGGTATTTGAAATCAAATTTCTTATGTTTTTTAATAAAAATTAAATAAATAAACAGAAGGTCTATTGAAATTAACAAATATATAAAAAGGTATTTTGAAAGAAAGCCAAAACCAGCAAACAATCCAACCAAGAGGCAATCAATAAAATTTATTTTATTATTCTTGTAAATTTTCCAAGAATAATAAACAGTTAATGACCAAAAGGGTAACTGGCAAACATTTACGTTAAATTCTGGGGTGGTAAAATTGTAAAAGTAAATCGACTCTAATATTAAAATAGATAATAAACCTAAAATTTTATTATTAAATATTTCAATAGAAAATTTATAAATAATAAAAAAACTTATAATTACAAAAATTTGACTTAAAAAATAATACGCCCAATCTTGTGGACCAAACATTTGATAAAAAAATTCAAGAAATACTGCAACTAAAGGTGGATGTTTATCAAAACCCCAATCTAAATTACTTCCCCACGCCAAATGTTCAATGGTATCTAGTGGTAGATTATGATTTGTAAACGTTGGAACGATTGTCCAAATTATTAGATGGGATGTAATAAATATGTAAAATAAATTATTTAAATTCTTTTTATTTAAAGGCATTTTTGACAATCTATACAATTAAACGTTCCTTGACACCCCAATATTCATGAATATATTCACGAAATTCAAAAAACTAAGTATGGTAAAGATCTCTAAAACTTATGTTCCAAAAGAAACTGAGAAATATATGTGTGCTAAGCATTTAGCATATTTCAAATTAAAATTAAATGAATGGAAAAAAGATCTAAAAAGATCTAATAATGAGGCAATTGCACAAGCTTCTATGGATGATAACAGTGCATCAGCAGATATTGTAGATCAAGCGAGTTCTTATACAGAAAAGAATGTAGAAATGAGATCAATTAATAGACAAATCAAACTTATAACAAAAATTGATGGAGCTCTTAAAAAAATACAAGATGGAACATATGGTTTTTGTGAGGATACAGGAGAGCCAATTGGTTTAAAAAGATTAATGGCAAGACCAGTTGCAACTTTATGTATAGCTGCACAAGAAAAGCATGAAAAAGACGAAAAAGTTTATGCTGATGATTAAGGCTTAGGTATTTCAGAATTTTTGTCTAAAAATTTATAACCTTTAACTACTGCTGGTCGATCGGCAATACGAATGTACCAATCACAAAGATTATTATAATTTTTTATACCTATATCATGCCATTGATGTCTTGCTATCCATGGCCAAGTTGCAATATCAGCAATTGAATAATTTTCTCCTGCAAGATAATCATTTTTTGATAAATGATTTTCTAACACTTCGTATACTTTTTTTGTCATTTCAAAATATCTCTTTTCACCAACTTCACTTAATCCTTTATTAAATTTATAAAAGAAGTGATATTGACCAATAAAAGGACCGATTGACCCCATTTGTGCCATAAGCCATTGATCAATTTTAAGTTTATTTTTTTTTTCGTAAAATTTTCCACTTTTTTCAGCAAGGTAAATTAATATGGCGCCAGATTCGAACACACTTTCTTTATGGTTTGAATGATCAATAATGGCTGGTATTTTTGAAAAAGGACTTATTTCTTTAAAATCTTCTTTGAATTGGTCTCCTTTAGATAAATCCATTTTTCTAACAGCATATTCAAAACCTATTTCTTCAAGCATAATGCTTATCTTTTTTCCATTAGGCGTATCAGATGAGAAGAGATCAATCATTTTTTAGACCAAGTCTATTTTGAACTGCTTTAGAAGTTGTCGTGAATTCAAAACGTAACTTTTCATCTGGTCTAGCATATTTAAAGCATCCCCTTGCTGCTAAGGCTCCTTCATGAAAGCCAGAAAGAATTAATTTTAATTTTCCTGGATACGTACAGATATCTCCAATTGCGAATATTCCTTGTTTATTTGTTTCAAATGTCTCGGTATTTACAGGAATTGTTTTTTTATCAATATTTAAACCCCAATCTAAAATAGGCCCAAGTTGCATTATTAAACCAAAAAAACCTAATACATAATCAGCAGATATTAATTTTGAATTTCCATCATCATCTTTAATTTCAACAGATTCTAGCTTTCCATTTCCTTTGATATCTTTTATGGAGTATTTGGTAAAAATTTCTAATTTATTATTTTTTTGTAATTCTTTAACCTTATCAACACTTGATTGAGCTCCCCTAAATTCATCTCTTCTATGAATTAAAGTAACTTTTGATGATTTTGATAATTCAATTGCCCAGTCTAAAGCGCTGTCGCCTCCACCAAATATTACAACCGATTTGTCTTTAAAAATTGTTTTATCTTTAATTGAATAAAGTACAGTTTTTCCATCAAATTTATCTGCACTTTTTGTTGGAAATTTTCTTGGCTCAAATGAACCTACTCCACCTGCAATTACAATATTTGGAGTTAAAAATTCTTTTCCATTTAACGTTTTTACTCTCCAATTCTTTTTTTCTTTTTTTATTTCTTGAACTCTGTCGCTTAAGTGAAAATTGATATTAAATGGTTTAATTTGCTCGATTAAATTATTTGTTAGCTCTTCACCAGTACATTCTGGGATTGCGGGAATATCATAAATTGGTTTATCTGGATAAAGTTCTATACATTGTCCACCAATTTTATCTAAGTTATCAACTATCTCACATTTTAATCCAATGATACCTAATTGATGTGCACAAAAAAGACCTGTGGGTCCAGCTCCAATTATTAATGCATCAGTTTTAATCATTAAACTTGTTTCTCCGGTAAATGTACTACTAAGCCATTTAATTCATCTGAAACTGTTATTTGACAGCTCAATCTACTATTTGCTTTCGGTTCATATGCTTGATCTAACATATCATCCTCTCCAGTTTCTTTATTTGGTAATTTTGGAAACCAATCTTCTTTTACATAAACATGACAAGTTGCACAGGCCATACTCCCACCACAGTCTGCATCAATTCCTGGAATATCATTTTGAACGGCCCCTTCCATTACTGTCAAACCGTTTGCAACGTCTATTTCGTGTTTTTGACCACTATGCTCTATGTATGTAATTTTTGCCATGTCTTTTATATAATTATGCAAAAAAAAAGGGCAAGTGTGTGAAACACACTCGCCCTAGTATTTTTTAAAGCTTTAAGCTATTATTTTGCTCTAGCTCCACTTTGTGAAACTGCAGCAGACCAGATTACTAGTCCAAATGCAATTTTGTTTATGAAGTCAGCTAAGTTGTAAATCACGTTTAGTGAGTTAGCGTCAACTCCACCTACTAGATATCCAAAAACATATCCTAGTGGGTAAATTGCCCAACCTACTGTTACGATCATTCTCATAGCGCCCCATGCAGTAGCTAATGGCTTATTGCCAGACTTAGCTGCTAATTTACCAGCCTCACCTGAGAATACTTCATATAAGATGTAGATCCATCCAGCCATACCGATAATGAAACCAAGCATTGCATTGATGTAACCTGCTTCTCCCATGTATCCACCAATTAACATAACTAGTGAACCAATTAGTAATCTCCAGAAGATAGCTCCTGGGATTTTTCTTACTGCTGCTAGAATTAAGTAAAATTCTATCATCTGTAACGGTACAGTAATTAACCAGTCAATATATCTGTACACAGTTGGTGAGTCTCCTGTCATTACCCATACTTCTCTCATGTACATGTAATGCACGAATGCTACACCAGTTACTAGTCCAGCTACAGTTACTGACGTTTTCCAGCCAGGATGCACTGTTCCTCTTTCCATGAAGAAGAATACAGTTGCAGCTGCCATACCCATTGCGATTATCCAAAAAGATATCCCAACGAAGTCATCAGATGCTAGAAGGACTGTTTCTGCGTTTGCTGCACCTGAAAAGCCTAAGAAAGCTACAGTTGCAAGAGCAAACAATTTAAGTTTTTTCATAAAAAACTCCCTCTCAGTTAGTTTTTTTTTAGTTTAAATTTAAACTACGGTCCGACTCGAAAGTCTTTCCAAAGTTAGGGCTACATAGCAAATATAGGGAGTTAATAGAAGACTTTTTGACCTCTAAAAAGTATTGATTTTACTAACTTTTTAAAATTAAATACAACCGAACGCGTAAAATATCAATAAAATGACACATCTAAACAAATCACAGTGAAAAAAGATTTAAGTGCAATTTACAATCAATCTATAGAAAATCCTGAGGAATTTTGGGGTGAAGTCGCAAAAGATGTATTTTGGTTCAAAAAACCAACAAAAATTTTGAACAATTCCAAGCCTCCTTTCTATAAATGGTTTGAGGATGGAACAACAAATACTTGCTACAATGCACTTGATCTTCATATTGATAATGGAAAGGGAGATAAGACAGCATTAATTTATGATAGCCCAATAACTGGCAACAAAGCAAAGTTCACCTATAACCAACTTAAGGACAAAGTATCAAAATTTGCAGGCGCCCTTGATAATCAAGGAGTTAAAAAAGGAGACAGAGTTATAATTTACATGCCAATGATACCTGAGGCTGTAATTGCTATGCTGGCTTGTGGAAGAATTGGTGCTATTCATTCAGTTGTTTTTGGTGGATTTGCCTCAAACGAGCTTGCTAGTAGGATTGATGATAGTCAGGCAAATTTATTAATTACTGCATCGTGTGGTTTTGAACCTGGAAGAACTGTAGAGTACAGACCATTAGTTGATGAAGCTTTAAAATTAGCAAAACATAAAATTAAAAAGCTAATTTTATTTCAAAGAAAAGATCATGAAGTAAAACTTAACGCTCCTTTAGAGATTAGTTGGGATGAGGCGTTATCAAATGCAAAAGATATAGATTGTGTTGAAATGGGCGCGAATGAGTATGCTTACATTTTATATACATCTGGCACAACTGGTGTCCCAAAGGGAATAGTTAGAGATATTGGCGGGCACATCGTTGCTTTAAAATGGACAATGAAAAATATTTATAACGTCAATGAAGATGATGTTTGGTGGTCAGCAAGTGATATTGGTTGGATTGTTGGTCACTCATATATTGTGTATGCTCCGCTTTTCAAAGGATGTACCACTGTATTGTTTGAAGGTAAACCCGTTGGCACTCCTGATGCAGGTGTTTTTTGGAGAGTAATATCTGAGCACAAAATTAAATCTTTATTTACTGCTCCAACGGCATTTAGAGCGATTAAAAAAGAGGATCCAGATGGAAAATTTTTTTCGAAATATGATTTAAGCTCTTTTGAGTCGCTTTTCCTAGCAGGAGAAAGAGCAGATCCAGATACAATTAAATGGGCGGAGAATTTATTAAATGTTCCTGTAATTGATCATTGGTGGCAAACTGAAACTAGTTGGGCAATTAGTTCAAATTGTACAGGAATTGAAATGCAAAAAACTAAATATGGTTCAGCTTGTAAAGCGGTACCTGGATATGATGTAAAAATTATAAAACCTGATCAGACAATTGCAAAACCAAATGAAATGGGAGATATTGTAGTTAAACTTCCACTTCCTCCAGGAACTTTTCCAACTTTATGGAATGCTGATAAAAGATATGAAGAAAATTATATGAGTAATTATAAAGGCTACTATCAAACTTATGATGCTGGTCACATTGATGATGATGGATATATTTGGATAATGTCTAGGACTGATGACATTATTAATGTTGCAGGACATAGACTATCAACAGGTGCAATAGAGGAAGTTTTATCTGAACATCAATCTGTTGCTGAATGTGCAGTGATAGGAATTAAAGATCAGCTGAAAGGCCAATTACCAGTAGGATTAATTGCTTTGAAAGCGGGGGTTACAAAAGATAATGAAACAATTTCAAAAGAGTGTGTTCAATTGGTTAGAGATAAAGTTGGTCCAGTTGCTGCATTTAAAATTGCTATAGTTGTAAAAAGATTGCCAAAAACAAGGTCTGGCAAGGTTTTAAGAGGCACAATGAGAAAAATTGCCGATAAAGAAGATTATAAAATGCCAGCAACTATTGATGATCCTGCAATTCTTGATGAAATTAAAGAAAGTTTAATAGAAAATAAAATTTTGAATTAGTGATCAAAACGTATCTTTTTTTGGTGGGAGCTATTATTTGTGAAGTCTGTGGAACAATGTTGCTTCCTGTTACTCAAAACTTTACCAAGATAACTCCAACAATCTTTTTAGCAATTTTTTACTTGTCAGCTTTTTATTTGCTTACTTTTGTTATGGATAAATTGCCAATTGCAATAGTTTATGGGACATGGAGCGGTTTGGGAATTTTTACAATTGCAGTATTAGGATATATTTTTTTTAAACAAACATTAAGTTGGCAGGCTTTATTTGGTATGTTTCTAATCGTTATAGGTGTTACACTTGTAAATGTATACTCCAATAAAACAATTTAGTTTATAACATTATTTAAAAAAAATTTATTTTTGTATTGGGTTTTCTTAAAACTGATAAAGATTAACTTTTAACTTAATATATCACAAATTTAATCATGTATCGTAAATATTTTTGATTTTAGATAATCTTCAAACTCCTCTTTAGTCATTTCATCTGATCCTATTCCAAAAACTCCAGTATCATCAAATTTTTTAGCTTTTTTAAAAACTTTTTCTTTTGAAATCATGCCCTCCTTTATTAAAAAAATTTGATTATCAATGACTGATCTTTGTTTATCACTCACTCCAGCTATAGAAAAAATTATTAAAAAAATTAGAAAAATTATTTTAATTACTGATTTCACTTTCACTCAAACTTCAAAGGGACTCCCTCTGGATCACCAATTATTTTACCATTTTCCATCTTAATTTTTCCATTCACGATAGTTGCTACTGGTGTACCTTTAAATTTGTCTCCATTAAATGGCGACCATTTACATTTACTCTCAATCCTCTCATTTTGTATTTCAATTATTTTATTCATATCAACAATAGTAAAATCTGCATCGTAATCCTTTTTAATATATCCTTTATTTTGGATTCCAAAAATTTTAACTGGATTTTCACATAAAAAATTTATTAACTGGCTTAGAGATAATTTTCTGTCATTCACATGATTTAACATCACGGGTAGTAAAGTTTGGACGCCTGGCATTCCTGATGGTGAATTTGGATATTCTTTATCTTTATTTTCTTTTAGATGCGGAGCGTGGTCAGATCCAATCGTATCATTAAAATTATTTCTAACGCCATACCATAATCTGTCATAATGTGACTTATCTCTTAAAGGGGGATTCATTTGAGCATAGGTTCCAAGTTTTTCATAACAGTCCGGAGCATATAAAGTTAAATGTTGAGGTGTAATTTCAAATGTAACATTTCCTTTGTGTTGAGATAAAAAATCTACTTCCTCCTTAGTTGTTATATGAAGAATGTGTGCTTTTTTGTTATATTTTTCAGCGATTCTTACAATTCTTCTTGTTGACGATAATGCACATTCCACACTTCTCCAAACCGGATGCGTGTGAACATCTCCGTTTTTAATAAGTTTTTTATTTGTATTTAATATTGCTTCATCCTCAGAATGAACTGCAACAACTTTAGAACTATTTTGAAAAACCTTGTCAATATCATCTTCTTCAGCAACTAATAAATTTCCAGTTGAAGATCCTGCAAATAATTTTATTCCACAGCATCCCTCTAATGTTTTTAAACTTGCTAAATCATCAGCATTATCAGCTGTTGCACCAAAATAAAAAGCATAGTTGCAGTACATTCTATTTTTTGCAAGATCTAATTTTTTCTGAAATTCTTTTTTATTTGAAGTTGGAGGGTTTGTATTTGGCATTTCAAATACACCAGTAATACCTCCTACAATTGCTGCTCTACTACCTGAATGAAGATCTTCTGTATCTATAGATCCTGGCTCTCTAAAATGCACTTGGGTATCTAAACAACCAGGTAAAACAACTAAATTGTTTGCATCATAAATGTCCTTACTTTTTTCATTTTCAAGATTTCCGATCTGAGAAATTTTGCTGTTTGATATACCAATATCTGTTTTAGTTAGATTTCCATCAATATAGCAGGACCCATTTTTTATTATTAAATCTAACATTTTTTAAAAAAGTTATTATATTAATATATTAGATCAATCAATTATGAATAAAAATAAAGTGTATATTTTAGAGGATAGAGGTTTACTATATGTAAGCGGAGATGATGTAAAAGAATTCCTTCAAAATATTATTACGAATGATATTTATGCAGTATCAGAGAACAATTCATGTTTTGCTGGTTTGCTAAATCCTCAAGGAAAATACTTATATGACTTTATAGTTGTAAAGCATAAGTCAGGTTATTTTTTAGATTGTGAAAAAAAAATTATAGATGAACTGTATAAGCAATTAACATTATATAAACTAAGATCTAAAGTCGAAATTTTAAATCTCAGCAATGAGTTTGTTATAGCAGCACTTAATAAAGATAAATTTCTTGAGTTAGAAAATACTAAAGATCTAAATGGATATACAACGAAATTTAGAGAGGACATTATATTTTTAGATCCAAGGCATACCGACTTGGGTGCTAGACTAATTATTAATCTTGAAAAGTTATATCTTTCTTTAAAAAAATTAAATTTACAATCATCAAATATTGATGAATATTATAACTTAAGTCATTCTCTTGGAGTTCCTCAAATAGACACGAAAGAACTACAAAATAAATTATTTGGTATTGAATGTAATTTTGAGGAATTAAAAGGAATAGATTTTAAGAAAGGTTGTTATGTTGGACAGGAAAATACAGCTAGAATTAAACATAAAAACAAATTGAGTAAAAGAATACTTCCTTTTACAATTCTCGAAGGAAATATAGATGATGGTGTCCTTAGAGTAAATAATACTGAAATTGGAAAAATTTTAATTAAAAATAGTAAGCCTTTTGCACTAATTAAAATTAAAGAAAAAGAATTTGAATTTGATAAAGAGCTTAGTTGTGAAAACGCAAAGGTGCTATTTAAAAAGCCACAATGGTTAAGTATTATTTAACAAATTTTGATAAATCTGGTTTGAAATAATTAGGTCCTTTCATTACTTTTCCAGCCTCATTATATATAGGTTTTCCATCCTCTCCTAATTTGCTCATATTAGAGTTTTGAACTTCCTCGAAGCATTTATCTAAATCGATGCCAAATGCTATACCTGCTCCATAAGTTACATAAAGTATATCTGTAAGCGCATCAGCAATTTCTAATAGATCCTTATCTTCCATTGCTTGCTTTAATTCATCTAGTTCCTCTTTAATTAAATTATATCTTAAATCATTTATTTTTTCTGTGCTAAGAGATGGTTTTGATTTTACTTCCTGGCCAAATGTTAGCATGAATGTTTTTACTTTTTGAAAGTTAGTCATTTTACTCCTGTAAGATTATTAAAATCTAGTATATAAATAATTTGAAACTTTATTCAATTAAATGAAAACAAGAAAAGAATTTGATAGCATTGGATACATAAATGTGCCTGATGATAGGTATTGGGGAGCATCTACTCAAAGATCAAATAAGTTTTTCAATATTGGAAAAATACTGGTTGATTTCTCAATAATTAAATCAATAGCAATAATTAAAAGATCTGCTGCAATAGTTCATAAAAAGGATAAATTGATCTCAAGCAAAATAGCTAATGCAATAATTAAAGCCTCAAATGAGGTTATTGCTGGAAAGTTGGATAAAAATTTTCCTTTAAAAGTCTGGCAAACAGGATCTGGCACTCAAACAAATATGAATGTAAATGAAGTTATTGCGAATAGAGCAATTCAAATTCTTAGAGGTAAAAAAGGATCAAAAAAACCTGTTCACCCGAATGATCATGTTAATAAATCACAATCTACAAATGATGTTTTTCCTACTGCTATGCACATTTCAATAGCAAAAGAAACAATTAGAAAGTTAATTCCAAACTTAAAAATTTTAGAAAATTCTTTAAGAAAAAAATCTATTGAATTTAAGAGAATTGTTAAAATTGGAAGAACACACCTTCAAGATGCAACGCCACTTACTCTAGGACAAGAATTTTCCGGATACCATGAACAAGTAAAAAAGAGTTTGGATAGAATAAAATATTGTCTGAATGATATTCTTTTTTTAGCGCAAGGTGGCACCGCAGTAGGAACAGGAATAAATACAAAAAAAAACTTTGACAAAAAAATAGTTAAAGAGATAAGAAAATTTTGTAAGATCAAATTTAAAACTGCACCTAATAAATTTTCTGAACTTGCTGCACATGACGCAATTGTTAATTTTTCTGGAGCTTTAAATACCTGTGCTGTTGCTTTAATGAAGATTTCCAATGATATAAGATTTTTAGGTTCGGGACCAAGAGCAGGTTATGGTGAATTAATTTTGCCAGAAAATGAGCCTGGCTCATCAATTATGCCTGGTAAAGTAAATCCCACCCAATGCGAAGCTGTAACAATGGTATGCGCTAAAGTTATCGGAAATCACACAGGAATTACTGTTGCTGGATCTCATGGACATTTTGAATTAAATGTTTTTAAACCTTTGATTGCTCACAATATTCTTCAGTCTATCGATCTTATTGCAGACAGCGTAAAAAACTTTAGCTTATTTTGTGTGAATGGAATAAAAGCAGATAAATTAAAGATTAAAGAACATTTAGAAAACTCTTTAATGCTTGTAACTGCACTTGCTCCAAAGATTGGTTACGATAATGCTGCTAAAATTGCAAAAACAGCTTTAAAAAACAGAACAAAACTTAAATACGAGACATTAAAAACAGGACTTATCAATGAAAAAGAATATGACCAAATTGTAAATCCTTTTTTAATGACCAAACCAAGTTAATTTAAAATATCTCTCAAAGTAGATTTGAGAACTAACATGTTATTTGTTTTAATTATTTCCTGTAATAGATTTTGTGAGTTTTTATCATTAATAAATATATTTGACAAAAACATATCCCCTGTATCTATATTTCTAACAAAATCAAAATATACTTTATTAATGTTGTTAACCTTTTTAAAATTAAGTTGAAATTTTCGGGCTAATTCCCTGTGATTATTAACGTTAAGAACATTTTTAGTCTCAAAAAAAAGCTCACCTTCTTTAATCACATAATTATATGATGACTTTATTATACCTATTTTATCTATCTCGAAAAAGGAGTTTGCAGTTTTAATTTGTCCTTCATTTATAAATAGTGAAATTTTTCCGCTGCTTAAAATTTTGCTATCTAAATTTGATAAAGATAGTTTCAACTCTCCATTTAAGTTTTCTAATAATTTTTTATCAGCATTAGAAATTGAGTTTAATATATAATCAGTGATAAAACCTACTTTTTTTTCTTCAAATATAATTTCTCCATCTAAATAAAATGGATTGAGTTCTATTATTGAGTTGAATTTAATTTTTTGATTATTTTTTTTTTCTTGCGAATTTATTTCAATTTTAGAATCTTTATAATTGTAACTAAATGATATATTTTCATTTAAAAAATCAATTGAACTACTGCCTTTAAATTCATTTTTGTTTTGAGATTTAAATAAATTTTTAATAAAAATATTTGGATTTTTTAACTTTATTTCATTTAAAGATGATTTTGGATCATCATAATTTCTTCTCCAATAAGATTTGAAGTCGATATCGAAAATAGATCCTTTTAATTTAAACTCTTTTGCCGAAAAATTTTCATTTATCTGGTAATTAACTTTTTTAATTGGTGCAATTAAAATTACATTATTTTTATTATCACTAAGAAATATTTTTATGTTAGTGATATTAATTGGTTTATTAATTTTGTAATAAAAATGATTTCTAATATCATTAATATCATTTATTTTAAGATTTAAATTAATATTTTGAAACTTTATGTCAGTAATAATTATGTTTTTTTTTGAATAAATTTTGTTGCTTGGAATAAAAAGTTTTAAATTTTCTACCTCCACAATTGCAGATTTTTCATTTTCTAAATTAAAATCAAGATTCGCCTTTTTAATCAATAAATGTGGTCTTGGAAGCACTCTAAAAGAAATATTATCTAAAATTTTTAGATTAATCTTAAAATCTGAAAAAAATTTATTTTCTATTTCATTTTGTATACTTTTATAATTAAAAAAAACTGGTAATGATAAAAATATAATTATTGTAAAAACTACAATAATTGATGACAAAATAATTGTGGGAGAGTCTATTTTTTTTCTTTTCCTCATAAAATTTAATATGGCTTATACTATAAAAAATTAGATGTTAAATTCAGAATATTTAAGCAATTTAAACGAAAATCAGAGAGAGGCGGTAGAATGTTTAGATGGTCCTCTTTTGATAGTAGCTGGTGCAGGATCAGGTAAAACTAAAGTTCTTACTTCAAGGATTGCACATATAATAAAAAAAAATAAAGCGTTCCCAAACCAAATTTTAGCTGTCACCTTTACAAATAAAGCTGCAAAAGAAATGCAATTAAGGGTGTCTAAATTGCTCAGGAAAGATGCTACGGGATTACCATGGCTTGGAACTTTTCATTCAATTAGTGCAAAACTTCTTAGGAAACACGCTGATGCTGTTGGGCTCAAAAGTAATTTTTCAATTATAGACCAAGATGATCAGGTAAGACTTATTAA
Source organism: uncultured Pelagibacteraceae bacterium (assembly GCA_902634935.1). Classification (GTDB taxonomy): domain Bacteria; phylum Pseudomonadota; class Alphaproteobacteria; order Pelagibacterales; family Pelagibacteraceae; genus Pelagibacter. Next base: position 15,036 of record CACPMF010000006.1, read on the forward strand.
AAATATATGTAAAGCAGAAAATATAGATATAAAAAAAATATCACCAAAATTCATCCTGGCAATTATTGATAAATGGAAAAATAAAGGTTTTTACCCTCAAGATGTTATTTTGAAAAGAAAAGATCCATTAGAGAAAAATTTTTTAAGTATTTACAAAATTTACCAAGAAAAATTGATAAATTTAAATTCAGCAGATTTTAGTGATTTGATTTTGCATACTGTAAAAATATTTAAAAAATATACTGATATTGCAGAGTTATATTCAAAAAAATTTAAATTCATTTTAGTTGATGAATATCAAGATACTAATTTTATTCAGAGTGAGTGGTTAAGGCATTTGTCAGATTTTAATAAAAATATTTGTTGCGTTGGGGATGATGATCAATCAATTTATAGTTGGAGAGGTGCGGAAATAAAAAACTTTCTAGAATTTGATAAAGTTTATAAAAATACAAAAGTTATTCGATTGGAAAAAAATTATAGATCAACACAAAATATTTTGAGTGTTGCATCTAAATTAATTGAAAATAACCAAAATCGAGTGGGGAAAAATTTGTTTACAAATCATGATGATGGAGAGCTGGTCAGTTTAAGTTGTTTTAGAAATGTTAAAGACGAGGCAATTGAAGTTGGTTCAGAAATTGAGAGACTTAAAAAAAAGTTCTCCCTTAATGAAGTGGCAATTTTAGTAAGAGCTATATTTCAAACTAGAGAATTTGAAGAGAGATTTTTAAAAATAGGAATGCCGTACAGAATTGTTGGGGGTATTAAATTTTATGAAAGAGCTGAAATTAAAGATTGTGTTGCATATTTAAAGGTTATTCATCAACCTTTTGATGACTTATCGTTTGAACGAATAATTAATGTTCCTAAGAGATCAATTGGAGATACAACAATCAAATTAATAAATGAATATGCAAAATTAAACAAAACATCTTTGGAAAATGCTGCGAGGAAACTTATCGAAGAAAATAAAATTAAACCAAAAACTAAATTAGGATTAAATTCATTGTTAAATCTTTTACAAAAGTGGAGAGAAGATTTAAGAAAAAAAATAAACCATAATAAACTTTTGCAACTTGTTTTGGATGAATCTGGATACAGTGAAATGTTAAAAAACAAAAAAGATTTAGAAAATGAAAATAGATTAGAAAATATAAAGGAATTATTAAATGCAATGAAAGAATTTGATAATCTTGAAAGTTTCTTAGAACACGTCGCTCTTGCAACATCTTTGGATCAAGATTGGGAAACGGAAAAAGTAAATCTTATGACTATGCACGCTTCAAAAGGTTTAGAATTTGATGTTGTATTTTTGCCTGGTTGGGAAGAAGGTTTATTTCCTCATCAAAAAAGCATTGAGGAAAAAGGTGAAAGTGGTTTGGAAGAGGAAAGAAGACTGGCTTACGTGGGAATAACAAGGGCAAAAAAAGTAGCGAAAATATCGTTTTCTATGAACAGATTTTATCAAGGTGATTGGATAGATAGCATGTCATCTAGGTTTATTGATGAATTGCCAGATGAAAATTTAAAAAAAAATAACAATTTTATTGATGAAAACGAGGATGATTTTGAATTTAACCAAGACATTGAATTTGATGAACCGATTAGAAGTCCTGGCTGGCTGAGATATCAAAAAAAATTAAATGATAAATAAAATTAAAAACCTAATAAATCTTAATAATCTAGATGGATATATAGTACCAAAAAACGATGAGTTTTTTACAGAATATTCAAAAATGAATAAACTTGAGATAGTTGCAAATTTTTCTGGATCTGCAGGCTTTATATTAATTTTAAAAAACTCAAATCATTTATTTGTTGATGGCAGATACACAATACAAGCTAAAAAACAGTCAGGAAAAAAATTTAAAATTCATGAGATACCTTACGAATGGCCAAAAGACATATTAAAAAATGATGCTCGACTTAATATTGGTTTTGACCCAAAATTATTTACAACAGAAACTTTAAAAATATATTTTAATAACTCTTGTAATCTATTTCCAGTAAACTCTAATCTATTCCGAAATAAAGCTGAGATTGTTAATAGAGATAATTTAATTTATCAGATAAATAGTTCAGTTGTTGGGGAAAGTTCAAAAAGTAAAATTAATAGATTGAACAAAATTCTTGAAAGTGAAAAGTTAGATAATTTATTTATCAGTTCAGGGGAAAATGTTTGCTGGCTACTTAATATTAGAGGTAAAGATTTGCCAAATTCTCCGATAGCCAATTTTCAAGCTATTTTAACCAGTAATAAAAATATAATACTTTTTGGAAATATAAAAAAATTAAAAAATATAAAAACAGAATTTTTAAAAAACAGAATTTCTGTTCATGAAAAAGATGATTTCTTCAAAATATTAAGCTCTTTAAAAGGAAAATCATTTTGCATAGATAGCAAAACCTGTTCAATTTTTAATGAGAAATTAATTAATTCAAAGTTTTTTATTAAAAAAAAAGTAGATCCAATTAATGATTTGAAATCTATTAAAAATAAAACTGAAATTAAAAATATGATTGAAGCACATATTAAAGATGGTGTTGCAGTTACAAAATTTTTATACTGGATAAAAAATTCAAATATAAGAAAATTAGATGAGATTAAAGTTGAAAAAAAATTGGAGAGTTTAAGAAAGCAAAGCAAAAATTATTTATTTCCAAGCTTTAGTACAATTGCAGGGTCAGGACCAAACGGTGCAATAATTCACTATAGATCCAATATGAAATCAAACCGTAAACTTAATAAAGATCATCTTTTATTAGTAGATTCAGGTGGACAATACAAATGGGGTACAACTGATATTACAAGAACAATTTCTTTTAGTCATCCTAGTAAGAAAACTAAAGAGCTTTATACAAGGGTTTTGAAAGGTCACATAGCAGTTGCAATGTCAAAAATAGATAAATGGAAAAATGGAAATAATATAGATAAACTAGCTAGAAAAAGTCTTAACTCTATAAATTTAGACTATAGACATGGAACTGGGCATGGAGTTGGGTTTTTTATGAATGTACACGAAGGTCCACAAAGTATATCCAAAAACAATTTTATAAAATTAAAAAAAGGTATGATTGTTAGCAATGAGCCAGGTATTTATTTGGAAAACAAGCTTGGAATAAGAATTGAAAATTTAGTCTATATAGATGGAAATAATAAAAATCTTTTTTTCAAAAACTTAACTTTTGCTCCTCTTGAAAAAGATTTAATAGATGAAAATTTGCTAACAAAAATTGAAAAAGATTATATTTTTTCTTACCACTTGGAAACTTACTCAAAAATATCAGCATACCTTAATAATAAAGAGAGAAAGTGGCTTGCAAAACTAATTCAATAAATCAGACCACTCTTTTTGCGTAAGTATTTTAATTCCCAAATTTTTAGCCTGCTCTACTTTTCTATTAGTTGGTTTTTCACCAGTAACTAAGAAATCTAATTTCTTTGTAACACTACTAACAATACTGCCAGCATTTTCTTCAATTAAACTTTTAGCCTCTGCACGACTAATGTTTTGAAGTTTGCCAGTAAACATGAAAGAAACATTTTTTAATTTACCTTTGCTCTTAACTTCTCTATCTTTAACATTTAGTATCTCACTTAATTTTTCTACAACTTTAATATTTGTTTTATTTTGAAAGAATTTTTCTAAAGATTTAACTTGGGTTTCTCCTATTCCATCAATGTTAATGAGTTCTTTAATTTTATCTTTTTTTAAAAAATTTAAAAAACTTTTTATATTTTTTGTAAAATCAGCAATTATTTTTGCATTTTCTATTCCAATATGTCTTATTCCTAATGAAAATATAAATTTATCTAGTGTAACTTTTTTTGAATTTTCAATTGAAAATTTAAGATTTGAAGCTGATTGTGGTCCCCATCCATCAAGAGAAGAAATTTTCTGGTAATCTAAATTATATATATCTTGAGGAAGTTTTATAAATTTTAAATCCCAAAATTTTTCTACTACTTTTTTTCCTAAGCCATCAATATTCATTGCATCCTTTGATATAAAATGTTTTATTTTTTCCACTGCAATTTTATTGCAAGTGTATCCATCATTAGAACATCTTCTCACTGCATCGAATTTTTTAGTAATTTTATTAAATTCTTTTTCTGTCTTAGATCCACAAGAAGGACATATTGTTGGGAATATAAATTTATTTTGTGTTTTTTTTCTTTTTTTAAGATCAACTTCCAAAACGTGAGGGATAACATCTCCTGCTCTTTCAATTTTTACTGTGTCACCAACTCTTATATCTTTTCTTATAATTTCATCTTCATTGTGTAAGGTTGCATTTGATACCACTACACCTCCAATATTTACTGGTTTGACTTTTGCAACAGGCGTTAAAGCTCCTGTTCGTCCAACTTGGATATCGATGTTCAAAATTTCAGAATATGAGTGATCTGCAGAAAATTTATGTGCTATTGCCCATCTAGGGGCATTTGAGGTAAATCCTAATCTTTTTTGTAATTGCAAACTATTTACTTTATAAACTAATCCATCAATATCATAATTTAAATCAAATCTTTTCTTTTCAAATTGCTCATGAAATATAAATAGCTCATCGGTAGTTTTTATTACTTTATTATAATTACTTGTTAAAAATCCCCAAGTTTTAAGCTCATTCAAAAAATCAGACTGATTTTTGAATTTATTTTCACTCATAAATCCAAATGTGTAAGCAATAAATTTAAGAGGAATCTTTGATGTTTCTTTAGGATCTTTTTGTCTAAGTGATCCAGATGCCGCGTTTCTAGGATTTGCAAAGTTATACTTTATTTTTTCAAAATCTTTTTTTTCAATAAAAACTTCCCCTCTTATTTCTATTTCCTTAGGAATATTTTTTTTTAAAATTTTATGTGGGATATCTTTGATGGTTTTTAAATTGTTTGTTATAAGCTCGCCTTCATTCCCATCACCTCGAGAAACACCATAAGTTAAATTGCCATTTAAATAAGTCAAAGATGCCGAAATACCATCAATTTTTGGCTCAACACTATATTCTAACGCAATTTTTTCATTTAGATAATTTAGGATTTTTTTTTCAAAATTAATTAAATCCTCTCTATCAAATGCATTGGATAAAGATAACATCTGTACTTTATGTTTAAACTTTTCAAAATTTTTAGATGGTTTAAAACCTACAGAATTAGATGGAGATTTTACGCTTCTAAGAAAAGAATATTTTTTCTCTAAATTTATTATGTCAGATTTAAGTTCATCAAATTCGCTGTCAGAAATAGCTGGGGCACTTTTGTCATAATATAATTTGTTATGTTTTTGGAATTCTTTAATCTTTCTTTTATATATTTTTTCAACTTCCTTATTCATCTGATCAACTTATTTAAGTAGATCTTTAAATTTTTGCAATATTGATTGTTCTTTTTTTGAGTCTCCTTTTTTTGCTGTTTTAACATAATTCTTATTTAAAATTTTATAACTTTCCTCATACCATTCACTCGACTGGTAATTATAACCTAATAAAGAGGCATATTTTTTAGACTCATCTACTAAACCTAACTTATAATGTAATTCAACTAATCTATGAAGAGCTTCCTCGACATAGATGGTGGTTTCATAATCATTAATTACTGTTTTAAACCTGTTAATTGCGGGTATCCATTTTTCTCTATCTACATAATATCTTGCAAGGTACATTTCTTTTGAAGCAAGTATTTCTTGTATAAGTTCAAGTTTAAATTCTGAGTCTATAGCAAATTCAGTATTTGGATAATTTTTAATAATGATTTTAAAATATTTTTTAGATTTAATTATTTCTTCTAAATCTTTAGTTTCATCAATTATTAAATTGTAATGACTTAAAGCTAACAGGTAGTAAGCATAATCTCTTCTAGGATGATTTTTATATTTTTGTAGAAATTTTTCTAATTCTAATATTGTGTCATCATAATATAGTTGGGAAAAATAAGCATAAGCGGCCATCAATGCTGCTCTTGGAGCCCAAATAGATTGAGGGTAAAGCAATTCAGCTTCATTAAATTTTTTTGCTGCATAAATAACATCATTATTATTTAGCTCTTCAAGACCCTCATTGTAAGCATCGATCATTTGCATTTCTAAACTTTTTTCCTCTACTATTGAAATTTTTTTATCTTTTTTTGCACAAGAAGTAATATTAATTAAAATTATTATAATAAAAACTTTTAACAAAAAAGACATCTTTACTTTTTAGCAGAATTTTTGAAAATTTCTAATTATTAGGCTATAGATTTTAATTGATTTCTGTCAGTGAATGAATGTGGTAAATTTTTTCCTTTAATTTCTATTAACGAGTAATTAGATCTATCATCAAACAATTTTTTTAATAATTTATTTGTTAGACTATGTCCCCCTTGAGAGCATCTTAAAGATCCTATGATCCTATAACCCGATAAATACAAGTCACCCATGCAATCTAGAATCTTGTGATTTACAAACTCCAAATGGTTCCTTAAACCCTCTTTATTTAAAATTAAATCATTCTTTACTACTATTGCATTATCTAAACTACCACCTTTACCAAGACCTAGTGTTTCTAATTTTTTAATATCTTCATACAAACAAAATGTTCTTGAATTGTAGATATCATTTAAATTATCTTCGAAAAGACTAACTTTATTTCTTTGAGTTTTAATTACAGAATTATTATATTTTATCTCAAAATCAATTTCTGAAGATACATTAGATTTATCGATCGATATTGATTTAGAGCCCTCACTTAACTCAACACTTGAATTAACTTTAATTAATTTTATTGGTTCATCATAATTTTTAAATCCAGCCTCTATTATTAATTCTACAAATTTCTTAGCTGAACCATCTACAATTGGAACTTCCTGAGAATCTAACTCTACAATGACGTTATCTACCCCTAAGCCATAAAGAGCACCCATTAGATGTTCTATAGTTGATACCTTTACATTATATTCATTTGAAATTGTTGTACAAAGGGTTGCATCAACTACGTTTCTATAATTTGGTATCACAGTGTTATGTATTTTTAGATCTGTCCTTTTAAAAATTACCCCTGTATTTGCAGGTGCTGGAAGTACATTCATGTTCACTTTCGATCCAGTGTGAACTCCAACACCACTTATTGAAAATTTTTTATTAATAGTTTTTTGAGTTAATAAAGACACATGGGTCTTATAATTAATACACGATTAATTAGACATACACGTATTATTACAACAAAATACAATTCAAATTTTTTGGAACAAATTAAAGAATTTCTCAAAAATACCTTGTTTTTTAATGAATTTTTTTGAATTTTCTATCTTAATGTTTTGTTCAGAACCATATTTTAAACCTAATTTACAAATCTCCATATCATTTTCCTCATAAAAGATTATATCTTTAAAATTTTCTATACTCTCAAAATTGAAAGAATTTTCATCAAATAATTTAGATCCTCTACCAATTAATACCAATAAAAGCTTTTCCTTTGATAAATTTTGTATTGAATTTTGGACATCACTAAACAATAGGTTAAATATTTCATCTACTCTTGCCAAAATAACTTTTTTTAATAGATCAATTGAAATATTTTTACTAATTAATTTTTTATGAATCTTTTCTTCAGGGTAATTTTCATCTGAAAATGAAAAATCTGTTTCAGATTTGTTAAATATTTTTTTTATTTTTTCAGATTCGTCCACATTTAGCTTTAATATATATGAGATGTCTTTTGTAATATTGTGACTACCAATTGAAACATTATTGATATATGCGAGTTTTTTTTCTTTATATAAAATTAAAGTACTTCTATTTAGTCCAATGTCTAAAAATGCAGTAAATATTTCATTTTTAAAATAATTGAGATATGAATTTGATCTAACCAAACTTGAACAAAAAATATTTTTTATATTAACATTATTATCTGTAAATACTTTTTTAATGTTAAATAGAGTATCGTTTGGCAAACATAAAATTTTGAATTGAAATATTATGTATGATTTATCTTTTAAATTATTTTTTAGCTCGTTTACCTCTATCTCATCTATAAAAATTTTATTAATTAAAAAATTTATTATTTTTTTATTTTTATAAGACTGAGTTATAATTTGATAACAATCTAAAATAGCGGATTGCTGAATTTCATCGGATGATTGAATTTGGTCAACTTTTTTTTTTATTGAAAGATCTATTATTAAAATATTTGATTTATCAATTAATAATATAATATTATCAATATGGCTTGATATCTCTTTCTCAGATTTTCTAATAATTTTTTTTAAGGACTTTAATTGATTATTTTCTTCAGATAAATATTCTACTTCTTCAATTAACGAAAAAATATTTTTATTTTTTTCATCAAATATGGATAATCTTATTGCTGAATTTCCAAGATCTATGACTGTATTTATTTTTTTATTTATCATTCGTAATAATTATTTTATTTTTAATTCTAAAATCGATAATACTATTTACTTTTAATTGTTCTTTTTCTTTTAAAAAATTTAAATTTTTTAAAGATGCAAATTGATTATTCGAGGGTAGTTTGATGGTAATGTTATTTTGAATATCTAAGTCCCATCTTCCACTTTTAAAATAGAAATAATTATCGATTATATCCAGGTCAAAGTTAATCTCTTTTAAATTTTCTCGTAAATTTATAAAGCTTTCAATTGGAAAATTTCCAAATACAACAGGTAAATCTTGATCTAACATATAATTTTTAAATTCTATAAATTTTTTATTTTCTCCAATTAAATACTCCTTTCCATCTATTATAGTTTTTGCAATATACTCTGTTTTTCTTATTTCTATTTTTAATTTATATGGAAAGATCTTCTGAATTTTATAATCTTCAAACTCTTTGTATTTTATTAAAACATTTAATAATTCATCATCTTTGATAAAAAAAATATTTTTATTTTTAAGAATATTTAAGTTTTCTTTTAATCTAATTTGATCCTCAAGATTTAAACCAATTATATCAATAGATTTTACATTAAAATATTTTAAGAAGGACATACTATAGTTTGTATTGATGGCAGTAGTAAGAAATACAAAAATAAAAAAATAAAGATAAATTTTTTTTTTATTTATTAATTGACGCATCTTTAATAATTTTATTAATCAAATCTCCAAAAGAGATATTTTTATACCTTGCTATCTCAGGAACTAAGGAGAGAGATGTCATACCTGGTTGAGTATTTGTTTCTAGTAAATAAAATTTGTTATTATAAAATCTAAAATCTGATCTAGTGACTCCACGACACCTTAATAATTTATGTGCTTTCAAAGCAATGTTGGTAAGTTTATCATAATTTTTTCTACTTAAATCTACAGGAATTATATGTTCAGTTTTAGCTTTAGGATTATATTTTGCCTCGTAATCATAAAATTTTCTCTTTGGCTTAAGTTCTATTGCTCCAAGTTTTTTATCTCCAAGAATTGCTACTTGTATTTCCCTCCCTGGGATAAATTTTTCAATTAAGATTTCATCGTAATCTCTTAAATTTTTCAAATTTTTTAAAAAATTTTTTTTTTGACATATAAAGACTTTTACACTTGAGCCTTCATTTATAGGTTTAATAACTACTGGAAAATTTAGTTTTTTTTCTACTATTTTTAATAGTTTAATTTTTTCGGGAGACTTAAAATTATATTTAATATATTTTGGAGTTAATATTTTATTCATTGCATATATTTTTTTTGAAATTTCCTTGTCAATAGCTAACGATGATGAAAGTACTCCAGAATGAGTATATTTAACTTTTTGTGATTCTAATAAAGCTTGGATATATCCATCTTCTCCATATCTACCATGTAACAAATTAAATACTACGCTAGGCTTAAAACTTTTAATTTTTTTGATAAAGTTTCCATCGGGCTCGACAAATTCAATTATATAATTTTTATTTTTTCTAAGTTCTTTATATACGCTTTTTGCCGTTTTTAGACTTATTTCTCTTTCGTTTGAATAACCACCTGCAACTAGCAATATTTTTTGTTTCATTCAACAATTATTATTTCCGTATTAATTGCAACTCCTGTTTTTTTAAAAACTTTATCTCTTACTGTTGTAATTAATTTTTTCATGTCATTAAAGGATGCATCCTTTTTATTGACAAAAAAATTTGCATGTTTTTTAGAAATAGCTGCATCACCAAAATTCAAAGAGTTTGGAACTGACTCTCTAATTAATTCCCAAGCTTTTTTTTCTGTTTGATCTTTTGGATTTTTAAAAGTACTACCACCTGTTTTTACTTTAGTGGGTTGTGCATTCTTTTTTTGGTGTTTCATTTTTAACATGTTGCTTTGAATTGAATTTTGATCTTCTTTTATTCCCTTAAACGTTGCACTTAAAAAAATTAAATCTTTTGATAAATCAGACCCTCTATATTCAAATTTAATATTTTCTCTATTTATCATTTTTAAAGATCCATCTTGATCAATACACTGTATAGAAATTAAGATATCTTTGAATTCTCTTTCGAAACAACCTGAGTTCATTCGAATTCCTCCACCTACAGAACCTGGTATGCATGATAAAAATTCCATTCCACTTAGATTATTTTCCATAGAAAATTCTGAGAGTTTTTTTTGAGTGACACCACATCCAGCATTAATCATATTTTTATTAAAAATAGTTAAATTTTGAAAACTTTTGCCTAACTTAATTACTGCGCCACTGTAAATTCCATCTGTGATCAACACATTAGACCCAGCTCCCAGAACAAAAATTTTACCTCTTTTTTTATAAACCTTTAAAAAATCTATTAATCCCTTAAGAGAATTTGCTTTAAAAAAGATTTTTGCCTTACCTCCAATATTAAACCAATTTAATTTTTTTAAATCATATTCAAATTGAATCTCTCCTTCAGTGGAATTTAAATTTTTAAAATCGTCAATTTGCATTAAAATTTATTTAAATTTTTTATCCAACTTGATATGGTGCCTGCCCCCATTCCAATATAAATTTTTTCACCATACCCAGTTTGTCTTATTAATTTTTTTAGTTCATTTTCATTTTCAATTTTAATTAAATTTACTTTTGAGTTTTTAATTATTAATTTTGCAAAACTTTCATAGGAGAAACCTAATCTAATATTTTCACTTGCTTTATAAATTGGACATAGAATAACAGTATTTGCTTTTTTAAATGATTTTGAAAATTCTTTTTTAAGATGTTTAACTCTTGATATTCGATGAGGTTGAAACACACATATTATCTCTTTTTTTTTATATACCTCTTTTACTCCATCTAAAACTGAAGATATTTCTGTAGGATGGTGAGCATAATCATCAAAGAATAAAGCCTTGTTCATTTCAAATATAAAATTAAATCTTCTCTCTACCCCTTTAAAATTTCTTAGACCAGACTTAATAACTTTCGTGTTTATTCCTATTAAAAAAGAAATCGCAGCACATGATGCTGCATTCTTAATATTATGAATGCCTATTAAAGGTATCTTAATTTTTTTAATTTCTTTTTTGTTACCAGGTATTTTAATTTTTAAATTAAATTCAGAGAATTTTTCTTTTTGTAAAATATTTGTAATATGAAAATTTGCATCTTTTGATAATCCATATGTATAAAAATTTTTATTGTTTGTTTTTTTGATTACTTCTTTAATATTTTTATCATCAATACATAAAAAGGTTTTCCCTAGTGAGGGAGTTTTTTCTATAAAGCTTGAAAAGTTTTTTTTCAAATTTTTAAGAGATTTATAAAAATCCAGGTGTTCGGCATCAATATTTGTAATTATAGAATATGTAAAAGGTATTTTTAAAAAGCTTCCATCAGACTCATCAGATTCAATTAAGCACCAATTACTTTTTCCAAGTTTAGCTGAGTTACCAAATGAATTTAAAACTCCTCCATTAATTATGGTTGGATCCAATTTGGCGCTTCCAAATATACTAGATAGTAATGATGTTGTAGTTGTTTTTCCATGAGATCCTGTGACTACAATATTTTTCATTAAAGAAACAATATGACCAAGCATTTCTCCTCTTGTATATATTGGTAACTTTAATTTTTTTGCTTGAACTAATTCAGGATTATTCTTTTTTATTGCTGTTGAAATTACAAGAACAGTACTATTTTTTAAATTTTTTTTATTATGATTTAGGAAGATTGGTATTTTTTTTTGTTTTAATCTATCAATATTCTTATTTTCTGAAATATCACTACCTTGAACTCTGAAACCAAGACCGTTCATTATTAAAGCCAAGCCACTCATACCTATTCCGCCTATTCCAATAAAGTGAATTAGCTCTCTTTTTCCTAAATTAATTTTCATTGATAAGGTCTATCAATTTTTTATTTACATTATTCCAGCTGTTTTGGTTAGTAATTTTTGACAAATTATTTTTTTTTTCTTCATGATCTTTCTTATCTTTAAATATATTTATAAAATTTATGCTGTTAAGATCGTTTTGTTTTATTAACCAACAACAATTATTTTCCTCGTATACCTTGGCGTTATAAAATTGATGATTATCTTTAGCAAATGGGAAAGGTATTGCTAAAAAAGGTATGTTTAAATGTGCTAATTCTGCAATTGCAGAGGCGCCTGATCTTGTTATTGCGATATCTATATCATTAATTTTTGTATGAAGATTTTCATCAAAATCAAATAATTCATATTTAAAATTAGATTTTTGATAACAATCATTAATTCTTTTTCTTTCATTTATATTTAAAACTTGTTGCTTAACTGCAATGTTTAGTTCTTTTGATAACTCCAAAATGTATTTTGTTATTTGTTTATCGAAAAAAATAGATCCTTGACTTCCTCCAACTATTAAAATTTTAATAACTTTTTTTTGTAAATGTTGAGGATTTTTTTCTGCTTCATAAATTTCTTTTCGCAAAATTGGAGCAATCAATGTAATTTTACCAAAATATTTTTTGGGAAATAATTTCAAGTTTTTATCGTAACATAAAATCTTTTTTGCAATTTTAATCATATATTTATTTGACCGTCCAATCACACTATTTGGTTCAAATAAAACAATCTCACAATTTAAAAATAAAGATGCAAAACAAAATGGAAAGGACATATACCCACCTGTGCTTATAATTTTGCTTATATTATTTTTTTTTAAGTAATTATATGACTCTAACATTACATAAATAAATTTAAATATTTTAAATGGTAGAGACCAAATATTACTAAATAAGTTTGGTACTTTTATTAAATTATATTCGTAATCTTGTTTATTTATAAATTTAGTACCCCTTTCATCTGTGGCTATACGAACATCAAAATTATTTTTTAAATGATCAAAAATTGTAAGAGCGGGTATTACATGGCCACCTGAGCCACCCGTTACGATTAATATTTTTGTCATACCTCTGACAATCTTCTTTTTGTTAAGTTAAGTATTATACCTGAAACTAAAGCTGTACTAATTATAGATGAGCCACCATAACTTAAAAATGGCAGGGTCATACCAGTAGTAGGCAACAATCTAATATTTACTCCAACATGTACAAATGTTTGTAACAATATCAATGTTACACATCCAATTAAGATCAATTTATTTTTTTCTGAAATAGTATTATTAATTTTTTTGATCACATTATAAGAGAAGACTAAATATAAAATCATTATCAAAATTACAATAATAGCTCCAAACTCTTCTGATATAACAGAGATTATATAATCAGTGTGCGCTTCAGGAACTTTTGAATTTAATGTTCCTTCACCGATCCCTCTACCAAAAAATCCTCCACCAGAAATTGCATCACTTGCTCGATCCGCTTGGTAATTATTTCCACTACTAGTATTCAAAAAAGATAGAAGTCTTATTTTTATGTATTCAAACTTTGATACAAAAAATATTAAATATGTTGATATTGATATTGTAAAAATAAAAAACAAAAAGAATAAATATATGTTTATTCCTGAAACAAATATTAGTGTTAACCATACCATGGTAATTAATAACGTTTGGCCAAGATCGGGCTGTGAGATTAAAAGAAGTATAACTGGCAAAAGAACAATGCCACTTAATAAATATTTGTAAAAAATATTTTTATTTAAACAGAGCATAATTGAGACTAAAACTATAAAGTATGGTTTTAACAATTCTATAGGTTGAAAGCGTGGTAAAACCCCTAAATCAAGCCATCTTTTTGATCCTTTTACTTCTATACCCACAAATGGAACCATTAAAAGAAACACTAGTGTGATAAAAAAAAGAATTAATGAGATTTTAATCAAGATATCTTCTTTTAAAATTGAGAGAAAAAATAGTATTGAAGCTCCCAACCCAATAAAAATTAAGTGTTTGATAAAAAAGTAATATGAGTTCGTATCAAGTTTGTCAGAAGCAATTAAAGATGTCGATACTAAAGAGAAGAAAAGACCTAAAAAAAATAAAACTGCAATAAGAAAAAGGATAAATTTATCTATATTCTTCCACCAATCATAAAAATTTTCAAAAAATCTATGCATTTATATATTTTTTAAGCAGTTGATTAAAATATCTTCCTCTTTCCTCAAAATTTTTAAACTGATCAAATGAAGCTGCTGCAGGACTGAATAAAATAGTTTTTTTTCCATTTTTATTTTTTTTAATATCTAAAAATAATTTAGAAAGAATATCCTTTAGATTTTTTGATGAATGCAATCTGCATTTATTTTTCAGTACATTTAAAAAAAATGCTTTGTTAGTTCCATAGATATAGGCTTTTATTTTCTTAAAATATTTTTTATTTAAATTTAGCTTATCACCCTTCTTTGCTAAGCCGCCTAAAATCCAATAGATATTTTCGTATGATTGTAACAATGGCACTGTTGATGAAAATGATGTTGATTTTGAATCATTAATTATCAAAAATTTTTTTTTATTATAAACAATCTGTTGTCTATAATTTAATCCTTTGAAACTATTTACTACTTTTAAAATTTTTGATTTATCAAGTTTTAAGATGTTAGAAAGCTTTAATACAAATGATAAATTTTTTATATTTGATAAATTTTTAAAATAATTATTATTTATTCTTTTATAAAAGCTATTATATTCTTTAAAGTCTACTTTTTTTATTTTAGACTTAACCTTTTGTGATCTTAAAATATCTTTAATTAGCCCATTATTTTTTTCGATAAGCGCAATTGATTTTTTGCTCTGTTTTTTAATTAATTTTAATTTAGCATTTATATAATTTTGAAAAGTTTTATGCCTTTCTAAATGATCGGGGGCAATATTCAAAATTAGAGCTATATTAGTTTCAAAATATTTGCTGTAGTCGATTTGATATGATGATGCCTCAATAACAAAAATAGTATTTTTTTTTATATTTTTTTCTTTTAAAATTGGGTTTCCAATATTACCAACCAATCTAACATCTTTTTTATGATATTTTAAAACTTCATAAATTAATTTAGATGTAGTTGATTTTCCATTGGTTCCTGTTATTGTAATTTTATTTAAATTTGGATATGTTTTATAAAAAATATCTAGCTCACTAATTATTTTGATTTTATTTTTTTTTAAAAACTTAGATAAAATACAGTTATTTATATCAATTCCAGGACTTAAAAAAATATAATCAAAATTTATTTTTTTTATTCTATCTGGAGAAAAAAAGTAATTACTATATTTTTTTTTTTTTATTGAAAAATTATCATCAAAAACTAATAGGTTATTATTTCTATTTAAAAAGTCAAAACAAGCACTTCCAGATTTTCCTAATCCATAAATTAAAATTTTTTTTTTATAAAAAAAATTTTCTTTTAATTTCATTATCTTAATTTTAGAGTTGCAATTCCTATTAATGCTAAAATTATAGATATAATCCAAAATCTAATTACAACAGTTGACTCTGGCCATCCTTTTTTCTCAAAATGATGATGTATTGGAGCCATTCTAAAAATTCTTTTTCCAGTCAATTTAAATGAAATAACCTGCACAATTACAGATATAGCCTCCAAAACAAACAAACCACCCGTAATAGCTAAAACAATTTCATGTTTTGTTATTATTCCAACAGCCCCTAATGACCCGCCCAAAGAAAGTGACCCAGTGTCACCCATAAAAATTTTTGCAGGTGGTGCATTAAACCAAAGAAAACCAAGGCACGCTCCTATTATTGCACCACAAAATATTGAGGCCTCTCCAACACCCTCTATGTAAGGAATTTGCAAATAACCTGAAAAAACTATGTTTCCAGAAACATAGCTTATCAATGCAAAACATGATGCTACGAGTATTACTGGAACTGTTGCTAAACCATCTAAACCATCAGTCAAGTTAACAGCATTAGATGAGCCCACAAGTACAAAAATATAAAATGGTATAAAAAACCAACCTAAATTAATAACTAAATTTTTTAAAAATGGGAAATATAGATTTTCTATTTCATCTGATACACCTGAATAATATAAAATTAATATCCCAACAACTGCTAAAAATATTTGAATTGTAATTTTAAATTTAGAAGAAACGCCACTTGAATTGTTAAATTTTATTTTTTTGTAATCATCATAGGCACCTAACAGTCCAAATGTACCAGCAATATAAATAAGAAACCAATTATATGGATTTGATAAATCTCCCCATAAAAGGACACCCGAAAAAACACCAAACAATATTAATACCCCCCCCATTGTAGGTGTTCCAATTTTTTTTACTATATGTTCATCTGGTCCATCATCTCGGATCGGATTGTGTATTTTTTTTGATGAGAAATATCTAATAAATGGTCCGCCAGCTATAAATACTACGATCATTGCAGTAAACATTGATAATACTGTTCGGACAGTCAGATATTTAAAAACATTAAAAAAACTAAAAGTATCAACTAAATTTGAAAATAAAATATAAAGCATAAATTAATTTAATTTTTTTATTATTTCATTTAATCCGGTCGAATTTGATCCTTTCACCATAAGATAATCATTATTATGAATTTCATCATTTATAAATCTTAATATTTCACTATTAGATTTGAAGATTTTGCCTTTCTTTTGTGTTCTTAATTTGTTGAAAGTATAAATTATATCTTTGCCACATACATAAACTTTGGATATTTGAGTTTTATTAATATTATTTGCAATATCAGAGTGTAATTTTTTTGAAAATTTACCAAGTTCTAACATATCTCCAAGCAGCAAATATTTAGCATTTCGTGTTTCAATTTTATCAAATTTTTCAATAGAAAATTTCAGTGATAATGGGTTTGAATTATAGCTTTCATCAATTAATTGGATTGTCTTTTTTTTAATTTTAATTTTTTTTAAGTTACCTCTGCCTGATGGATGAATGTAATCTTTGAATATATTTTTATTTAATTTATCGATTTTTATGAAATTCGAAATTAATGCAACAGCTGCTGCTAAATTAAGCTTATAATTATATAAATCTTTATTTATTTTAAATTTGTATTTTTTATTATTTGATTTTATTTCGACAATTTTTTTTATTCTATTTTTTTTATTATCTATAAATTGAAAATCTGATTTATTTTTAATACTAAAGGAAATTATCTTTAATCCTCTATTTAATGCCCGTTCTTTTAAAAAACTATAGAAAACATCATCTGCATTTAAGATGATCCTGCCTCCACTAGTGATATTTTTTATAATTTCGGCTTTTGCCTCTGCAATTCCCTTTATTGATTTAAAGTTTTTGATATGCGCATAAGATATATTTGTTATTACTCCAATATCGGGTTTAATTAAATTAGACAACTTGTGAATTTCACCTTTCTTATCCATTCCAATTTCAAACACTCCAATTTTATGTTTCTTATCAATATTAAATAACGACAATGGAACTCCATATTGATTGTTGAATGATTTTTTTGAATATGAAGTTGGTATTAAAGTATTAAGACTCTGACCAATTAGCTCTTTTAAAGAAGTTTTACCAGCAGATCCTGTAATTGCGACAATGGGTGTTCCTAATGATTTACGTATTATACATGATAAATTTGAAAAAGTTTTAAGTGTATCTTTTACAAATATTTTTCTTGGATTTTTTTTTGAATAATTTTTTTCTAATATACAAATAGATGCTTTTTTCTTAAGAGCTTCATCGGCAAACTTGTTTCCATCAATATTCTTTCCTTTAATACCAAAAAAAATATTATTTTTTTTTATATCTTTTGAATTAATAGATGCTTTATTAATTAAAAAGTTGTTATTAATTTTTATATTTAAGTATTCATTAATGATATTTACCTTTAAATTCTTAGATAATTTTTTATTTTTTTTATGAATAGCATCAATCATACAAGCTTTATCTGAAAAAAATTTCTTAGTTTTGTATTCTTGGTAATTTTCGTGACCTTTTCCTGCCACTATCAATATCTCATCAGATCTTAAATCTTTTATTGCCTTTTCAATTGCTTTTTTTCTTGAAGGAATTTCAACTAATTTTGATTTTAAAATCTTAGCTTTGATATTGTTTCTTATTTTTTTTGGACTTTCTGTTCTAGGATTGTCGTCAGTTAAATATATTTTATCACATAAATCATTAGCAATTTTGCCCATAATTGATCTCTTTGTTTTATCCCTATCTCCCCCGCAACCAAAAACTAGATTTACTTTTCGATGTTTAAACTGCTCTTTAATGTTTAAAACACAGGTCTTCAGCGCATCAGGTGTGTGAGCATAATCTAAAATAGCTATTGAATTATTTTTAAATTTCCCTATTTCTTCAAAACGACCTGGTACAGCTTTAATATTTTCTACAGATTTAAGAATATTGTCTAATTTTATATTACTTTTATATGCAGCTAGAATTGACATTAAAAGATTTTTAATTTGGATCTTGCCAATCAATTGAGTTTTTAAATTATATTTTTTTTTATTAAATGAAAATGTTAATTCTTGTTTGTTATCAACAATAGAGTATTTTTCAATTAATAAGTCGCCATTTAATTCTCCAATTGTAAATTTTTTAATTTTATTTTTTTTACAAATATTTTTTAAAATTTTTGCATATTTTATGTCTTCATCAAAAATAGCAAAAGATCCTTTTTTCATCAATTTCTTAAACAAAATTAATTTTGCATTTAAATAATCTTTTAAGGTTTTGTGATAATCTAAATGATCTCTGCTTAGATTTGTAAATATTCCAACGTTAAATTTTAATCCATCAAGCCGATGTTGTTTTAACCCATGACTTGATGCTTCTAATATCACATTATTAATTTTTTTTTTTTCTAAATAATTTAAATTCTTTCCAATTTTTATTGGATCAAAAGTAGTATTTGATGTATTTTCGATTTTTTTTTTTCCGCTAATTCCAAGGGTACCGAAAGATGCTACCTTTTTTTTGTTTTTTTTTAAAATTTGATGATAAAAATTTGCAATTGAAGTTTTTCCATTAGTGCCTGTAACAGCAATTAGATTTTGTGGTTTTTTTTTAAAAATTTGTGAAGACAAATTAGATAATATTTGTCTTGGATTTTTTTGTTTTAAATAAATAATATTATTTTTAGTTTGATTTTTAAATTTTGATGAAATAATAATTTTTGCTCCATTTTTGATTGCATCATTTATATAATTGTTTCCATCAAACCTATCTCCTTTAATTGCAATAAATATGTAATTTTTTTTTATCTCTTTTGAATTAAATGCTAATCCTGAGAAATTTAAATTTTTAAATTTTTTATTTATATTTGGAAGATAATCTTTAAGTAACATCATTTACGCTCTTAATATTTTGTGGCTAAAATTGGCCCAATTTTATCTATTATTTGACCTGTAACCCAGACGGTAGTCCATCCCGCAGTGTTTCTCCAATTTCCTTTATAAGTTTGTCTTCCATCTCTATAATTATAAACAAACTCTTTATTTGGTTTCGGGTCATCTAACATTACTACTAAAGCAAACTTTGGATCTGAAGTAGGAAAGACAGAAGCAAAAGTATTAATTTTTTTCTTTGAATATCCACCATCTGCTGGTTGATCGGCAGTACCTGTTTTTCCTCCAACTTCGAAACCAGTTACATTTGCAAATCCAGCTGTTCCCTCTTTTGTTGATACTATTTTTCTTAATATTGGATTAATTAGATTTGAAACATCTTGATTAATTAATCTTAGTTTATCGTGTTCATCTTTTTTTTTATTTATCAATGTTGGATTTATTTCATATCCACCATTAGTAATAATGGAGTAACCTTTTGTGAGTTGTAAAAGTGTAGTAGCTATACCGTGTCCAAATGCAACCGTAGCAAGCTTACATTTACCCCATTTTCCAATTTGTGTAGTTCCAATTTCATCTGTATCAAATGTAAGTTGGTTTAATATTCCAATTTTTACTAAAAAATTCTCAAAATTATCTATTCCTACCTTTTGGGCAATACGAACAGATCCTATATTTCCAGATCTTATTAAAATTTGTTCTGCGGTTAAATTTGAAGGAATTTTATTGTCATACTCTTCTATAGAATTTTTATTACAAGTAATTTTTTTTTTTAGATTGGTGAATTCTGTTTCTGGGCTAACTACATCATAATTTATTCCAGCAGCTAAAGTGAATGTTTTAAAAACTGATCCAAGTTCATAAACTCCCTTCGTTGCTCTATTTATATATTTTAAATCCTCAAGATTTTTTCTTTTGTTTAAATCAAAATCTGGAAGAGAAATCATTGATAGTATTTCTCCATTATGAATATTCATTAATATCGCTGCACTTCCAACGTTTTTGAAAATATCTTCAGCCTTTACCAGCTCTTCTCTTATTAAGTATTGCAGTTCTTTATCAACAGTAAGTTTTAAAGCTTCTTTTGAAGACCTTAACTCATAATCAAAACTTTTTTCTAATCCGGATATACCATTATTATCATTATCTATTTGACCTATAATATGGCTAAACAATTCTCCGTTTGGATACACTCTTGCAATTTTTTCTTCTAATCTAAATGCCTTTTCTCCTAATTTCAAAACTGCTTCTAATTTTTCTGGTGATATTTTTTTTTTTACATAAAAAAATTTTTTTCCATTTATTTGATCTTTGAAGTTTTTATTAGGAAATAATAATTTTAGAGATAATAATAGTTTTTTTTTGTCGACAACTAACTTTGGATCTATTCCTAAGTTAGTTATTCTTACTGATTTAGCCAAAATATCACCTTCTCTATCAATAATACTAGATCTGAAATTTTCTTTTTTTTTTATAATTTTTTGATCAGGTAGATCATTATAACTAAGAAATAAAATTTTAGCTGAAAACAACAAAGAAATAATAAAAAAGATAAAAAATATAAAAGCAATTCTCTCAAAGGAAATTTTTAAATTTGATTTCTTTTCAACAAACTTAAATTCACTCATTATTTATTATCTTATTATTTAAATCTTCTAAATTTTTAATGTTGCTAATTTTTAATTGAATGAGGTTATTTTCA
Source organism: uncultured Pelagibacteraceae bacterium (assembly GCA_902634935.1). GTDB lineage: Bacteria > Pseudomonadota > Alphaproteobacteria > Pelagibacterales > Pelagibacteraceae > Pelagibacter. The sequence goes on from CACPMF010000006.1 coordinate 36,362, forward strand.
AAAAATTTTGTTTGATATTCCATTAATTTTTTTGGAGAAGTGAGAAAATTATAATCTAAAAGTTCCAGCTCTAGCCTATTTTCTAAGGCTCTTATATTTTCTTTTGTTTCAAATATTTTTTTATCTAGTTGCTTTGTTGAGTTTTTAGTTAAAGTTGTTGCCAATATTAAAAAAATAACAGGGATTAAAAAAATTAATTTTCTCATGAATTATAACTTAAATTCTCAGTCTCAATTAAGTAATTAAATTTTTCATGCAATTCATTAAAATTATCATTTTCATCAGTTTTAATAGCGTATCTAAGTTTTGCTGATCTTGATGCAGGATTGATCTTTATTTCGTCATTACTTGGAACAATTGGTTTATTATTTTTTAATTTTAAACAATTATTTTTTATTACATTTGGTGCATATCGTGAGGAATTTTTTTTGTCAGAATAATTTTTAAAAAAAAATTTTACAATTTTATCTTCTATTGAATGAAAAGTTACTACAACAATCATACCTCCAACCGGCAGAATCTTGAATGAATATATTAATCCATTAATTAATTCACTTATCTCTTTATTAATATAAATTCGTAAAGCTTGAAAAATTTTTGTTGATGGATTTGTTCTTGAAAATTTATATTTTTTAATTTCTGCTACTATATTAACCAAATCTTCGGTTTTGAGTTTATTTTTATTTCTATTTTGAACTATTCTTCTTGCAATTAATTTTGAATTTTTTTCCTCTCCAAATATTTTAAAAATTTTATTTAGATTTTTCTCAGAAATATTTGAAATTACATCATCACATGAAAACTGATTTAAACCTAGTCTCATGTCTAATTTACCAATACTATTAAACGACAAGCCTTTTTTCAAATTCAAAATTTGATTTAATGAATAACCTAAATCAAAAATTACAGCTTTAAGATCATTATCTTTAATATTTAATTTATCAATTTCAGAAAATTTACTATTAAAAAAATAAAATCGATTTTTATTTTGATTTTCTATTTTTTTCGCAATCTGTGAAACATCCGGATCTCTATCTAAAGCAATTACTTTATTTGATTTTGTTTTTAATATTTCTTTTGAATATCCGCCTTGACCTAAGGTGCAATCTATAAATGTGCCACCATAAAGAGGGGAAATAATGCTAATTAATTCATTTAGCAAAACTGGAAAATGGTTTTTTTCCAGATTTATGGTGGCATTCATTTATTTTTTTGAAGAACATTAATTTTTTTGTCTTCTCAAAAATGCTGGTATTTCTAGATCATCTTCTTCGGAAATTTGATCTTCTCCTGATTTAATTGAACTTTCTTCATTCATCTCCCCAGTATCAGAGTTAAAAAGTTCAGGAGTTTCTTCTTCATTAAATTTAAAATTTTCAAGACCATTTGATGAAAAATCATTCTCCGCTGTATTTGAACTGTTCTCTACTTCTTGACTTTGAAAAGTCTCTTTTTCACTTGAATTATCTTGATAAGTATCCATCTCATTTGCACTAACATCCAAATTTTCACTTTTTATCTCTTCTTCAATTTTAAGCGCATTCGCTCCATTAGTAATTATTGAATTAGTTGGATTTGAAAATGTAAACGACTGCGATGAACCTGTATTAGAAAAATCTGTATAACCAGGATTTCTATTTTGTATTCTGTGTACCATATTGATAACTGATTTCGGTTCAGGTTGTTGGCCATCAAGTGATGTTGCAACAATTGATACTCTCATTAGTCCATCTAGATTTTCATCTGTAATTGCTCCAATAATAAGTTCTGCCTCTGGATCAACTTCAGCTCTTACTTTGTTTACAGCTTCGTCTACCTCAAACAGTTTTAAATCCTTTCCTCCAGTAATGTTAACAAGCAATCCTTTTGCACCTTTTAATGTGTAATCATCAATTAAGGGATTATTAATTGCCATTTCAGCAGCTTTTACCGCTCTACCTTCTCCTTCTGCTTGGCCAGTACCCATCATTGCTTTACCCATTGAACTCATAACTGTCTCAACATCTGCAAAGTCTAAATTTATTAAACCCGGTCTGACCATTAAATCTGTAATACTTTGAACCCCATGTAACAAAACATCATTAGATAGCTCAAAAGACTCTTCGAAAGTAGTTTGCTCACTTGCAATTTTAAACAAGTTTTGGTTTGGAACTACGATTATTGTATCAACATGTTTTCTTAGCTCTTCTAATCCTTGTTGAGCTTTTCTCATTCTTGATGGACCTTCATATAAAAATGGAAGAGTAACTACACCTACTGTTAAAATGTTCAATTCTTTTGCAGCTCTTGCAATTACATGTGCAGCTCCAGTTCCAGTACCACCACCCATTCCTGCAGTTATGAAAACCATGTTTGAACCTTGCAATACATTTATTATTTCATTTAAGGACTCATCAGCTGATGCTTCACCTATATCTAACTTTGCACCTGCTCCTAAACCTTTTGTGAGATTTAAACCCATTTGTATTTTTCCCTGGGCTTTACTTAGTCTTAAATCCTGTGCATCTGTATTAACAGCGATAAATTCAACACCTTGAAGACCAGCTTCAATCATCCCATTAATTGCGTTTCCTCCAGCTCCTCCAACTCCAAGAACTAATATTCTTGGTTTTAGCTCTTTAATGTCTGGTGTTTTAAAATTTATTGTCATTTATCCCCCTTTTAGTTATTAAGTTTTTTTTCCCATTTAAGGCTGTTTCTATTTATGTTTGATTTTTTTCTAGCGTTTACCCTAAATTTTTCAAAAGAAGTTGGTTCCCATATTTGAAATGTTTTTCCTTGACCAACGAAAAGTATGCTGTTTCTAATTTTCGAATGTTTTAGTAATTTTCTTGTTAGTGCAATACGGCCTTCACTATCAAATTGTAGATTTATACTTTCTGATAAAATTGATGTTGCAAAATAATCCTTTTTTTCTTCAAAGGGATCTAATGAATCTATTGTATTTGATATTTTTTCTATTCTATCTTGTGGCCAAGCCTCGATTGATGAATGATTAAAAGATGGGAAACAAACTATTCCATTATACCCAAGATTTGACAAATATGATCTAAACGGAGCAGGCACAGAAACTCTCCCTTTTTTGTCTAATTTGTTTTCGTAAGTAGATAGAAACATTTTTATATAATTTTAATAATTCCATATTTGGGAATATATGGGATATTATGGGTTTTTAATACAATTTTCAATAGAAAATAAACAATGAAAATCTCATATGAGACTTTTATAAATGCTATTTTTAGATTGAAATAATTAGTGCCAGATAAACTATAAGCCGGGTTCTGTCGTTTAAACTTATCATTTATCTAGGCTTTAAATCACTTTAAAGCTCAAGCAACTAACCCTGATGACTAGCCAAAGACTGCTTTTAGTTATTTCTAACAATGTCATCTCTACTCAGTCTTGCTCTCAGTGGGGTTTTCCATGCGCTAGCTGTTACCAACTTAGCCGGTGTGCTCTTACCACACCTTTTCACCCTTGCCTTGATAAGGCGGTTTATTTTCTGTGGCACTGTCCCTGGGGTCTCCCCCGCCAGTCGTTAACTGGCACTGTGTCTTTGTAGAGCCCGGACTTTCCTCTTTAATTTATTAAAGTGATAAGTCATTTATCTGGCAGTGTGAAAATATTAATTTTTAAAAATTTTTCAATAATTTTAAATGTAAGTTATTTAAGGGTTTTTGAGATGTTGAAGGTTTCAAGATCTAAAATACCACTTACTCTTTCAGGTCTGAATCTCATTTGAAATACTTTTATCAATTTTTTTTTTTCTGAATAATTTTCAAATAAAATTGAATATCCAAATTTTTTCATATTTAAAAAGAAAATTTTTTCTAATATTTTCGATTTAAGTATCTTAAATTTATCTTCTTTATTGTTTTTATATTTATGCCAAATCCCTATATTTTTTTTATATAAAAAATGCCAAGGAAAATATTCACCTGGATCTTTTTTTCTTAATGGAGCTATATCTGAATGTCCTAGAATGTTTTTGTTTTTAATTGAATATTTTTTAATTAATTTTTTTGATAATTTAATTAAGCTCTCAATTTGTTTTTCGCTAAATTTTTTGTACTTATGATCATGACCTGGGTTTGAAATTTCTATACCAATAGAACTTTTATTTAAATTTTTATCTTTTTTCCAAAATGATTTACCTGCATGCCAAGCGACATATAAATCTGGCACCATTTGAATAATTTGACCTTTTTGATCAATGTAATAATGACAGCTAACCTTTGATTTTGTTTTGGTTAGTTTTTCAATTGCAGATTTATCACATTTCATTCCTGTATAATGAAATATCAAATATTTGATTTTTGACTTTTTTCTTTTTATTAAATCGAAGTTCGGAGAATAATTTAAAGTCATTTTTTCAACAATATTTGGCATAAATTTAAACAATTTAATGTTTATATTATTTAAAGTTATAATATAAATCGTTTTATGAGAAAAATATTTAAAATCGTAACATTAATTTTTGTAAGCAATATGTTGTTTTCGATTGCTACTGCGGGCTCTGATGGAAATCTTGAAATAGAGACTAAATCAAATTCTGGAGAAATTAAAGATTGTTTCGAAAAAGTTAATAGAGGTATTTTTGCATTTAACCAAGGATTGGATAAAGTAATTTTCAAACCATTAGCAACTGGATATAGAAAACTTCCTCAACCAGTAAGATCTGGAGCAAGTAATGCTCTTGGAAATTTGAGTAATGTTGTGACGATACCTAACAATGTTTTACAAGGTAATATTAAAGATGCGGGAGTGAATACTTTAAGATTTGTAATTAATACTACATTAGGAATTGGTGGTTTATTTGATGTTGCATCTTATTATGGTTTGGAAAAAAGAGAAAAAGAGGATTATGGTCAAACTCTAGGTACATGGGGAGTAGGTGAAGGATGTTATTTTGTTTTACCAGTATTAGGTCCAACAACTGTTAGGGACTCTTTGGGTTCGGTTGCTAACATAATGGGAGGTGATGCATGGTACAACGTTACAATAGCTAATGATACTCAATATTTTAATGAAGCAGATTATTATTTAAGTAGAGTTATGAGTGGTGTTGATTTTAGAGCTAAAAATTTAGAGTCTTTTGATAGTTTAGAGAGAACTTCATTAGATCTTTATTCCTCTGTAAGAAGTTTATACTTACAAGATAGACGAAAAAAAATACAAAATCTTGATGAAATTACTGAGACATTGAGTGATGATGATTGGGAAGAAGTTGACGCCCAGTAAAATCAAATGAACTCTCTTAGAATAATATTTATAATCTTAATCTCTTTGATTATATCAAAGCCCACATATGCCAAAAATCCTAGTGATTTAATTAAGGAAATTGTTGATCAAGCTTCAAAGGTATTATCAAGTGATGATCCAGTTGAGTCTAAAATCATTAAACTAAATGATATTGCAGAAAGAAGTGTAGATATTAATGGAATAGGTATGTACACACTTGGTAAATATAGAAAGTCAATTTCTGCGGAAGATAAGTCAAAATATCAAAAATTATTTAAAAGCTATTTTCTAAAGAGTTTTTCTAGTCGATTAGTAGATTACACTGATCCAAAAATTAATGTAGTCTCAGAGAAAAAAGTAAGTGATAAATATACAATAGTAAATAGCGTGCTTGAAGCAAGCAAAGGTAGACCAGAAGTAAAAATTGATTGGAGAATTTATACAAAAAATCCACAAAAACCTTTAATCAGGGATTTAATGGTAGAAGGACTAAGTTTGGCAAGAACTCAAAAAGAAGAATTTAATTCAGTAATTCAAAATAATAATGGAGATATTAATTCTTTATTTAAGGTTTTAGAGGAATTTATAATCAAATAATTATTTTTTGTTTGCAAGCTTTTGCAAAAGATATATTTCTTTATCAGTCAGTGTATTTCTATTTTCTTTAATTAAGTCCACAAGGCTAAACAACGATAATAAGTTTATTAAAGCGGCTATTCCACTAAAAACAATAAAGTGAATTAAGTTCAAATTCAAAATTATTAATACGATAAATAAACTTGACCAACCAATAAATATTCCTCTCAATATTGTACGGTGACTTTGAAGATCTTTTATTTTCATAAACTGAAAAAAAATAACAATTAATAAAAACATTATTCCAGCAAGCGCTGCTCTAAGAGAAACTAATATATCCATCCCATCACCATAAAGTTCTTTGTGAATTAAATATGCAACGAAAGCTTTATAAGCAAATAAACAAAAGAAAATAAACGCTATACCAGAAGATACTAAATAAGCATATTTAGGAATTACTTTTATTTTTATATTCATAAATTATTGAAAGAATAATAAATTTAAAAAAGTTATTAAAGAAAGTAATTTAAAACTCTCAGTTGTATTTAAGTTTTAAATGGTGGGCCCGCCAGGACTCGAACCTGGGACCAATACATTATGAGTGTACTGCTCTAACCAACTGAGCTACAGGCCCTTTAATTGAGAAAACTAATTATACTATTTTTTTTTAGTTATCAATTGAAGATAAATAAGAAATGGTGGGCCGTGTTGGTTACGCTCCAACTACCCCTGCAATGTCAATGCAGTACTCTACTATTGAGCTAACGGCCCAATTAGCTTTCTAGGAAACTTTTTAATTGTTTAGATCTGCTTGGGTGTTTCAACTTTCTTAATGCTTTTGCCTCAATCTGTCTAATTCTTTCTCTGGTGACTGAAAATTGCAATCCTACCTCTTCTAAAGTATGATCAGTATTCATTCCAACACCGAACCTCATTCTTAAAACTCTCTCTTCTCTTGGTGTTAAAGTTGATAAAATTTTGGTAGTTGCTTCACTTAAGTTAGATTTTATCGCTTGTTCTAATGGTGCTAGAGCTTTTGTATCTTCAATGAAATCTCCCAAACTACTATCCTCTTCGTCCCCAACTGGTTTTTCTAATGATACTGGCTCTTTAGAAATTTTAAGAACTTTTCTAACTTTTTCTAATGGCATTCTTAATTTTTTAGCCAACTCTTCAGGTGTTGCCTCTCTTCCAAATTCACTCAAAATCAACCTTTGTGTCCTCACTATTTTATTGATTGTCTCAATCATATGAACTGGTATTCTAATTGTTCTCGCTTGATCTGCAATTGATCTTGTAATTGCCTGTCTAATCCACCATGTTGCATAAGTTGAAAACTTATAACCTCTTCGATATTCAAATTTATCTACCGCTTTCATCAAACCTATATTTCCCTCTTGGATTAGGTCTAAAAATTGCAAACCTCTATTTGTATATTTCTTAGCAATTGAAATTACTAATCTTAGATTAGCTTCAACCATTTCCTTTTTTGCAATTCTAGATTCTTTCTCACCTTTTTGTACTCTACTAACCAATTTTTTATAATCTGTTACTGAAATTCCAAGTTTATGACTTATTTCAATAAGTCTTTCTCTAATATTTTTAAACTCATCTTTATTTTTTTGAAAAAATTTTTTCCACACTTCATTTGTATCTAAAAAAATTTTTAGATTAGGATTTATTTCATTCCCGATATAAAATTTAATGAATTCGTCTCTAGTTATTTTAGCATCAATTGCAAGTCTAAGAAGGTTTCCCTCAAGAGAAATAATTTTTTTATTTTCCACATAATGTTTTTGTACCAATTCCTCTAATACAGATGGTGATAACTGAAGTGATTTAATATTTTCTAAAATATCATCAACAATTTTTTTATAATTTTTTTCTTTTGAGCTTGAAAAAACTTGTGTGTTTAAAATACAATCAAGTTTTTCTTTTTGATACTTAATAAGCTTATTGTAATCTTTTGTAAGATTATGAATTGTTTGCAATACTTTTGGTTTTATTTCAGTTTCCATTGCAGCCAAAGTAGGATTAAATTCGTCATCCTCGCTTGAATTTGTGCTCTGTTCTTCTCCTTCCTCATTGCCAGTGTCAGATTTTTTTTGTTTAGCACTTTGGCCTGTATCCTCATCTTCCATGTAATTCGTATCGATGTCTATGATTTCTCTTACTAAAATTTCATCATTCTGAAGTTTTGTATTCCACTCAAAGAATTGTTGAGCTGTAATAGGACTCTGGGAAAGCGCATTAAGCATTACGTCTTTACCAGCTTCTATCCTCTTTGCTATTGCTATCTCGCCTTCTCTGGATAAGAGTTCCACACCTCCCATCTCTCTAAGGTACATTCTAATAGGATCATCACTTTTTTCTATAGTTTTTCCCTCTTCTTTAGATGAAGGGTCTTTTTTTTTTAAAATTTTATAGTCGGATTTTTTTTCTACTAAAATAATACTCTCATTTAAAATATGAATAAATGCCTGTTCTAGATTTTCGTTTGAAAGATTTCTTTTTCCCAAAGATTTGTTTAATTCTTCATAGGTTATAAAACCTCTATGGATACCTCGACCCATAAGTCTTGCAAATGATTTAGTAATTATTCGTTCCACAAAATAAAGTTAGGAAGATGTATATAATGCAGATTTTAGAAAAATCTATGCGATTTTTTTAGTATTTAGTTGATTTTTTGCTGTTTTTTTAACTCTTTTAACTCGTTGAAAGTTGTTTCACTAAGATCTTTTGAAAATTTCGATTCTAGCTCTGCAATTCTAAACTCTAACTCATAATTTTTTAGGTCTCGGATTATTTCTTTAAAAATTTCAATTATTTTTTGATCATCATCAAATTTTTTATCAAGAATGTGCTTAACAGATGCATACTTATAAATTCTATTAATTAATATTTCATCGATATTTAAATTTGAAATGTCTGAGGACTCAAAATTATTAGTTTGATTGATTAATTCTTTGAAAATTAAATTATTCTCATTTGTAAATATTTTTATATCATTAATTAAATAAGAATTTTCTTTTATTAAGTTTGGTTTTTTCAAAATTATATAAAGTAAAGAAAACTCTTTCAACTCGACTGGTTTTAAAGTTTTAGTCTCATTATAATAATTTTTAGTTGACTGAAGAGATTTTGCTTTTTTTATAAAAGTTTTTTTATACTTATTGTTTATGTTGGGTGTCAGTTGACTTATTTTATCTAAAAAAAATTCTAAAACATATTTTTTTATATATTCATCTTTTATCGTTGATGAAATTAATCTCAGCTTTTTCTCGAAAATAGCATAAGATGAAGGGTTTCCATCTGTTTGTTTAAAATAATGTTCAAAAATAAAATCATGTATTAATAAAGTATTATTTTTTGAGTAATTTATAAAATTTTCTTTACCATATTTATTGGCATAGCTGTCTGGGTCTTCATTTTTGGGTAGAAAAAGAAATGATATTTTTTTCTCAGGTTGAAGTTCAACTATAGAACTTTCTGCGGCTCTTAAGGCTGCTTTATATCCACTTTCATCTCCATCAAAACAAATAATTATATGATCAAAAAATTGATTTAGAATTAAAATTTGTCTAGTTGTTAAAGCTGTTCCAAGATTTGCTACAGAGTTTTCAATACCTGCTTTGCTTAAGCCAATGACATCCATATAACCCTCAACTAAATAAATGAAATCTTCTTTATTTGAAAGTTTTCTAGCTTTATCTAAATTATATAAATTTGAACCTTTTTTAAAAAAAGGTGTCTCTGGTGAATTGATATATTTTGCAAGATAAGATGTAGATTTGATAGTCCTACCACCTAATCCAATTGGATCTCCTGATATATTATTTATTGGAAAAATAATTCGATCTTTAAATCTTTCTATAAATTTTTTTTTTTTATCGTCGAAGTAAAATAATCCAGTTTCTTTTAAAATTTTTTCGTCGAATTTTTTTGAAAATTCCTCAAAAGAATTTTGATTATTTGTGACAAAACCAATTCTAAATTTTTTAACTTCATCAACTGTTAAATTTCTGCTTTTGATATAATTTTTTGCTGCTTCAGCACTCGGATTTTTAAAAAGTTCTTCGTAATATTTTTCAACATATGTTGAATAAATACTTTTATATTCTTTCCAATTTTTTTCTCTCTCTTCATCTTGTTTAGAAAAAGTATATGGTTGCATACCTGCGAAATTGGCAAGAGTTTTTACTGCTTCCCCAAATTTGAGATTTTGGGTTTTCATTATAAAATCAAATATATTGCCATGCTCACTTGTGCTGAAACAATGATAAAATCCTTTTTCATCATTGACTGTGAAAGATGGGGTTTTTTCATTTTTGAATGGAGAAAGCCCTACATATTCTTTTCCTCTTTTTTTTAAATTAACCGACTTTGAGACTACAGTTGAAACTTTAAGCCTTGTCTTTATTTCATCTAAATATTCTTTTGGATATTTCATTTTTTGGAAAGAAGATCTTTAATTAAAGCTCCAGCTTTTGAAAAATCTATGGTGTCAGAGTGATTTTGTTTTAATTCACCCATAACTTTTCCCATATCTTTAATTGAGATAGCTCCTGTTTTTGCAATAATTTGTTTGCAAATGCTTATGGTCTCTTCTTCAGACATTTGTTTAGGTAAATATTCAGATAAAACATTAACTTCATTCTCTTCAATTTCTAAAAGATCGCTTCTATTATTTTTTTTGTAAACCTCTATAGATTCGGATCTTTGCTTGATCATTTTTTTTAAAAGTTTTTTAACATCTTCGTCGTCTGTTTCTTTTTTATTTGGTCCTGACCTATTGTTTATATCTAGATCTTTTATACCTGATAAAATTAACCTATAAGTTGATATTTTATTTTTATCTTTAGATTTTAAAGCATTTTTATAATCTGCTTCAATTTTTTCTCTTAAGCTCATATTTGTAATTTACTGGATAGATGAATTTCTTCAAAAGATAAATTGTTTTTTTACATAAATACATTAGAGAGGTTGAGGAAAAAGAGGTTTTATTGTATTAACCTTTAACTCAAGAGTTGTAATTGTATCTAAAACGAAAAAAAAATTTATCAATTAAATCTCAATTTGTCCCAGCTGTTTTGGTCCTTGAAAATAAGACAATTTTTAAAGGAATAGGCTTGGGTTATCAAGGTGAGGTAACTGGAGAAGTTTGTTTTAATACATCGTTAACTGGTTACCAAGAAATTATTTCTGATCCGTCTTATGCGGGTCAAATTATAAATTTTACTTTTCCACATATTGGCAATGTTGGCACAAATAATGAGGATTTAGAGTCTGAAAAAATTTGGACTAGAGGAGTTATTTTTAACTCAGAAATAAGTAATCCATCAAATTATAGGTCTCTGCTTGATTTAAATAATTGGCTAAAAAAAAATAAAATTGTTGGAATTACTGGTTTAGATACCAGAAGTTTAACTAATTATATTAGAGATAAAGGCGCTCCCAAAGGAACAATTTCAAATAATAAAACAGGTAAATTTAATATAAACAAATTAATTAGAACCTCTATAAAATGGCCTGGTTTAAATGGAATGGATCTTGCTGAAGTTGTTACAACCCAAAAATCTTATATTTGGAAAGGTTTAAAAACATGGAATAAAAAAAATGGATACTTAAAAAATAAAAAAAAACTTTTTAAAATAATTGCAATTGATTATGGAATAAAAAAAAATATTTTAAGATATTTTTCTAATTATAATTGTGAGGTAAAAGTCGTTAATTGTAAAACAACAGCAGACGAGATATTAAGACTGAAGCCTCATGGAATTTTTCTTTCAAATGGTCCTGGAGATCCTGCGGCAACAGGAAAATATGCAATTCCAGTTATTAAAAAATTAATTAAATCAAACATTCCAATATTTGGAATTTGTTTAGGTCATCAAATACTAGCATTATCTTTAAATGGTAAGACAAAAAAAATGAAACTGGGTCATAGAGGAGCAAATCATCCCGTGAAAAATCAAATTTCACAAAAAGTGGAGATAACAAGTCAAAATCACGGTTTTGAAGTCGTTAGAGAAAGTTTAAATAAAAACATAATTGTTACTCACACATCATTATTTGACAATAGTATAGAGGGTATTAAATTAAAAAATAAACCAGTTTTTTCTGTTCAATATCATCCAGAATCTAATCCTGGACCACAAGATAGTCATTATCTTTTTAGTGATTTTATTAAAGAAGTAAAAAAATATGCCAAAAAGAAAAGACATTAAAAAAATTTTAGTTATAGGAGCTGGACCAATTATAATAGGTCAAGCCTGCGAATTTGATTATTCAGGCACACAAGCATGTAAAGCTCTTAAAGATGAAGGTTTTAAGGTAATTTTAATTAATTCAAATCCAGCTACAATAATGACTGATCCAGGAGTGGCTGACAAAACTTATATTGAGCCAATCTCTATACAAATACTTGAAGAAGTCATTAAGAAAGAAAAGCCCCAAGCAATATTACCAACAATGGGTGGTCAGACTGCCCTTAACCTTGCGATTAAAGCAGAAAAGAGTGGTCTATTAAAAAAATATAAAATTGAACTTATAGGCGCAAACTCAAAGGCAATTGAAAATGCAGAGGATAGAAAGAAGTTCAGAAAGAATATGTCTGACATAGGTATCGATTTACCTAAATCCGAAATTTTAAATAACTTTAGTAATGCTAAAAAGTGCTTATCTAAAATTGGTCTTCCAGCAATAATAAGACCATCATTTACATTAGGAGGTTTAGGTGGGGGTATAGCAAGAACTAAAAAAGATTTTTTCAAAATTTTGAAAGAAGGAATGCACGAATCTCCACGGAACCAAGTACTAGTTGAAGAATGTTTAGATGGTTGGAAAGAATTTGAAATGGAGGTGGTTAGAGACAAAAATGATAACTGCATAATAATTTGCTCTATTGAAAATGTTGATCCAATGGGAATTCATACAGGTGACTCTGTAACAATCGCACCAGCGTTGACACTCACCGATAAAGAATATCAAGTAATGAGAAATGCTTCTATAGCATGTTTGAGAAAAATTGGTGTTGAAACTGGCGGATCGAACGTTCAGTTTGCGATCAATCCTAAAGATGGAAGAATGGTTATCATTGAAATGAATCCAAGAGTCTCAAGGTCATCTGCTCTTGCCTCAAAAGCAACTGGTTTTCCAATTGCAAAAGTAGCTGCAAAATTAGCAGTTGGATATACTTTAGATGAACTTCAAAACGAAATAACAAAAGTAACACCAGCTTCTTTTGAACCAACAATTGATTATGTAGTAACAAAAATACCAAGATTTACATTTGAAAAATTTGCAGACACCAAAGCACTATTAGGTACCTCAATGAGATCGGTTGGTGAGGCAATGGCGATTGGAAGAAATTTTAAAGAATCCTTTCAAAAAGCATTGGTTTCCCTTGAGACAGGTTTATCTGGTCTGGATGATATATTTGGATATTCTAAAAGTGAGATTTTAAAACAATTAAAAATTAATATTCCAAACAAATTACTTTTAATAGCAGACGCATTTAGAAAGAAAATACCTTTAGATAAAATTTACAAACTATCAAAAGTTGATCCTTGGTTCCTAAATCAAATTAAAGAAATTATAGATGAAGAAAATAATATAATAAAAAAGGGGGTTCCAAAATCTTACGATGAGTTTAATAGAATAAAATCAATTGGTTTTTCTGACAAAAAATTATCAAACCTTACAAAATTAAAAGAAGATATAATTAGATCTAAAAGAACAGCTTTAAAAGTATTTCCAGTTTATAAAAAAGTAGATACTTGTGCAGCTGAATTTAGGTCTTTTACACCATATATGTATTCTACATATCAAAGGAATTTTTCGATTAAAACAGAATGTGAATCTGATCCATCGAGTAAAAAGAAAATTATAATTTTAGGTGGTGGTCCTAATAGAATAGGACAAGGAATTGAATTTGATTATTGCTGCTGTCAGGCAAGTTTTTCTCTTAAAGAAGCAGGATTTGAAACAATAATGGTAAATTGTAATCCAGAGACAGTATCTACAGATTATGATACGAGTGATAGATTATATTTTGAGCCATTAGTTGAGGAGTATGTGCAAAATATAATTTTAAAAGAGAAATCAAAAGGTTCTTTGCTAGGAGTAATTGCACAATTTGGTGGGCAAACTCCAATTAAACTTGCTAAATTTTTGCACGATAACAAATTACCTATTCTAGGGACTCAATATTCCTCGATTGATCTTGCAGAAGATAGAGACAGATTTAGAGATTTGCTAATAAAACTTAAACTAAAACAAGCTGATAGTGGAATTGCATATAACTTTAATCAAGCAATTAAATTGTCAGAAAAAATTGCGCTACCAGTAGTGGTAAGACCTTCCTATGTGTTAGGAGGTAGAGCTATGGAAATTGTTCATGATAAAAGTCAATTAACTAATTTTATAAATGAGGCATTTAAAGCTTCAGAGCAAAATCCAATATTAATCGATAAATTTATCGATAATGCGATGGAAGTTGATGTGGATGCAATTTCAGACGGCAAAGATGTTTATGTGGCTGGTATTATGCAACATATTGAGGAAGCAGGTATACATTCGGGGGACTCTGCGTGCTGTCTGCCGCCTGTTTCAATTAAAGAAAATATTTTAAAAGAAATAAAAATTCAAACTAGAAAGTTAGCATTGGCCTTAAAAGTAAAGGGTTTGTTAAATATTCAATTCGCAATCAAAAAGGATGAGATTTTTGTAATTGAGGTAAATCCTAGAGCCAGCAGAACGGTACCTTTTGTATCTAAAGCAAACGGAATTCCTTTAGCAAAAATTGCTTCAAGAGTTATGGCTGGTGAAAAACTTTCTAGATATAAATTAAAATATAAAACAAATAAAAGATTTGCAGTTAAAGAGGCGGTTTTTCCATTCAATAAATTTCCAGATAGTGATCTTTTACTTGGACCTGAAATGAAATCGACTGGTGAAGTAATGGGGTTTGATGATGATTTTGGTATTGCAATTGCAAAAAGTCAAATTGCTGCATCTAACTCTTTGCCAATCAAAGGTTTGGCTTTTTTATCAGTAAAAGATTCGCACAAACAGGAAGTGGTTGGTTTAGCTCAAAGATTAACAAAACTTGGATTTACGCTTTCTGCAACAAAAGGAACTGCGAAAGTTTTGGAGCAAAATGGAATGAAATGTAAAAAAATAAACAAGGTTAGCAGTGGTAAACCACATATAGTTGATATTTTAAATTCAAATAAAATATCGTTAGTCATTAATACTGGCGGTGGAAATAGTGAACACAGAATTAGTGATGCAAGAGCATTAAGAAGAGGGACTTTGGCAAACAAAATTCCTTACTGTACTAATATGTCAACAGCTTATGCTTTTATTGAGGCGATTAAGTCACTTAAAACAAAGAAATTAACTGTTAAATCTCTTCAAGATGCCAAAAAATAAAAAAAAAAATATTAAAGATGAACAATTAAGTGTGCCGAAAATGTTTGCAAAAAAATATATATATTATTATTACGCTTTTTTTTGGTTTTTATTAATAATGGTACTTATATTAAAGTGAGCAAAAGAATAATTTTTTTTGGAGCAATTATATTACTGATAGAACTATCAGGCCACGGTATTTTTGCCTCATTATATAGATTATTGATGTCAACAAACTAAAAGACTTTCCAATCTGTCTCGAAACTTACATAATTAACTTGTAAACACCTTCTCTCTTTTACTATCTCTTTCTTTTCCATTCCATGCCAAGTATTTGGTCCACTTGAAAAAAAATATCCATAATTATCTTTGTATGGAAGTGTTTTTATTTTGTTTAATTTTTCATCATAAAAATCTGTGCCCAAATCTTCACTTTCATTAAATTTGTTAACGAATAATAAGCATGACATTTGTTTTTCTTTAATATCGCAATGAGGCTTGAGCCAGAAACCTTTTCTATCACAAATCACTTCTACTCTTACGTAAGAATTAGATAAATCTTTGTTTATCAAATCTGAAATTATTTTATGTGTATCTTTTGATCTAAGCTCTTCAATCAATTTTGTTAAAAATGGAAATTGATGTGAATTTTCTTTTGTTACAAAGCATCTGAATTTGAGTGCCTTGCCTCCATTTGAAATTCCCTCTCTAAATATACCCTCACCACCATCGATAGCTCTTGTACCATCATAGTTTAAACTGTGTTTAGTGGGGTCATCTATATCAGCTGTAATTATCTCATTAATTTGCTCGTCTGTTAAAGGTTTATCTAATTCCCAATGTTGAAAAGGATCATCAAATTTTTTTGAATTATTTATTACAGAATTTAAAAATGACATTAAATATTTAATCTTTCTTTTATTATTTTAGCAACTCTGTTTGTTTCATCTAATGTTTCATAACTCCAATTTTTATGATTATCATCTAAATTTTTAATAATATTCAAATCTTTAAATAATTTTCTAAATTTTTGAAATCTTTTATCTTTTCTTTTTGGTAAGATATTTGCCACATATATTGGCTTACCAGTAAGAGCTGCCTCGGAAATCATTGAGCTAGAATCGCATGTCACAACAATAAATTCAGATAATGCTAAAGCTGACAAATATGCTTTTTTATCTACTTGTTCAATTACAGTATGATTTTCACCAAAAAATTCTTTAGCAAACTGTATTATGTGTTTTGGCGTTCTCATGGAGGGTATTACTACTAATTGAAAGTCTTCTTTTTGAATCAAATTCCTCAACTTATTAAATATTTTTTCAATATTTTCTTTTGAATATTCATAATATTTCGTAGGACCACCTAAAATTAATGAAAAGATTTTTCTTTTATCTATTTTTATTAATGATTTAAGATATTTAGAATTAGATACAATTTCGGATTTATTTAAATAGTGTATTGCTCCTTTTGTAGAGATGACGTTTGAACCACTAATTTCATCATGCTCAGGTGCAATAATAAAATCAAATAATTTAAAGTTTATTTTAGGGTCCTGGATGTGAATATTATAAATTTGTTTTCTTGAGTTTTGTTTGAAATAAATTGATGGAATTACACTTTTTCTTCCACAGGAGATAATTAAATCAAAGTCAGGTATTTCAAATTCTTTAAAAGAAATATTTGACCTTGGAGTTAAACTTGGTGGAATAAATTTCCAAAAACTTTTAAGTTCAACTTTTCGGTGAGTAAAATTAATATTTAGGGCTTTAGCTAAACCTTCAACTTGGCTTATCATTCCATGCATACCTTCTGTTAACAATAAACCTTTTAATTTCGACATTTATTATTATATAGCTTTCATATGAGTGAAAATCCAACTAAACACACAAAAGTGTTAATAATTGGATCTGGCCCTGCCGGATACACTGCAGCAGTTTATGCTGCAAGAGCAATGCTTAACCCGATACTAGTTCACGGAATTCAGCCTGGTGGACAATTAACAACTACAACTGATGTTGAAAATTATCCAGGATTTAAGGATGTTATTCAAGGCCCTTGGTTGATGGACCAAATGCGTGGACAAGCTGAAGCTGTTGGAACAGAAATGATACAAGATCATATAAAATCTGTTGATCTCAAAAAAACACCTTTTGCAGCAGTTGGTGATAGTGGACAAACTTATACTGCTGACACTATAATTATATCAACAGGCGCTCAAGCAAGATGGTTAAAATTAGACTCCGAGCAAAATTTCAGAGGTTTTGGTGTTTCAGCCTGCGCGACATGTGATGGATTTTTTTTCAAAGATAAAACAGTGGCAGTTGTTGGTGGGGGCAATGCAGCAGTAGAAGAGGCAATGTTCTTAACAAAATTTGCTTCTAAAGTTCAATTAATTCACAGACGAGACTCTTTAAGAGCAGAAAAAATGCTTCAGAAAAAATTAATGGAAAACAAAAAAATTGAAATTATTTGGGATTCTGTTGTAGAGGAAGTGTTAGGTGATAAAGAGCCAAAAAATGTAACTGGTCTTAAAATAAAAAATGTAAAATCGAATGAAATTAAAGAATTAAAGATTGATGGACTGTTTATTGCTATCGGTCATGATCCTGCTACTGAATTATTCAAAGATCAACTAGAAATGGACAAAGAGGGTTATTTGATAACAAAAGCCGACTCAACTTCAACAAATATTCCTGGAGTTTATGCTGCTGGAGATGTTAAAGATAAAACATTTAGACAAGCGGTAACAGCGGCTGGAATGGGATGTATGGCTGCTTTAGAGGCTGAAAAACATTTATCTCATAGTTAATTATAAAAATTTAACTTAAACTCTCACAAAATTCTTTAAGTCTTTTCATTGCAGTTTCTAAATTCTTCATTGATGTAGCATAAGAAATTCTAAAAAAACCATCTAGACCAAATGCCGATCCTTGAACAACAGCTACATTATTATTTTCCAACAAAGACTGAACAAAATCAGTATCATTTTCTAATTTTTTTCCTAATTTATCCTTTTTTCCTAAAAGAGCCTTGCAATTTGGGAAAACATAAAATGCTCCATCAGGTTTAATGCAGCTAATTCCATTAATTTCGTTTAATGAATTCACTACAAAATCTCTTCTTTCTTGAAAAGCCTTAGATCTAATTGATATAAAATCTTGATTACCATTCAAAGCTTCTACTGCCGCTGCTTGACTTATAGAAGATGGATTCGTTGTAGATTGTGACTGAATTTTTGCAATAGCTTTAATTAATTCTTTTGAACCTCCAGCGTATCCAATTCTCCATCCTGTCATCGCATAAGATTTACTTACACCATTCATTGTAACAACTTTGTTTTTTAATTCGGGTATCTGTGCCATTGTAAAAAATTTGAAATCTTCATAGACTACATGTTCATAGATATCATCACTTAAAATATTTACGTGAGGATTTCTTTTTAAAACCATTGCTAAATTTTTTATCTCTTGTTCTGAATAGCAAGCGCCTGTTGGATTTGAAGGTGAATTTAAAATTAACCACTTAGTGTTATTGGTTATTGCGCTTTCTAAATCTTTAGCTGTAAGTTTAAATCCTTGATCCTCTGAGCATTCAATTACAACAGGATTTGCTCCAGCTAATAATACTATATCAGGATAGGACACCCAATAAGGTGCTGGAATTATAACCTCATCGTCTTTATTTAATGTTGCCATCATTAGATTATAGATTACATGCTTACCACCAACACCAACTGTAATTTCATCAGTTTCATAATTTATGTTATTTTCTCTCTTAAACTTTTCTGAAATAGCCTTTTTTAATGCTGGAGTTCCATCAACTGCAGTATACTTTGTATCACCATCTTTTATTGCTTTAATAGCAGCATCCTTTACGTTTTCTGGTGTATCAAAATCAGGTTCTCCTGCTCCAAGACCAATTACGTCTTTCCCTGCCGCTTTCAATTCTCTTGCTTTTTGAGTTACTGCAAGTGTGGGTGATGGTTTAATTCTCTTAATACTGTCTGATATAATGCTCATTGAAATATTATATTATTTTATTACGCTGTTTAATATATGCAAAATACTTATCAAGATTTAATTACAGATATACAGAGCAAAAATCCTGAAATAAGTGGAAAACTTGAAGGTGGAAAAAAATTTAAAATTAAGTCTGAATTCAAACCCGCAGGAGATCAACCTGAAGCGATTAAAAAATTAGTTAAAGGTGCAAAAAAAAATGAATTTAACCAAGTATTGCTTGGTGTTACTGGCTCAGGAAAAACTTTTACTATGGCAAAAGTTATCGAGGAAACCAATAGGCCTGCTTTAATCCTCGCACCAAACAAAACATTAGCAGCTCAACTTTATGGAGAAATGAAAACTTTTTTTCCTGATAATGCTGTTGAATATTTTGTTTCATATTATGATTACTACACACCAGAAGCTTATGTTCCAAGATCAGACACATATATTGAAAAAGAAGCATCCATTAATGAACAAATAGATAGAATGAGGCACTCTGCAACAAGATCTTTGTTGGAAAGAGACGATGTTCTAATTGTTGCCAGTGTGTCATGTATTTATGGACTTGGTTCTGTTGAAGCATATAGTAAAATGACTTTAACTCTTCAAAAAAATTATGAATACAATAGAGAGCAAATCATAAAATCTTTAGTTGCTTTACAATATAAAAGAAATGATCAGAATTTCTTTAGAGGAACCTTCAGAGCCAGAGGAGAAAATTTAGAAATTTTTCCCTCACATTTAGAGGATAGAGCTTGGAGATTAAGTTTATTTGGAGATAAACTAGAAAAAATAGAAGAATTTGATCCTTTAACTGGAGATACTGTAAGAGAACTAAATCTAGTAAAAGTTTATGCAAATAGTCATTACATAACTCCCAAACCAACAATAGAACAAGCAGTTATAAATATCAGAAAAGAATTAGAAATTACTTTAAAAAAACACAAAGCAGAAAATAAATTGCTTGAGGCACAAAGGTTGGAAGAAAGAACAAAATTTGATCTAGAAATGATTGAGGCTACCGGATCTTGCGCAGGAATTGAAAATTACTCAAGATTTTTATCTGGAAGAAGGCCTGGTGAGCCCCCACCTACACTTTTTGAGTATTTTCCAGATAACACTTTAGTTTTTGTTGACGAGTCTCATGTAACTGTTCCTCAACTAAATGGGATGTTTAAGGGGGATAGATCAAGAAAAAGTACTTTGGCTGAATATGGTTTTAGACTTCCATCATGCATGGACAATAGACCGCTTAAGTTTGAAGAATGGGATTTAATGAGAACCCAAACAGTATTTGTATCTGCAACTCCAGGACCATGGGAACTAGAGCAAACAAAAGGTCAATTTATAGATCAAGTGATAAGACCCACGGGATTAATAGATCCTGAAGTAGAAATAAGGCCTGCTAAAAATCAAGTCGATGACTTAATGCATGAATGCAAAAAAGTTATTGAAAATAATTTTAGAGTTTTGGTAACAACACTTACAAAAAAAATGGCAGAGGACCTAACGGAATATTTGCACGAAAATGGAGTAAAAGTAAGATATCTGCATTCCGACATAGACACACTGGAAAGAATAGAAATTATGCGAGATCTTAGAATGGGTGTATTTGATGTTTTGGTCGGTATAAATTTATTGAGAGAAGGTTTAGATATTCCTGAATGTGCATTAGTAGGTATATTAGATGCTGATAAGGAAGGTTTTTTAAGATCAGAGACCTCTCTAATTCAAACTATAGGAAGAGCCGCAAGGAATGTTGAAGGTAAAGTAATTTTATATGCAGACAAGGAAACAAAAAGTATTAAAAAAGCTATCAAAGAAACAGATAGAAGAAGGCAAATTCAAATTGATTATAATAAGAAAAATAAAATTGATGCAAAATCAGTTAAAAAAGAAATCAGTGATATTTTAGAAAGTGTCTATGAAAAAGATTACGTAAAAATAAGCGAAGGATCAAATATTGGGGGAAATCTTAAAAAACATCTTAAAGCTTTAGATAAAAAAATGAAGGATGCAGCATCGAATTTAGAATTTGAAGAGGCTGCTAAAATTAGGGATGAAATAAGGAAACTTGAAAGCACTGAGCTTGAAATAACTTTAAATCCTAAGATTAGACAGTACGATGTTAAAAATAAGCTATATCCAAAAGGTAGATCCACTATGGGAATGCCAGGTACAAAAGTTACTAAAAAAAGAGATAAAAAATGGAAGCACGTAAGATCATAATTACAGGTGGAGCCACAAGAATCGGGGCAGCCATCGCAAAAAAGTTATCCGGTAAAGAAATTGAAATTTTAATTCATTACAATAAATCAAAATCAAAAGCCGAAAACCTAAAAAAAGAATTACAAAAAAAAGGTTCAAAAGTTTTTTTGGTCAGAGGCGATCTAAGTAAAGAAAAGGATGTGAATAAAATAATAAAATTTGCTAAATCTAAATTAAAATTCTTTGATTGCTTGATTAACAATGCTTCACTATTCGAAAATGATAAAATTGAGAATTTTACAACTGATAGTTGGGGAAAACACCTAAGAACAAATTTAAGAACTCCCGCACTTTTATCAAAAATGTTTGCAAGAAATATAAAAGGAAAAAATAACAATATAATTAATATTATTGATCAAAGAGTTTTTAAACTAACTCCATTTTTTTTCTCCTATACTATAAGTAAGACAGGACTTTATACCCTTACTAAAACAAGTGCTATGAGCCTTGCACCAAACATTAGAGTAAATGGTATTGCACCAGGCCCAACTTTAAAAAATGAAAGACAATCTGAAAAACATTTTAAAAAGCAATATATGGCAACACCCCTTAAAAGAAAAGTAGATGTAGAACAAATATGTAGTGCTGTTGACTTTTTTATAAAAAATAGATCTATTACAGGACAAGTTATTTCTATTGATAGTGGCCAAAGTTTAAACTGGCAAACACCAGATATAATGGGAGGAAAAGAATGAAAAAATATTTAGGTATAGTTTTAGTTAGTTTGTTATTATGCACTAATCTTTATGCATCAAAGGAAAGTATAAAAAAAGATGGTTTTATAATACCGACAAATAAATGGAAAGATGAAATTAAAATTGAAGAAAAATTTGAAGTAAAGAGTCCTAAAGATAAAATAATAATAATTTACAATCATGGTTCTAGTGTAAATGATGTTAAATCAAAAGATTGTTTTTGGATTCGAGAGCTTAGGAATTGGACTCAATTAGCAGGACAAAAAATTAATGATAAAGAAATTATGGTTTATATTCATTGTCAGGGCCAACTTGAGGGTGATTTGGGTGCTGAGTTGGGAAAAAGAGGAATGTGGATGAAAAAATGGGAAGGACCTTATCCAGGAACCTCAAAAATGGATCGAAGAGTTGAAGGCAACTTGGAAGTTGTAAAAAAATTTGTAAACTTGGGTGTACCAAAAAAACAAATTTTTATATCTGGTCACTCTTGTGGTGGATGGACAACATTAAGATTTACAGCAAAATATATGAACGAAGTGGGTGGAGGCATATCACTACTGCCTGCATGTTTTTGGAATTTATCAAAAAGATATAAAGTAAAAAAAGTTGGCTATGAAAAAGCTATGGAAAAATTTCATAAAAAGCATCCTGGTATGGCTCAGTGGAGGCAAGATCAGATTGATATAATTAAAAAGGGAAATGCACCAATTTTAATTTTCACTCATCCAATGGATCATTATGAGGGATTAACATCTGACTGGATGGATAATGTTCCTAACTTTCAGAGAATTGTAATTTCTGAAAATAAAAAAATAAACGGAAAAAAATGTAATTTAGCTGGATCAGATTGGCAAGCACCATTAGAGGAAGGTCATATTATCATTAAAGCAGATTGCTTTATGCATTATCACCCATTAATTAAAGAATATATTTCGTCAAGAATTCAATAATATGAGAAAGAATAATTTAAAAGTTATTAAGATAAATAAAACTAAAAGCTTATTTAACTACGAAAAAAAAGTTTTAATTAAGGAATTAGTACTTGGATTAAAACTTGGATATTTTGATTTTGAAAAAGAAAAACCCCAAAAAGTAAAATTTAATTTAGAGGTAAATTATCAAGATAAACAACCCTCAAATGACAAAGATATTAAATCTATAGTTAATTATGCTAAGATAGTTAAATTAATAAAAAAGCTAGTAAAAAATAAACATTATAATTTTCTTGAAACATTGGCAGAAGATGTTTTTGATGAGCTATTCAAAGATAAAAGAATAGATAAAATTACTCTTCAAATAGAAAAATTAGAAATAATGAAGGATTGCAGCTCAGTTGGGATCCAAATTTCTAAAAAAAGAAGCCATGATCAGCTCTGATATTGGTAAAGAAGTAATAAAAAAAGAATTACCCTTAGTCCCTAAGTTACCAGGAGTTTATCGAATGTTAAATTCAAAAGGTGACATTCTATATGTTGGTAAAGCAAAAAACCTTCCCAACAGATTAAAAAGTTATGTTTCAGAAAAAAATCATATCATTAGAACAGAGAGGATGCTCTCTCAAACAAAAAGTCTCGAAATTACAACTACTTCAAATGAGAGTGAAGCTTTACTTTTAGAAGCAAATTTAATTAAAAAATTCAAACCAAAATTTAATATTTTATTAAGAGATGATAAATCGTTTCCTTTTATTTTTATAGGTAACAAGGATAAATGGCCGCAAATTAAAAGACACCGAGGAAAAAAAAGTAAAGAGGGATTTTATTTTGGACCATTTGCATCTGCTGGATCTGCAAATTGGACTATAAAAATGATTCAAAAAATATTTCATCTAAGAATTTGTGATGACACTGTTTTCAAAAAAAGAGAGAGACCTTGCATACTTTATCAAATCAAAAGATGCTCTGGCCCTTGTGTTGGTTATGTAGGAGAAAGTGATTATAAGCAGACCGTAGACGATGCAATTGAGTTCGTATCAGGTAAATCTAGAAAAATACAAAAAAGTTTGTCTAATCAAATGGAAAGAGCTAGTGAGGACCTAGATTTTGAGAAAGCAGCAATATTAAGAGATCGAATTAAATCATTAAATATTATTCAATCATCGCAAAGAATAAATGAAGCTAATTTAATTGAAGCAGATGTGATCGCTGGATACAAAGAATCTGGAAAAACCTGTATTCAAGTTTTTTTCTACAGATCCAAGCAAAATTGGGGTAATCAAGCATTTTTTCCAAAGCACGATCCAGACGAAAATTTAAATGAAATCATCAATTCTTTTGTCTCTCAATTTTATGAAAATAAAAGTGTGCCGTCATCAATAATTTTATCAAATGAGATTAAAGAAAAAGAATTAATTGAAAAAACACTCACCCAGAAAGAAGGTAAGCAAATTACTATTACTGTTGCAAAAAAAGGTACAAAATTAAAAGTAATAAATCAGGCAATAAGTAATGCTAAAGAAAGTTTAAATAGAAAACTCTACGAAAGTCAAAACAATAGAGATCTTTTCGATGCTGTATCGAAAAAATTCAATCTTGAATCTAATATAAATTTAGTGGAGGTATATGATAACAGTCACATTCAAGGAACAAATAGTGTTGGTGCTTTGATTACATACGGTGATGAGGGTTTTATTAAAAAGAGGTACAGAAAATTTAATATAAAGATACAAAAAAATTCTCAAGATGATTATGGAATGATGAAAGAAGTCCTTAACAGAAGATTTAAAAGAGCTGTTCAAGAGAAAGATAACTACCTGACTTTCCCTGATTTAGTTTTAATTGATGGGGGCAAAGGTCAATATTCTGTGGCTAGAGAGGCTATGAATGAACTAGGTCTGCATGAAATCCCAATTATAGCTATTGCCAAAGGTAAACAGAGAAATAGCGGTAATGAAACTTTTTTTCATAACGGAAAAGAATTTAAATTTGAAAAAAATGATCCAACTTTGTTTTTTCTTCAGAGAATAAGAGATGAAAGTCACAGATTTGCCATAAGTGCTCACAGGGCAAAAAGAAAAAAAGGAATAAGCAAATCTTTACTTGATCAAATTGAAGGGATTGGTGCTGTGAGAAAAAGGTCGTTATTAAATCATTTTGGATCAGCAAGGGCTGTTGAATCCGCCAGTTTAGATGAAATAAAATCTGTTGAAGGAGTTGAGGAAAAGGTAGCAAAAAAAATATATAACTTTTTTCACGAATGAGATTTAAATTTCCTAATTATCTAACAATTGGACGAATAATAATTGTTCCTATATTTGTTTTTACTTTCTATTTGCCTGGATTTTATGGAGATATTTTGCCATTTGCACTTTTTGTAATTGCTTCATTCACAGATTTTTTAGATGGTTTATTAGCCAGAATCTATAAGGAAGAGTCTAAGCTTGGAGAACTTCTTGATCCTATTGCAGATAAAATAATAGTAGCTACTGCCTTATTACTTTTAGTCATGGATCAGACTATAAAAAATTATGAAGTAATCGCAGCAATTATAATATTAACAAGAGAAATACTAATATCTGGATTACGAGAATTTCTAGCTAAAGGTAAAATTAAATTACCAGTTTCAAATTTGGCTAAACTAAAAACTTTTTTACAAATGTTCTCAATATCTTTACTTTTACTAGGTGATACTGGAAATAAAATTTTAAACTTTCAGGATTATAATGCGCAAACAATTGGAATCATTCTTTTATGGCTCTCAGCTTTTCTTACTTTATATACTGGTTACGATTATCTGAGAAAAGGTATAGATCATGCCATCTCTGAGGATAGCAAAGATTAAGCGGCTTTCTTTTTTCTTACTACTTTTTGATAGCTATCAGAAAGATCTAAAATTGTGTCACAAACTTTAAAGTTATGCTGTGCTATTTGAGAGACAGGTGTAACTTCTGCAGCGGTACCCGTTAGAAAACAACCTACAAAATTTGACATCTCATCTGGTTGAATTTTTCTCTCATTTACTTTTATATTTTTAGATTTTGCGATTTCAATGACTGTCCTTCTTGTAATTCCATCCAAAAATGAGTCTGGAATTGGAGTATGTAACTCATTATTTTTATCTTTAAAAAAAACGTTTGCACCTGTGGCTTCTGCAATGTTTCCCTCATGATCCAACATAAGAGAGTCTGTGTAACCTTGAGATTCCGCTTCATGCTTTGATAAAGTACAAATCATGTATAGACCCGATGCTTTTGTATCCCATGGTATTGTGTTAGGAGCAGGTCTTCTCCAGTTAGATATGTTTAATTTAATTCCTTTTATTTTTAAATTTGGATCAAAGTAGGAACCCCACTCCCATGTAGCTATAGCAACATGAATTTTAGTTTGTTGCGCCGAGATAGCCATCATTTCACTTCCTCTCCAAGCAACAGGTCTTACATAACCATTTTGAACCTTTTGAGCTAAAATTATTTTATTGCTTGCTAAATTAATTTCTTCTTTAGAATATGGAATTTTAAAACCTAATCTCTCAGCCGAATAAAAAAATCTATCAGTATGTTCCTCTAATTTAAAAATACTTCCATCATAAACTCTCTCTCCCTCAAATACACAACTACCATAATGTAATCCATGACTTAAAACATGAATCTTTACATCTTGCCAATCTACAAGTTCATTGTTATACCAGATTTTTCCAGAGCGTTTATCGTAAGGTATCATTAAAAAAATATTTTTTTAAAATATATTTGTATATATGATATGTCAATATAACTTACCAATATGAAAAAACTTTTATATCTTAAAGATCATGAGCTCAAACAATATATTGAAAAAATATTTATGGGATATAGAGAGACTGTATCAGACGCCAAGAAGGTATTGGATAAATACTCAATTGGAGTTGCTCATAATAAAGTTATTCATTTAATTTCATTATACGAAGGTATAACTATTTCAGAACTTTTAAAAAAATTAAAAGTAACTAAACAAAGTTTAAATCGAGTTTTAAAAGATCTAATTAAACTAAAGGCAATTAATTACAAAAAAGATGGGAAGGATACTCGTATTAAACACGTATATTTGACTGAAAATGGAATTAAATTATTTGATGAAATTTTTAGTTCACAAAAAAAAAGGTTATACAAAGCTTTTCTTAATTCGGATTCAAATGAAGTAGTAAGTTTCGATAATGTTTTAAAAAAAATAATTAATGAAAAATTTTAATGCACATATATTAGTCGTTGATGATGATGATGGTATCAGAGATCTGGTCAAACAATATTTAGATCAAAATAATTTTTTAGTTTCAACGGCAAATAGCGCTGAAGATGCTTTAGAAAAAGTCAAAATAATTAAATTTGATTTAATTATATTAGATATAATGATGCCAGGTAAAAGTGGTTTGGAATTTACTATTGAAAATAAGCCAAAATTAAATACACCTATAATACTTTTAACTGCCAAGGGAGAGGCATCTGAAAGAGTTGAGGGACTTGAAGTTGGAGCTGACGATTATTTACCAAAACCATTTGAACCAAAAGAACTGATCTTAAGAATTAATAATATCTTAAGTAAAACAAAAAAAGACAATCACAAAAGAGTAATCGAATTTGGAAGTATTAAAATAGATCTAAATAAGTTGTTCATCTATAGGGGAAGTCAAAATCTAAAAATTAACACTACTGAAAAAATTATATTAGAAAAAATGATCAACTCGCCTGGTAAAATATTTAAAAGAGAAGAAATAGGAAGACTGATAGATTTAGATAAAGAAAGATCAATTGATGTTATTATTACAAGATTGAGAAAAAAGGTCGAGGAAAACCCAAAAAGCCCGAAATATCTTCAAACAATCAGAGGAGAAGGATATGTCTTATGGATTGAGTAATTACATAAAAAATTTACTTCCAAAAAGATTATTTTATAGAGGTTTATTAATTGTAGCTGTGCCTATTGTAGTATTACAAGTTACAATATCTTTAGTTTTTTTTGATAGCTTATGGATCAAAACAAACACAGGAATGACAAGAGGTCTTATTGCAGAGATAAAAACATTTATAGATGCTTATGATAACGACCAGCAAGATAAAGATTATATAATTAATTTATTTAAAAGTAATCTTAAAATTGAAATTCAACATAAAGAAGGAAAGGTAATACCTGGTGATATACCTGAACGGTGGTTTAGTCCTCTTGATAGATCGCTAAGAAGAGAGTTAAAAAGCAAAC
The DNA here is from genome assembly GCA_902634935.1 of uncultured Pelagibacteraceae bacterium. Classification (GTDB taxonomy): domain Bacteria; phylum Pseudomonadota; class Alphaproteobacteria; order Pelagibacterales; family Pelagibacteraceae; genus Pelagibacter. The sequence continues at coordinate 64,730 of CACPMF010000006.1, forward strand.
ACTTTGTTTATTGGTTTAATACAACTAATTATAAAGATTTAGTGGATATAAAAATTCAACACATAGACGGATATTTTCAATTTTTTGTTCCAAGAAGTCGATTGACCACAAGTTCAGCGAGATTGTTTGGATTATGGATTACTCTTCCTGCGTTTTTAATGATTGCTATCGCCATTATATTTTTAAAAAATCAAACTAGACCAATAATTAAATTAGCTGAAGCCTCTGAGAAATTTGGTAGAGGGGAAGATCTAGACGAATTTAGACCCTCTGGTGCTTTAGAAATCAGAAAAGCTGGCCAAGAATTTGATAAAATGAGAAAAAGGATTATTCGTCATTTAAATCAAAGATCTGAAATGCTTTCAGGTATAAGTCACGATTTAAGAACTCCTTTAACAAGAATAAAGCTTCAACTGGCAATGATAAAAGATGAAAATTTATCTAAGAAATTATCATCTGATGTTGATGATATGGAGAAAATGCTTAATGAGTATTTGCAGTTTGCAAGTACTGGGGCAAAGGATAAAACTGAGACTTTTGATATCTCAGAACTTATTTTACAATTAATAAATAATTATAACAATTCAAATATAATTAAAAATTTTAAAGAGGAAATTTACTTTAATGGAAGAAGAAATCTAATTGCAAGATGTATTAATAATTTAATAGAAAATTCGCTAAAATATGCAAAAAAAGTTGAAATATACATGGAGAAAAAAAAGAACAATCTAATGATAATGGTATCAGATGATGGTCCAGGTATACCAGAAAAAGAGCATGAAAATATAATCAAACCATTTTATAAAATTGATAAAAGCAGATCTGAAAGCAAATCAAGTGTTGGACTAGGTTTGTCAATAGCCTCTGATATTTGTAGATCTCATGGTGGAGACATTAAATTTGGTAAATCTAAATTTGGAGGTTTAGAAGTTTCTATTTCTTTGCCTTTTTAGAACTTCTTGAATTATTAACTTTTTTGGTTTGTTCAATTTTTTTTTCAAGTATAGCAATTCTCTTATTTAAAATTTCTATCTCCTCCTTACTTGCAAGCTTCATTCTAAATATTATCTCATCTCTTTTGGATTTTAAAACATTTATTACCTCATCACTTAAGTCTTTGTAACTTACTAGCCCTTGTTCTAATACCTTTGCAAATTTATCGAATACAAATCTTGATTTTGACATAATAATTAAATACTAAAATTATATTATTTATAATTAATAATGTTTATCAATAATTTTGATCCAATTGCTTTTCAAGTATTTTCTTTTGATATTAGATGGTACTCATTATCATACATATTTGGGATTATTTTTGGTTGGATTTATTGCAACAAAATTCTAATAAAAGACCCTAAGATTAAAGATTTATTTAGTGACTATATTAGTTACTTAATTGTTGGAATTCTAGTTGGTGGTAGATTGGGATACGTATTTTTTTATAATTTTAATTATTATTTTAATAATCCTCTGGAAATCGTGATGATATGGAGTGGTGGAATGTCTTTCCATGGAGCATTAATTGGAATTATATTTGTAACAATATTTTTTTCCAAAAATAAAAATATCAATCCATTTTATTTTTTAGATTTGGTAGCTGTGACAGCGCCAGTAGGTATTTTTTTGGGCAGAGTTGCAAATTTTATAAATTCAGAACTTTATGGAAGAGAAACCGAGTTGCCTTGGTCAGTAAAATTTGTCAAAGTAGATGACTTAAACCGACATCCATCTCAAATCTATGAGGCAATGTTTGAAGGTTTGGTTTTATTTATTGTGTTAAATTATTTATACAAAAGGCTATCTCCGCAAACTGGTTTAATTTCAGCCTTATTTTTAATTCTCTACTCAATATTTAGATTTTTTATTGAATTTTCAAGAGAACCTGATGCACAATTAGGTTTTGTGATGATGAGCTTTACTATGGGTCAAATAATAAGTGTATTCACTTTATTGGCTGGAATATATTTATATTATTTTTGTTATGGAAAAAACAATTCCTCTAGATAAATTTATAGAACATTCTTTATACGATAAAAAAAAAGGATATTACATAAATAAGAATCCTATTGGTGAGAATGGTGATTTCATTACCTCTCCGCAAATATCTGTTCATTTTTCTGAAATGATTGCAATTTGGCTAGTTGGATTTTGGGAAAAATTGGGAAAACCAAAAAATCTAAACATAATTGAGCTAGGCGCAGGAACAGGTGAAATGATGTATCAAATAAATAAATCAATTAGCAGCTTTAAGCAGTTCAAACAAAGCTGCAATTTTTACATTTTGGAAATTAGCCCAGAATTAATTAAAATCCAAAAAAAAAGAAATAGTTTATTTAAAATTAAATGGATTGATAATCTTAATGAGATTAAAAAAAATCCATCAATTTTTTTAGCTAATGAATTTTTTGACTCTCTTCCAGTAAAACATTTTATAAGAGAAAATAATGAATGGTTTGAAAAATATATTACAAAAAAGAAAGATAAATATTTTTTTAAAAATAAAAAAAAGAAATTAGTTGAAATTGAAAAAATATTAGGTGAGAAGATAAAGAAAAATCAAAATTTTGTCGAGGTTTCACCAGAATCAATTGCAAAAATAAGCAAAATATCTTCAATAGTTAAAAAAAATAATGGAGGTGTTTTAATAATAGATTATGGATACCTTGAAAAAAAAATGTCAGACACTATCCAATGTGTAAAAAATCACAAAAAAGTAGATTTTTTAAATAATATTTATGACTCTGATATTACTCACTTATTAAACTTTAATTTTTATTTAAAAAAATTTAAAAAAAATTTAGATAAAGTAAAAATTACAACTCAAGGCGAATTCTTGACTAATATGGGGATATTTAAAAGGGCCGAGATGATTAGTAAAAGTTTAAGTTTTAGTAAAAAATCAGATTTATATTATAGACTACAAAGATTAGTAGATGATAAGGAAATGGGAAAGTTGTTTAAAGTTATGTTTGCTACTAAAAAAAAAAATAAGTTTAGTATGGGATTTAAATGATTAAATCGAGATTGCTATCAAATTTTAAAAATATATCTCACGGTTTTTTCAATTCTGAAGGAGGTTATTCAAATGGTATTTATAAAAGTTTAAATTGCGGTATTGGGTCAAAAGATAAAAAAAGAAAAGTTTTACTAAACTTAAAGAAAGTTTCAAAAAGAATAAAAGTAAATAACAATAATCTAGTTTTGTTAAACCAAATTCACAGTAATAGAGTAAAGTTTGTAAATAAAAATACAATAAATAGATTTGTTGGCGACGGCTTAGTTACAAATAAAAAAAATTTAGCCTTAGGAATTTTAACAGCAGATTGTGCGCCAGTTTTAATTTTTGATCCTAAAAAGCAAAATATAGCAGCATTGCATGCCGGTTGGAAGGGTACCTATAAAAATATTATCAAAAATGCTTTAAACAAATTGAGAGAAAAAGGATCAAAAATGAGAGATTTGATAGCTGTTGTTGGTCCCTGCATATCGATAGAGAATTATGAGGTAAAAAATGATTTCTTAAATAAATTTGTCAAAAAATCTATTCGAAATAAAAAGTATTTTAAATTTTGTAATGATAAAATTTTTTTTAGTCTTAACTCATATATAAAATCACAATTAACAAAATGTAACGTCAAAAAAATTGAAATAATTAATAAAGACACTTACCCCAAAAAAAATAAGTTTTTCAGTTCTAGAAGATCAATTAATGAAAAATTTAATGATTATGGTAGAAATATATCAGTAATTATGATTAAATAGTAGCATCTTCAAGATGAAACTTCTCACAGGTAACAGTAATAAAAATCTTAGTCAAAAAATATCTAAATTTTTAAAAAACAGATTAGTTAATTCAAGTATAAGAAAATTTTCAGATGGTGAAATTTATACAGAAATAAATGAAAATATTAGAGGAAATAGTATCTTTGTAATTCAGTCGATATCATCACCCGCTAATGATAACCTTATGGAGTTATTGTTATGCATAGATGCATTAAAAAGATCTTCAGCTAAAAATATAACAGCTGTAATTCCATACTTTGGATACGCCAGACAAGACAGAAAGGTAGTACCTCGTACATCTATTTCTGCAAAGTTAGTCTCCAATTTAATTACCAAAGCGGGTGCAGATAGAGTTGTAACGGTTGACTTACATGCTGGTCAAATTCAAGGTTTCTTTGATATTCCAGTTGATAACTTATTTGCAACACCTATTTTTGCAAGACATATAAAAAAAAAGATAAAAACCAAAAATCTAATATGTATAGCTCCAGATGTTGGTGGAACTGAAAGAGCTAGAGCGCTTGGAAAACTTCTTAATGTGGGACTTGCAATTGTTGATAAAAGAAGACCGAAAGCAGGTCAATCACAAGTTATGAATATTATAGGAGATGTAAGAGAAAAAACTTGCATAATTGTAGATGATATCATTGACTCAGGGGGCACAATAGTAAATGCGGCTGCAGCTTTAAAAAAAAGAGGAGCAAAAGATGTTCATGTTTATGTAACTCACGGCGTTTTGAGTGGAGGGGCTGAAAATAAAATAAAAAAGTCGAATATTAAAAATTTAGTAATAACTGATACCATCGATAACGCAGTAAAAGTAAAAAATATAAAGAATATTGAAGTATTAACTATCTCAAATTTAGTTGGTGAAGCAATTAAAAGAATATCTAATTCAACTTCTGTATCAGATTTATTCAAATAATTTACTTGTAAATCTATATTTCATAAGTTAAAACGCCTCAATTTTATGAGTACAATTCAAGCAACAATAAGAAATACAAAAACTAAAGGTCAAGTTAATCTTCTAAGGCAAACTGGACAAGTCCCTGGGATTATTTATGGAGGAGAAAACCCTAATGAAAAGATATCTCTATCCAAAAAAGAGGTAACTAATTTAATTAATAAAGAAAACTTTTTATCGAATGTAATCTCAATGACTATAGATGGTAATGAACAAAAAGTTTTACCAAGAGAAATTAGTTTTGATACTGTTACAGATGAACCTATGCACATTGATTTTTTAAGAATTGTAAAAGGTGCAAAAATTATTTTAGAAATACCAGTAAGATTTATTAATCACGAACTATCGCCTGGACTAAAAAGGGGTGGGGTTTTGAATATTGTCAGAAGAAAAGTAGAACTGAGATGTCCAACTGAAAATATTCCAACTGAACTAGTGGTAGATCTTGAAGGTTTAGACATTGGAGCTAGTATAAAAATTTCATTTATCAAATTGCCAGAAAATGTAACACCAACAATTCAGGGTAGAGATTTTGTAATTGCAACTGTTGCTGCCCCAACTGTTGTTAAAGAACCTGAAAAACCTGCTGAAGCTACAGAGGAAGCTGGTGCAGAGGCCGAAACTACGTCTGAAGGTGAAAAACCAGCTGAAGGAGAAGACAAAGCAAAAGAAGAAGCTAAAGCAGCTGCAGAGAAAAAATAACCTTAAAAGTGAAATACATCTAAATTAAAATTATGTTGTTACTAGTCGGCCTAGGTAACCCTACCCCCAATTCAAATAATAATAGACACAATATCGGATTTAAAGTCGTTGATGCAATAAATCAAAAATTTGGCCTTTCAAAACAAAAACCAAAATTTAAAGGTTTGCTCACAACTGGTAATATTGGTGAAAAAAAAGTGTATGCCATTAAACCTTTAACTTTTATGAATAATTCTGGAATTTGTATAAGAGAATTATTGGAATACTTTAAAATGGATGCAGAAGACGTAATTGTATTTCATGATGATCTAGATGTAGAGTTTGGAAAAATAAAAGCAAAATTTGGTGGATCAAGTGCAGGTCATAATGGAATAGCGTCAATTGATAAATTTATAGGCAAAGATTATTCTAGAGTAAGAATTGGTATTGGAAAACCAGATAAAAAGATTCCAGTATCTGACTTTGTATTAAACGACTTTACTGATGATGAACAAGAGCACTTAATAAAAATTACATCAAATATAATTGAGTCTTTATCTATTTTGATTGAAAAAAAATTGGATTTATTTTCTAGTACTGTAAACAATAATTAATATAATGGGCTTTAAATGTGGTATAGTAGGACTACCTAACGTAGGCAAGTCTACTCTATTTAATGCACTAACCAACTCTAGTAAAGCACAAGCTGCTAATTTTCCTTTTTGTACAATTGATCCAAACATTGGTCTAGTTCCAGTACCTGATAAGAGATTAGATAATTTAGTAAATATTTCAAAATCCAAAAAAAAAATTTATACAACTATATCATTTGTTGATATTGCAGGTTTAGTTAAAGGTGCATCTAAAGGAGAAGGTTTAGGTAATAAATTTCTGTCCCATATAAGAGAAGTAGACGCAATAATACACATGATTAGATGCTTTGATTCAGATGATATTCAAAATGTTAACCCTGATATAAACCCGATAAGAGATTTGGAAATTATAGAGACAGAAATGAAGCTTGCAGATTTAGAATCTATACAAAAGAGATTAGATAAAAAAAATAGAAAAAATACAGAGGAGGATCAAATTAAAATTTTAAAAAGGGCGATGTTATTAATAAATAATGATGAGAATTTAGAGCAGCTTAATAATGAGTTTGAAAAAAAAGATATCAAAATATGTGGATTATTATCAACTAAACCAAAACTTTATGTATGCAATATTGATGAAGGGAGTATTACAAAAGGAAATAATTACACAAAGGAATTTATAGATACATTTGGTGAAGATAACACTTTAATAATATCTGCTGATATAGAAAATCAAATCAACGATTTAGATGATAAGAATGAAAAGAAAAATTTTATGGAAATGCTTAATATTAAGGAAACTGGTTTAAATAATTTGATTCAAAAAGGTTACAATTTGCTTTCCTTAGAGACTTTTTTTACATCTGGTCCAGAGGAATCGCGAGCATGGACTATAACTAAAAATTGTACAGCTCCAAAAGCAGCAGGAGAAATTCATACAGATTTTGAGAAAGGATTTATAAGAGCTGAAACTATATCGTATGATGATTTCATCAAAAATGAGGGTTGGGTAAAATCTAAAGAAAATGGCAAAATGCGATTGGAAGGTAAAGATTATATTGTAAAAGATGGTGATATTCTAAACTTTAGATTCAACACGTGACCATATTTTTTTCATACTAAAATAAACTAAAATAGTAAGAATAATTAAATAAGATATAACTCTAAATCCAGTTTTATGTCTTGTTTCTAGGTGGGGCTCAGCTGACCACATTAAGAAGTTTACCACATCTTTCGCCATTTGTTCTTGTGTTGCTTTTGTGCCATCAGAATATTCTACGAGGTCGTCTGATAATGGAGCAGGCATTTTTATTTTATTTCCATACATATATTTATTGTAATAAACACCATCATCTAATTTTATACTAGAGGGAGGGTCCTCATAACCAAGCAATAATGAATATACATAGTCTGCTCCACCCTTTCTTGCTTTAACAAGCACAGACATATCTGGTGGGTAAGCGCCACCATTGGCAGACTTTGCTTCTTCATCATTTGCATATGGCATGACAAATTTATCCGATAATTTTGCTGGCCTTGTAAACATCTCACCAGTACTGTCAGGACCATCCGTAACCTCAAAATTAGCTGCTATGGCCTTTGCTTCTGCCTCAGAAAATTCTGGTCCACCCTTCTCAGACAGATTTCTATAGCTTAAATACTTCATTGAATGACATGAAGCACAAACCTCAGTGTATACTTGATATCCTCTTTGTAATGATGCTCTATCAAATTTTCCAAAGAGACCTTTGAATGTCCAGTCTGTCTCCAAAAATTTAGCTGTATTTTCTGCAGCAAAAGATTTCGAGATAGATAGAAGATATAAAATTATTAAGAATTTAATTATATATCTCACTTAAACAATTTTTTCTGTTTTGTCTCTGGCGGCCGCAAGATTTGGCGAACCTCCCAAAACCGGCTCTGTAATACTTAATGGCAACGGTAGTGTTTTTTCCTTGAGACCTAGCACTGGAAGAATAATTAAGAAATGAGCAAAATAATAAATTGTTCCTATTCTTGCGATTAATAAATACAAACCTTCTGCGGGCATTGCTCCTACATATCCAAGAATTAAAACGTCAGCTACTAATATCCAATAAAATTGTTTATACAATGGTCTGAAAACAGCAGATCTTATTTTTGATGTATCTAACCAAGGTAAGGCTGCTAAAATTAAAATAGCTGATAACATTGCTATAACTCCCATCAACTTGTCAGGAACAGAACGTAAAATTGCATAGAAAGGTAATAGATACCACTCTGGAACAATGTGTGCAGGAGTCACTAAAGGATTTGCTTCTATATAGTTGTCAGCATGTCCTAGTACATTAGGTGAATAGAAAACAAACATGGCAAATATGATTAAAAACATTAATAGAGCAAATGCATCCTTAATTACTATGTATGGATGAAATGGAACTGTATCTTTTGATGGTTTTTTAATATCTATTCCAACAGGATTGTTATTACCTGGTACATGTAGTGCCCAAATGTGTAAAACCACTAAACCTAGAATTAAAAAAGGGAGTAAATAGTGAAGAGTAAAAAATCTTGTTAAAGTAGGATTATCAACTGAGTATCCTCCCCATAACCACGTTGTTATACTTTCGCCAACAAGTGGAATTGCACTAAATAAGTTTGTAATTACAGTTGCTCCCCAAAAACTCATCTGCCCCCAAGGTAGCACATAACCCATGAATGCTGCGGCCATCATTAGTAAATAAATAATTATTCCAATAATCCAAATAATTTCTCTAGGTGCTTTATACGATCCATAAAATAAAGCTCTAAATATGTGAATGTAAACTGCTAAAAAAAACATTGATGCTCCGTTTGCATGCACATATCTTAGCAACCATCCATAGTTCACATCTCTCATAATATGTTCAACACTACTAAATGCATGATCTACATGTGCAATGTAGTGCATAGCCAAAACTAAACCAGTTACTATTTGGGTTATTAAACAAAATGTTAATATTCCGCCAAATGTCCACCAATAATTTAAGTTTTTTGGTGTTGGATAATCAGTTAAATGATTTACAAGTGATAATAACGGTAGTCTATCATTAAACCATTTTCCAAATTTTGAGCTAGGTGTGTATTCGTGATCACTCATATATTTTATTATCCAATCTTAATAGTGTTATTATTAACAAATTCATATTTTGGCACTTCCATATTAGTTGGTGCAGGTCCTTTTCTTATCCTTCCAGATGTATCATAATGTGATCCATGGCATGGGCAAAACCATCCGTCATAGTCACCTTTATCTGTAAGTGGTACACAACCTAAATGGGTACACACACCAAGCATTACAAGCCACTCGGGCTTTTTAACTCTATCTTCATCTTTTTCTGGATGTTTTAAATCTCCTAAACTTACTTCTCTAGCTTTCTGAATTTCTTGATCTGTTCTTCTCTTAATAAAAACTGGTTTTCCTCTCCAAAGCACTGTAAGAGATTGTCCAGGTTGTACAGCGCTAATATCAACCTCTGTGCTTGCAAGAGCTTTTACTGATGCATCCGGGTTCATTTGGTCTACTACAGGCCAAATAGCTGCTCCAACTCCCACAGCTCCTGCTGCTGCTGTTGCTGTAAAAAGGAAATCTCTTCGTTCTGTCTTTTTTTTATCGTTATTGTCCGACATCTTTATTAATTTAATACTTTGGTAATATATGATTTCTTATAAGAAAAAAGATATTTTTCTATGGTAACAATGACACATAAACAGTTATTTTCTGGACCTAAAATTGCTCTCTATGAGCCAGATATACCTCAAAATACTGCTTCGATTATAAGAACCTGTTCATGTCTAGGAGCCCATCTTGAAATAATTGAACCTTGTGGTTTTCTATTTAATGATAAAAGATTTAGAAGAGTAGTAATGGATTACTTAGACGAAAAAATGATTACTTTTTATAAAGACTCTGAAGATTTTTTTGCAAAAAAGAAAGGCGAAAGAGTTATTCTCATGACAACCAAAGCTAAAACAGGTCTTGATGTTTTCAAATTTAAAAAAAATGATACAGTACTTTTTGGTAGAGAAAGCGCTGGAGTACCAGATTCAATCCACAAAAAAATTAAAAATAAAATTAAGATACCAATGATAAAGGAAAAAAGATCTTTAAACCTAGCTGTATCGGTTGCTATAACTCTTTCTGAAAATTTAAGGCAAACAAAATGGATAATGAAATAAAAAAAAAATTAGCCCGAAACTGGTTTAAAACTATTCAAGAGGTTTTGTGTAAAGATATTGAA
>CACPMF010000007.1 GCA_902634935.1 uncultured Pelagibacteraceae bacterium
GACTGATCTAGAAAAACATGTAAATCAACCAGGTAGAGATAAACTTGTAAAGAAAGTTAGAGAAAAAATTAACGAGTTAGGAATAACATATATTTATTTTCAATTTATTTCTGTAACAGGAAGAGTCGTAGGCAAAGGTATTCCAGCAGACCATTGGGAGAGAACTGCGGAAAGAGGTTTTCAATTAGTTTACGGAGCGACTGCAAACTTATTTTTAGATCGTCACAATAATTATATTGGATATGGACCAGAAGCTATGGAGTTAGTTGGTATTCCTGATCCTGAAACTTTTGTTCAATTACCTTGGGATAAAAGAGTTGGAAGAGTTTTTTGTACATGTTTTAGAAATAGAGAAGAAAGAAAAAATCCAGGTGGGCATTTAACTTCTGACTGCAGAGGAAATTTAAGAATTTTCATGGATGAATTTAAGAAAAAACATGGTCTTGAACTAAGAGTTGGAACAGAGCCAGAAATGATGTGGTTAACGAAAAATCCTGATGGCACGCCAACTGGAAAAGGTTTTTCAAAACCGTTCTGTTATCACATTGATCAATTTGAATCTTTAAGACCTGTTTTTATGAAAGTAATTGAATATTCAAAAGCGATGGGTCTAGATATGATCCAAGGAGACCATGAAGATGCTCCAGGTCAATTAGAATTAAACTGGACGTTTGATAATGTTTTAAGAAACGCTGATAGGCTCTCAACATACAGACAAATCTGTGCACAGGTAGCAAGAGAAAACGGATTGATTGCTTGTTTTATGACAAAACCATTTATGGGAGTTTCGGCGAGTGGATGTCATACAAATATGTCTTTGTGGAAAGGTGGAAAAATTTCAGTAAATAAACTTGGACATAAAAAATTACCAGGTGTTGAAGAAGTATTTAGTTATGTATCAGGTGGAACAAATACATTTATGCCAGATACTAAAGATATGCAAATGCCAGGTAAAATTGGATTACAATCAATTGCTGGTATCATGAAACACTTGCCAGCATTAACTGCTCTAGGGTCTTCAACTGTAAACTCTTATAGAAGATTATGGGATCAAGGTTTCTGGGCGCCAGTTTATGCTGACTGGGGATATCAAAATAGAACTTGTGGATTAAGAGTTTCTGCTCCAGGAAGATTTGAGTACAGATCAGTTGATAGTATGCATAATCCTTATTTATTAGGTGCTGCATTACTTAAGGCTTGTGATGAAGGTATTTCTAAAAAAATGAAACCTGCAGCACCAGAGTCAAGAAATATTTATGAAGCTCAAAAAGCTGGTAAGGATGTTAAAAAACTTCCATTAAGTTTAGGAGAAGCTTTAGAAAGATTAGCGGAGGATGAAGTTATCAAATCTGCAATGCCAGATGAGATGTATAAAGTCTTTCATTGGTACAAAAACGATGAGTGGGAAAGATTCTTGGGTGCTACAACACAATGGGATCTAGACACTTATTTAGATTGTTTACCATAATATAAATTACGAAAGGAAAATATGTGCGGGATAGCTGGACTTATTCATAGAGGAAATACTTCTAAAGTTGGTTTTGAACTTCAGGGTATGCTTCAAGCCTTAAAACATAGAGGTGAAGACTCAACTGGATATGCGTTGTACGGTAAGACTGATGGTCAAAACTTTATAATGCGATTTAAAGTTGGTGAAAATGTTGGTGAAGGTAGTACTTCTGTAATGGAAGATGTTTCTGTTTACGATGAAAGAAAAAAAATTGTAGATGGTTATTTAAAAGATTTGGGAGCTACAATTGTAAAAGAAGAAAGAACTCTTCCCTACTCTTTAAGATACGAAATTCAATATGATAAAGATCTAATGGAATTTTCTCAAAAAATTGAAAGTGTTCCTGGGGTTGAAATTTTATCAATGGGTAAATCATTAGAAGTTATTAAAGATTTAGGAAACGCTGAAGCAGTATGTAAAAGATACAGTTTAGATAAAGTGGAAGGAACGCACGCTATAGGTCATGCTAGAATGGCAACAGAGTCTGGTGTAGATATTAAGTCTGCTCACCCTTTTTGGGGATACCCATTTAGCGATGTATCAGTGGTGCATAATGGTCAATTAACTAATTATTGGAATAATAGAAGAGTTTTGGAAAATAAAGGCATGAGATTTATGTCAGAGTGTGACTCTGAATTAATTGCAGTTTATTTAGCTGAAAAAATGAGAAATGGTGCAACACTTGAAGAGGGTATGAAAGAGTCTTTAATGGGCTTAGATGGTGTATTTACTTACTTTGTAGCAACGAAAGATTCTTTAGGAATGGCAAAAGATACAATGGCGGCTAAACCATTAGTCTTATATGAATCCGATGATTTAGTGGCAATGGGATCAGAAGAAATAGCAATCAGATCTATTCTTCCTCAAGAGATAGATACATATGATCCATTTGATGGGATGGTAAAAGTATGGCAAATCTAAAAACTGGAGAAAAAAAAACAAAAGCCCAATCAATGGGTCTTCACACTGAGGTTCTAACAGGAAAAACCCAGCAAAAGTTTTTTAACCCAGATGAAGCTGAAAACTTCTACTACTTTGGAACATACGATGTTGATTTTAATAAAAGAACAGAGATTGATGTCAAAGATATGGAGTGCAGAGAAGCAAATAAAAAAATTGATGATTTAATGAAAGAGGGTTATGGAACGATTGTTATAAAAAACCCTCAAGGTAAACACAGTCTAGGGGTTGGAATATTAAATAAATTGAATTTAATATTTGAAGGAAGTCTTGGATATTTTGGTGTTGGCTCGATGGATGGTCCAATTGTAAGAATTAATGGAAGAGTTGGATGGTCATGTGCTGAAAATATGATGGCAGGAAAAGTTGTAATTGAGAAAAATGCTGGATCATGTTTTGGTGCTGCTATTCGAGGTGGAGATTTAATCTGCAAAGGTAGCGTTGGTGCAAGAACTGGTATAGATCAAAAAGGTGGAACTATAATAATTGGTGGTGATGCTGGCGCTTTTACAGGTTTTATGATGCAAAGAGGAAGAATTATTATCCTTGGAGATGTAGGTATTAACCTGGGCGACAGTATGTACGATGGGACAATTTTTGTAGGTGGAAAAATTGGTTCATTTGGTAGTGATGCTGTTGAGGCAGAGCTAACAGATTCAGATCAAGATTGGCTTAAAAGAAAATTAAAGGTTGCGGAGATCGGTGAAAACTTTGATGTTTCAAAAATGACCAAAGTTGTTGCAGGTAAAAAACTTTGGAACTACGACGCTCTTGAACCTACAGAGAAAAAAGGAGCAATTTAAATGGCAAAGAAAAAAAACGGTAACGGAAAATCTAACGGTCATTCAAATGGCAATGGTGTAGCGTCAAGAAATAAAAGTCTACTAGGTCATAATGCAATTTTTACTCCAGAGGTAATGGATGACATCCACATAAAAGCAGAATTAGGAAGATATAGAATGCGTGGAATGGCATTAATGAAAAAAATTCCAACATTTGATGATTTAGTCTTTTTACCTGGAACGTTAACAAGATTTGTAATTGAAGGTTACAGAGAAAAATGTGAAACAAAAACAATTATTGGACCAAGATGTGAAAATCCAATTGAATTAGATATACCTGTTTACATTACAGGGATGAGTTTCGGTGCATTATCTTATGAAGCAAAAACTGCTTTAGCAAGAGGTGCTACAATGGCTGGAAGTGCTACTTGTTCTGGTGAAGGTGGAATGATACCAGATGAAAGAAGATATTCTGAAAAATGGTTCTATCAATGTATTCAATCAAGATATGGTTTTAACCCACATCATGCTCAACTTGCAGATGGAATTGAAGTTTTCATCGGACAAGGACAAAAAGTTGGAATGGGTGGTCACTTAATGGGTCAGAAGGTAACTGATCAGGTTGCAGAAATGAGATCCCTGCCAGCTGGTATTGATCAAAGATCTCCTGCAAGACACCCTGACTGGTTAGGTCCAGATGACCTTGCATTAAAAGTACAAGAACTAAGAGAATTAACTAAAAATAAAGTACCAATTCAATTAAAACTTGGTGCTGCTAAAGTTTACGATGATGTTCGTATGGCAGCAAAATGTGATCCAGACTCTATTTATTTAGATGGAATGGAAGGATCAACTGGAGCAGGCCCGCACATCGCTGCAGCAAATACAGGTATTCCTGGAATCGCAGGTATTAGAGAAGCAAGAAGAGCTTTGGATGATGTTGGTAAAACTGGAAAAGTTACTTTAATTTATGCAGGTGGAGTAAGAGATGGTGCTGACATGGCAAAAGCTTTAGCATTAGGTGCGGATGCAATTGCAATTGGAACAGGTGCTATGGTTGCTCTTAACTGTAACAAAGAAATTCCAGAATCTAATTTTGAAAAAGAGATGGGAGTTCCAGCAGGACATTGTTATCACTGCCATACAGGTAGATGTCCAGTTGGTGTTGCTACTCAAGATCCAAAATTAAGAAAAAGATTAAACCCAGATGATGCTGCATTAAGAGTTTATAATTATTTACATGCAATGACTTTAGAGGCACAGCTTCTAGCAAGAGCATGTGGAAAAACAAATATCCACTCTTTAGAGCCAGAAGATATGGCCGCATTAACAATGGAAGCATCAGCTTTAGCAAAAGTTCCATTAGCAGGAACTAATCACACGGTTGGGGTTAAAGATTTCCATAAGATATAGGAATGATAAATGGCTAAGAAAAACAAAAAAAAGTCAAAAGTTGTAAAAGGCCAATTGGGTAAAAAGAAAGAGACTGCCCGTGAAAAAATGATCGGTCAGACGATCGGTTATAGATATGACGTAAATCTATTACCAGATTACTCAAGATTAACACCATTTCTAAAAAAATATATTGAAGCAATGGGTTGGGATGATTTGAATTGGTTAGAAGATGTTCATATGGGGTATGAGGAAAATAGACCAGCTGTTTTTGATAGAAATGCTAATGGTTGGGTAACTATTCCAAGCAAAATAAAACTACCTAACAATCAACAAGACAGAGACATGATTGCAAGAGAGCTACTTGTCAAATTTCAAATGTCACCGAATCATCCCCTGGTTGATTTAAAGAAAGCTTACTTAAAATTTTAAATTTCAATTCTTAGTTGATAAAATAATTATTAACATCTATTTTTTATAACTAATTTAAAATTGTCAGTCTCTCTAAAATTTCATAAAGTTAATTAATTATTAATAGGAGAGAGAAATATGACTGATCAATTAGGTGCTCTCACATCAATATTTACAGAGTTTTACTATTGGGTAACTGTGGTTCTTATGTTTTTGATCCACGTAGGATTTTGTATGTATGAAGTTGGGGCATCTCGATACAAACATCACCAACACACTCTTATGAAAAACACAATGCTTATACCTTTGGTTACAGTTACGTGGTTTTTCTTTGGTTGGTGGATATACTGGGCATTTCCAACAGGACCAGGATTAGCACCTTCGATTATGACCGAGAGTACCGGTCTAGTTCTTGGAGGTGGATTTGGTGGAAATGATCTTGCTAACCCTACTAATGCATTGATGGCAGTAAATCTTAACGATCATATAATGGGTGTCTTTTGGGCAGCCTTTTTATTATTTTCATGGACTGCAGCCTCAATAGTATCAGGAGCGGTTATTGAAAGAATAACAACTTTTGCATTTGGAATTCTTGCAATTGCAATAGGATCTGTTTTTTGGACAATAGATGCTTCATGGGGATGGCATTTTGATGGATGGATGTTAAAAATATTAGGATACCATGATGCATACGCTTCAGGTGTAATTCACGCAATTGCAGGAGGTTTTGCTTTAGGTGTTCTTGTTGTTTTAGGACCAAGAATTGGAAAATTTTCTTCGAGCGGAGAACCTAGAAACATTGGACCAAGAAATCCTTGGTTAGTAACTGTTGGATTATTTTTAATCTATACAGGTTTTTGGGGCTTTTACGCAGCTTGTAATGTTCCAATTTACGATCTTGGACCTGAGTATGGTATGGAAGGTGTAACATTCTTTACAGCAACTAACATCTACCTAACTCCAACAACGCTTAGTGGAATAACGATGAACTTTTTAATGTCGTTATCTGGAGGATTGTTGGCAGGATATGTAATATCAAAAGGAGATCCTTTTTGGACTTATTCATCAGGACTTGCGGGTATAATCTGCGCATCTGCAGGTAATGATTTATATCATCCAATTCAATCAATGATAATCGGTATGATAGGTGTGGTTATAGCTTACAAATTGCATTACTGGGTCGAGAGAAAATATAAAATCGACGATGCAGTTGGAGCAGTAGCTGTACATGGTTATGCGGGGTTTGTTGGTCTTGTAATTTGTGGTTTTGTTTTAAACGGTTATCCTTCATCTGGTTATGGTGTAGGAGAAATGTGGGATGGAACTACCTATGCAGCGATTAATCCTTTAGGAATGTTTATTGGTGCAATAATTATGTTTTTTGTACTTGGTATGCTTCCAGGTTATATAATTGCTAAAGTTCTAAATGGAATGGGTAAATTAAGAATTCCAAAAGAAGTAGAGCTTGCAGGACTTGATTACACAATTATGGAGGAGGCTAAAGATGACGAAAAAGCTGTGGCCTCAGCCAGTAGATAAAGGAGGTATATAGATGGCAACAGTATCTAATTGGATAGATCATTTAAGTGCCTCTGAGGTACAAGGATCTGTTTATCCAGGTGTTGGCTCGGAAGGAGTGCTAGTTATTATAGCAATCATCATTTGGGTCGGCTGGCATGTAATTTCATCTAAACAAGAAGATGGTAAGATGAATGAAATTGCTAGAAAAAGGCCAGGTGCTAATGACTGGAAAAGCAATATAACAGACGGCTAAAACTTTAAAGAGGGCACATAATTATGTGTGCCCTCTTTTTTAAAGAATGGAAAATCCTGAGAATAACAATCAACAAGAAAATAAAACTCCAAGTAAGATGGCAAGGTTAGCGTGGCCTAAAGCCAAATATGGCGCAATCATCGCTGTTATTATTATTGTAGTAGTAAACTTATTATATTACAAAGACGCTTTATTAAATCTGTTAAAGTAAAATCACTTAAATTTATGTGTGGAATAGTTGGAATATATTTAAAAACAAAAAAGTACGAAAAGTCTTTAGGTAAATTTTTATCTGGAATGTTAGATAATATGGCAACAAGGGGTCCTGATAGTGCAGGATTTGCAATTTACACAAAAGAAAATAAAAATAATTTTAAATATTCAATTTGTTTAAACAATCTTTCTGTGCAAGATTTTAAAAAAAAAATATCCAAATATTTTAAGAAAATAAAAATTATCAAATACTCTGATCACATAATAATGGAAACAAAAGATAAACCTAAAGAAGTAATAAAAGTAATAGATGAGAAAATTAAAGAAGTTTCAATAGTTGGATACGGTAAAAGTATTAACATTTTTAAGCAAACTGGCAATCCTAAAGATGTAGTAAAAAAATTTAAATTATCATCATTTTCCGGAACTCATGGTATCGGTCATACAAGAATGGCAACTGAAAGTGCTATCACAACTGAAGGGTCGCATCCCTACTCTACGGCTGAGGATGAATGTTTAGTTCACAATGGCTCATTATCTAATCATAATAATGTAAGAAGAGATTTGATTAAAAAAGGACAAGAATTTAAATCAGAAAATGATACTGAGGTTGCAGCTGGATATATTTCAAACAAAATTTCTGAAGGAAATAATTTAAAAAACACTTTAACAAGTAGTCTAAAAAACTTGGATGGCTTTTATACTTTTATTGCAGGTACTAAGGATGGTTTTGCCTTATTGAGAGATGAGATTGCATGTAAGCCAGCAGTTGTTGCTGAAACAAAAGACTATGTTGCTGTTGCTTCAGAATTTCAAGCAATGGCTCATTTGCCAAATGTAAATTCTGCTAAGATTTTTGAACCAAAACCTGGTGTTGTCTATAACTGGTAATTATGAATTTTGATTTAAGTAAAAAAAAACTAACTGACATTAATAAATATCTCCAAAATATAGATAGAAAAAGTAATGTTAGAAAATTTAAAATAGAGAATCCTTCGGGTCATCATGCGATATGTGCAGGTTTAAAAGATGATATTGATGTAACTATAAATGGGCATACTGGATATTATTGTGCTGGAATGAACCAAAAAGCATCTGTTACTGTTAACGGAAACGTTGGAACGGGTGTCGCTGAAAATATGATGTCTGGAAAAGTATTTGTTAAAGGAAATGCTTCACAATCCGCTGGTGCTACTGGTCATGGTGGAAATCTTGTTATTGAAGGTGATGCGAGCTCAAGATGTGGAATTTCTATGAAAGGAATTAATATTATTGTTAAAGGGTCTGTTGGTCATATGTCAGCGTTTATGGCTCAAAAAGGAAACTTAATTATTTTTGGTGATGCAGATGAAGATTTGGGAGATAGTATTTATGAGGCAAAAATCTTTGTTAAGGGTAAAGTAAAGAGTTTAGGGGCAGATTGTGTTGAAAAAAAAATGGATGAAAAGAGTATTAATGAATTAAAAAAAATATTCAAAGAGTTAAATATTTCTGAAAATCCAAAAAATTTTAAAAGATATGGCTCCGCTAGAAAACTTTATAATTTTAAAATTGATAATGCAGGAGCGTATTAAATGAAAAAGAGAGGCTTAAAAGAATTTAAAACATTTCCTCAATCAACTATTAGTGAAATTCAAAGAGCAGCAAAAGAGGGAATTTATCAAATTCGAGGGTTAGGTGCTAAAAGAAAAGTTCCTGACTTTGATGATCTGGTTTTCTTAGGTGCTTCAATGTCTAGATATCCTTTGGAAGGATATAGGGAAAAATGTAAAACTTCAGTTGTAATTGGAGATAGATTTGCAAAGAAACCTTTAAAGTTAGATATACCTATTACTATAGCTGGAATGAGTTTTGGTGCTTTAGGCGCTAATGCTAAAGAAGCATTAGGAAGGGGTGCATCCTCAATGGGAACTTCAACAACAACAGGTGATGGAGGAATGACCAAAGAAGAAAGAGGTTCATCTAAGTATTTAGTTTACCAATTACTTCCTTCTAGATATGGCATGAATCCTGATGATTTAAGAAAAGCAGATGCAATTGAAGTTGTTGTTGGACAAGGCGCAAAACCAGGCGGCGGCGGTATGCTTTTAGGTCAAAAAATTAATAAAAGAGTTGCAGGAATGAGAACACTACCAGAGGGAATTGATCAAAGAAGTGCATGTCGTCATCCTGATTGGACTGGACCAGATGATTTAGAGATCAAAATTCAAGAACTAAGAGAAATAACAAATTGGGAAAAACCTATTTATATTAAAGTAGGTGCTGCAAGATCTTATTATGATACTGCACTTGCAGTTAAAGCAGGTGCAGATGTCGTTGTATTAGATGGAATGCAAGGAGGCACTGCTGCAACACAAGATGTTTTTATTGAACACGTTGGTATTCCAACTCTAGGAGCATTAAGACAGGCAGTTGATGCATTGAAAGAATTAAATATGCACCGTAAAGTTCAATTAATTGTTTCGGGTGGAATTAGAACGGGAGCGGATGTTGCAAAAGCGCTTGCTATGGGAGCGGACGCAGTATCAATCGGTTCTGCTGCTATGAT
The DNA here is from genome assembly GCA_902634935.1 of uncultured Pelagibacteraceae bacterium. Classification (GTDB taxonomy): domain Bacteria; phylum Pseudomonadota; class Alphaproteobacteria; order Pelagibacterales; family Pelagibacteraceae; genus Pelagibacter. Next base: position 9,591 of record CACPMF010000007.1, read on the forward strand.
GGCATTGAATTGCAATGCGGACTTATATAGAAAAGATTATGAAAAACTTGGAACAGAACCTGGTTACTGTCATCACTGTCATACAGGTAGATGTCCTGTAGGTGTTGCAACACAAGATCCTAAACTTGAGAAAAGACTAGATCCAAAAGAAGGTGGAAGACAATTAAAAAACTATTTGACTACTTTAACGTTAGAGTTGCAGACTTTAGCAAGAGCAAATGGTAAGTCTGATGTAAGAAATTTAGAGCCTGAGGATTTGGTTGCTTTAACAGTTGAAGCAGCTGCTATGTCACGAGTTCCATTAGCTGGAACTAATTGGATACCTGGATTTAAAGAAAAAGATTGATTAAGAATTTGAATTTTAATAGTTTTTAATATGCCAAAAAATCTTTCACAAATTGCTAAACAAAAAAAAATAAAATACTTTCTAATTAGTTTTGTTGATCTGTTTGGAGTATTAAGATCAAAATTAGTTCCTGCTCAAGCAATTGCTGAAATGCAAAAGAATGGTGCAGGATTTGCAGGATTTGCAACCTGGTTGGACATGACACCTGCTGATAGTGATATGTTTGCAATACCTGATCCAGATAGTTTAATTCAATTACCTTGGAATAAAGAAATTGGATGGCTTGCATCTGATTTGTATATGGATGGAAAACCAGTTGAAGCATCACCAAGAGTAATGCTTAAAAATCAAATTCAAAAATTAAAAGCCAAAAAACTTCAAATGAAGTCAGGTGTTGAATGTGAATATTTTTTAATTTCTGAAGATGGTTTATCTATAGCTGATCCAAGAGATATACAGTCAAAACCTTGTTATGACCAATCTGCATTAATGAGAAGATATGATCTAATTAAAGAAATTTGTGACAGCATGATTGAGCTTGGTTGGAAACCATACCAAAACGATCATGAAGATGCGAATGGTCAGTTTGAAATGAACTGGGATTACTCTGATAGTCTTGTTACTGCAGATAGACATGTGTTCTTTAAATTCATGGTAAAAAATCTTGCTGAGAAACATGGATTAAGAGCTACTTTCATGCCAAAACCTTTTAACAATTTGACCGGAAATGGTTGTCATGCTCATGTCTCTGTTTGGAGTGGTGGAGTAAATAAATTTTTAGATAAAAAAGATAAATTAGGACTTAGTAAATTAGCTTATAACTTTCTTGGTGGTTTAATTAAAAATGCTCAACCTTTATCAGCTTTTTTTAACCCAACTATCAACAGTTATAGAAGAATAAATGCACCGCCAACAAAATCAGGTGCAACCTGGTCTCCAAGTAGTATTTCTTATACAGGGAATAATAGAACACACATGATTAGAGTTCCTGATCAAGGAAGATTTGAATTAAGATTAATGGATGGCTCAGCAAATCCATACTTATTACAAGCAGGGGTACTAGCAGCAGGAATAGAGGGAATTAATAAAAAAATTAACCCTGGTAAGCCTCTTCATTGTAATATGTATACAGATTATAAAAAATATCCAAACCTTGCAAAACTTCCAAATGATATAGGCCAAGCATTGGGTATGTTAGAAAAAAGTAAAATGTTAAATAACGCTTTTGGAAAAGATGCAATTAAAAGTTATTTAAAATTGAAAAAAACGGAATTATCAAATTTTAAAAGAAAAGAAGTATTTAATAAAAGAAAACCTATTACAAATTGGGAAAGAGCTAACACATTAGACTGTTAACATGAAGGAATTGGGTAAAATTTCTTCTTGGAAATATTCAAAATTTTTATCTAACAAAAGATATAATTTTTCAAGAAAATTAGTACTAAAATATTTATCTAAACAATTTATAGATAAAGCTTATAAAAAAATATCAAAGTGGAAAGGTTACTCACCTACTCCACTGGTTAAATTAAATAAACTTAAAAAAAATCTTAAGCTTAAAAATATATTTTATAAAGACGAGTCTAAAAGATTTCATTTGAAATCTTTTAAAGCCTTGGGTGGTGCTTATGCAGTTGAAGATATCTCAAAAGGGAAAAAAAATATTGTAATTTCATCAGCAACAGCAGGAAACCATGGAAGATCAGTTGCCTGGGGAGCTCAAAGGTTGGGTCTTGAATGTAGAATATTTGTTAGTCAGTACGTTAGCGAGACAAGAGTTAAAGAAATAGAAAAATTTGGAGCTGTTGTTACAAGAGTAAAAGGTGATTATGAAAGTTCTTTAAACGAATGCATAAGACAAACTAAAAAAAATAAGTGGCATATTGTTCAGGATGTCTCTAATAAAAATTATAAATATGTGCCTCAACTTACAATGGCAGGTTATTCAATAATGATTAAAGAAATATCTAAACAAACAAATCAGTACATTACCCATGTTTTTCTCCAAGCAGGTGTTGGAGGGATGGCGGCTGGATCTGTGGCGGGTATTGCAAGATATTTTAAAAGAATTCCAAAGATAATTGTAGTTGAACCAAAAGATGCAGCCTGTGTTTTAAAAAGTATTGAAGCTAAAAAAATGAAAAAAATTAAAATTAAAAAAGAAAGTATTATGGGAGGAATGTCGTGTAACGAAATGTCCCTGGTACCTTGGAACATTTTAAATAAATCTGCAAATCATTGTATAACAATAGATGATTCAAAAGTATCAAATACAGTTGCAATGTTAGCTAAATCAAAGTTCAGTAATAAAAAAATTACAGGTGGTGAATGTGCAACACCTGGGATAATAAGTTTAATAGCTGCATGTAACGACAAAAAAATTAAAAATCTTTTGGCGCTTAATGAAAAATCAAATGTACTCGTTATGGGATGTGAAGGTAATGCAGATGCTACATTGTATAATAAGCTATTGTCTCAAGGTTTAAAGAAGATCTAAATATGTCTGATTGTGCTGTTGTTTGGATAAGGGATGATTTTAGAATTAGAAATAATCATGCTCTATCGTACGCTTGTAAAAATCATGATGCTGTAACTGCTATTTACATACATAATAAAGAGTATTTTGATGGAAAAAGAGAAGCTCAAAGATGGTGGATTAGTAAATCACTGGAGAGTTTTTCAAATGATCTAGAAAAATTTAACATCAAGTTAGAGACAATTATTTCTGATGAAACTTCATTTTACTCAAAATTAAAGACAAAAGATAAAATATCGATTTATTGGAATAAGGTTTATGAACCAGATCATTTAAAGTTAGATAAAGAAATAGAAAAAATTTTAGAAAAAAAAGATATTCCATTTAAATTTTTCAAAGGAAATATTTTAAACGAATATCAATCAATTACTAAAAATGATGGAACACCCTTTAAGGTTTTCAGTCCCTTTTGGAGAAATGCGGAACAAGTATTTCTGGATGCAGTTCCACAAAAAACGTCAGAGATAAAAAAGTTAAAAAGTAAAAAAACTTTATTTAATTCTAAAGATAATTTTAAACAAATTATGCCTAAAAAAGATTGGTTTAAAAAGTTTGATCAATATTGGAAGCCATCTGAGGATGAAGCTCACAAAAACTTAAAAGAATTTATAAGTAACAGAATTTCAAAATATGGTGTTGATAGAGATTATCCATCAATAAATGGATCTTCAAGATTATCTCCCTATATTAGAAACGGTCAAATACACGTAGCTGCAATATATGAAAAAAGCTCAAAGGATATTAAAAAAAATATAAGTATTAGAAAATATATTAATGAACTGGGATGGAGGGAATTTTCTCACAGTTTAATTAATTATTTCCCACAAATGTTAAAAGGAAACTTAAGAAAGGAATTTGATAAATTTCCATGGGAAAAAAATTCTAAAAATCTTAAAGCATGGAAACAGGGTATGACCGGTTATCCAATTGTTGATGCAGGAATGCGAGAACTTTATGAAACAGGTTGGATGCATAACAGAATTAGAATGGTAGTTGGATCATTTTTAGTTAAACATTTAAGAATTAATTGGAAAGAAGGTGAAAAATATTTCAGAAATTGTTTACTAGATTTTAATGAGGCTAATAATGTTGCACAATGGCAATGGGTTGCAGGATGTGGTGCTGATGCAGCTCCTTACTTTAGAATTTTTAATCCAATTCTACAGGGAGAAAAATTTGATAAAGAGGGATTATATGTAAAAAAATGGGTACCAGAGTTAAGTAAAGTTCCATCAAAATTTATTCATAAGCCTTGGGAGATGGAATTAAAATATCAAGAGGCAATAAATACTATTATTGGAAAAGAATATCCTAAACCGATTGTTGTTCATGAAGAGGCACGAGCTGCAGCTTTAAATGCTTTTCAAAGTTTAAGGAAATAAATTTTACTATTTTCCTAAAAAGTGATGGATAATTTTTCTTTTTTGTGGGGTAAGCCTATGTTCAAATAAATATAAACCCTGCCATGTTCCAAGTAACAAATGACTATCTTTAATACTCAAAGAGATTTGATTATTTGTCAATGCTGATTTTATGTGAGCAGGCATATCATCTTTTCCTTCGGTGGTGTGAACATATAATTTGTTATCCATAGGAGCTAATTTATCAAAATAATTAATTAAATCTGTTTGAACATCTGGATCTGCATTTTCTTGAACAATTAGGGATGCACTGGTGTGCTGAATACTTAAATTCAACATTCCATTTTTAAAATTATTTTTACTTATCCAATTAATTGTTTCATCGGTAAATTCATATAACTTTTGTCCATTTGTGTTTACTTGAAGATTAAAAAATTCCTGTTTCATAAATATTATTCTCTAGATGTTAGTTCATATAAACGACTTATAGTACGTTTAAACGGTTTTTCTAATAATCTTGATGAAGTAAACTCATCTAAACTTTGATTACTTGTTACTGCAATTGAAATATCTTTATCATAAATTACATCTATTAGAGTAATAAATCGCTGTTGTTGGTTTGAATTAGTATCATTAAATTGTGGAATTTGATCTATTACAATAAATTTGCAGTTTTTAATTATTTCTAAATAATCTTCTGCACCTAGATTTTGATCACAAAGACCGTTGAAATTAAATCTTACAATTCCTTCATAGAAATTTTCTATTTTAAAATCTCTTCCCTTTACATTGACTGTAATTTTAGATTGATTTTTGTCTTTTGTAATTGTTCTAAAAAATTTATTAATCTTAAAGTTTGTCTCCTGGTTTAAAGGATAAAAATATCTTTGTTTTTGATTATCATTAGATTTTCTATAATCATCCTCAATTTTAAGTTCGTGTTCAATTGATTGATCTTCCATAATTTTTATGAAAGGTTTAAACTGATCTCGCTGAAGACCGTCTTTATATAATTCTGAGATTTTAGTATTTGAAGTTACAATAATTTTTATATCCTCTTTAAATATTTGATCAAATAATTTACCTAAAATCATTGCATCTACAATATTAGTTACTTGAAACTCGTCAAAATAAATTAACGAAGCTTTTGATTTAAGGTTTTTAACAAATTGATTGATTACATTTTCTTCATTTTTATCTTTTCGTTCATGAACAAAATCATGAAAACTTAACATAAACTCATTAAAGTGTTGTCTTAATTTTTTTTGATCTACTTGATCAAAAAAAAAATTTAAAATCATTGTTTTTCCAACACCTACACCTCCAAATAAATAAAAACCTTTTTTGGAATTTTGTTTTGAAAATAACTTTGAAAAAAAAGATTTAAAATTTGATTGATAATATTGCTCTAGTTTTTTTATAACCGCAATTTGATTAGGGTTAACCTCTAGTTCTTGATTATTACAGTAAGATATAAAATCTTTCTCAAATGTCTTTGGCATTAATTTTTTTTAGTTTTAAAATCAATACCATACTCTGATCTTGGACCTTTTCTTAAACCAAATGGACCTGAAAAAAAAATTGTCATCGGTCTTGTTCCTGGTTTAAGGTCAACTCTGTGAAATGCATTAGCAGATCGAAAACCAATATAACCTGGTCTTCTCCAAAACTTTCCTTTAATTGTAGTTTCCCAATAACCCCCTCTAATAACAATTGTCATATAAGGAAATAAATGATTATGAACACCATCTCCATGATCATCATCTAGCATTTCATGAATTAAAATATTAAATGGAAACCATCTAGGTCTGTGTCTAAATAAAAGGTAATACCTGTTCATCCAGGGTTTTGCCTGATCGTAATTTGGGTGTGAGGGTCCTCTATCTAAAACAACTTTTTTTCGCCCTAACTTTTCAAGTAATTTTAAAAACATTATTCAACTTTAATAATAGCATTACTCTTTAAAATGAACATGCCATCATCAAAAACGTTAGGTCTATTAATTCTTGATTTTCCTATTTTATAAAACCCTTCCTCATTTCCTGAAACAGCGTTCAACTTTATCAATTTTCCATTATTTAAAGAGACATAAACCTTATTTTGCGCAAGGATAAATCCAGTAGGTTCAATTTGATTTTTCTTATTTTCGATATTTTTAAATATGTTTGTAATCCTTAAAACATTTCCAGTTTTATCATCGATTATAAATAAAAAACCTTCTTTTGAAATTGAAAAAACATAACTTTCAATAACGGTTGGTCTTAAACTTGAATTGATGGTTTGTTTATATTTTAAAACACCTGATCTTGCATCAATTGCAAAAAACTCATTTCTATTATTTGAAAAGTAAATTGTATCATTTGCAAAAATAATATCTGAATTTTCTAACGTAAATGCATCTTGGAAAATTAATGTGCTTTGTGTGGGTGTTTGCCAAACTAAACTTCCATCATTAGCATTTAAAGCGGTTACATCGCCAATACTGTTTATAAAAAATACTACTTCTCCTTTTGTTATAAGAGATAATTTTTTTTGAGATTTAATAAATGGGTTATCAGTATCAAAATTCCATAGCTCTTTTCCATCTTTTACTGAAAAGGCTCGTATTACATTATCAAAGTCTACAACGACTACACTATTTTTAATAATTTTTGCATTTGAATTAAATCCAACTTTACTTTCTATGGTCCAGTTTAATTCTCCAGTTTCTAATTTTATAGAATAAACTTTTGAAAGATTATCAAGTACCAATATATCAGGTCCAGATTGTGCAAAATATAAAATTGGTTTTAATTTTTTCTCTTTTTTAGAATAGTAATTTACTTTCCAATACTCTTCAAAATCTGTTGAGGTTTTAAAGATATCTCCTTTTCCTGTAAAAAACACTAAACCGTTATCTTCAGTAAATAATATTTCAGGTTGATTAAATTTAAATTGATCAATAGTTGAAAATTTATATGAAAAAACTTTTTCAAAATTTGAGTTAAAATCTAAATTTCCACTGTTGTTTGAATTATTTGATAAAAAGGGCTCACCCTTTGTAATTGTTGATATTTTAATATTTAAAGCAGGATTTAATTCTTGTTTTATTGGTTTTGATTTTTCAAATAAAGTTATAGCATTTGGATTTTCTTCAACTTTTTTATCCTTAAAACCACAATTCGATAAAAATAAAAGTAAAACTAGATATAAAAAAAACTTACTCACCAAAGTCTACACGTAATCTTTTTAGCGCTTCTGTTTTAATTTTTTGACTTGCATTTTCTAGATTTGCTAACTGTTGGAAAAACTCTTTAGATTTTTGTTTTTGATTATTTGCAAAATAATATTCTGCCATTAAATATAAACCATGGGGCTTCCAAATACTTTCAGATTTAATTACAGGATTTAAAATATCTAAAAGCTCATTTTCATTTGCAAAATCTGAATTAAATAAACCTTTTTTAAATATATTTAGATTTTTCGTTTCTTTATCTAGTCCACTTTCATTAATTATAACATCAAAATATTGGTTTATTTCCTCATTTGAAGTTATGAGCTGATTATCAATTAAGAAATAAAAAGCTAAAGGTGAGTAAGTGCTATCTTTTTCATTAATAATTGTTTTTAATTCCTCAAGGACATCTGTTTGACCACTTTCATATTTTATTACTGCTAAATTATATTGATCAGCAAGTTTTGCTTTTTTTCTTGTTTGAAGTTCTTCGTAAAGAAAATAGCCGCACAAAATCAAGATTAAAACAACAAAAACTGAGGTAAGAGATTTTCTATTATTAATAAAAAAATTCTTAATTCTTTCGTTACGAGTATTGGTATTTATAATATCTATTTCTTCGTCCATTAAATCATGTTCCTTAAAACGTACTGTAAAATGCCACCATTTTTATAATATTCCAATTCATTTTTAGTGTCTATTCTACATAACATTTTGATCTTTTTAATATCTCCAGATTGATATTTAAATTCAACTTCAACCTCATCTCTTGGGTTAATGCCTTTTTCAATATCAATAATTGAAATAAGTTCAGATCCTTTTAAGTTTAAATTCTCCCTATTCATCTCTCCAACAAACTGTAAAGGTAAAACTCCCATTCCTATTAAATTTGATCTATGAATTCTTTCAAAGCTCTCAGCAAGAACTGCTTTAACACCTAAAAGTTTTGTGCCCTTAGCTGCCCAGTCTCTTGAAGATCCTGTGCCGTATTCTTTTCCACCAATAACAACTAAATCAGTTCCTCTTTTCTTATATTCAACCACAGCATCATAAACAGGCATTACTTTTTCCTCTGGATATAATTTTGTAAATCCACCCTCAGTTCCTGGTGCCATTTCATTTCTAATTCTAATATTTGCAAAAGTTCCTCTCATCATAACTTCATGATTGCCTCTTCTTGATCCATAAGAGTTATAATCTTTCGGTAAGATTTGGTGTTTCATAAAATATTCACCTGTTGGACTTTCTTTTTGAATAGAGCCTGCTGGAGAAATATGGTCTGTTGTGACACTATCTCCTAAAATTAAAAGAGGTCTTGCATCTTTTATTTCTTTAAATCCTTCTGGTTCATCAGAAAGATTATCAAAGAACGGAGGTTTCTTTACATATGTTGAAGTATCTTCCCAATTATAAATACTGCTTTCTTCTGTTTTAATTTTTTGCCATTGTTCAGGTCCTTCTGAAACATTTGAATATCTTTTAATAAACATTTCGGCATTTAAAGATTTTTGTAAAGTATCTTCTATCTCTTGGTTTGATGGCCAAATATCTTTTAAGAAAACATCATTGCCTTCTTTATCTTTTCCAAGTGGATCTTTGTATAAATCCTTATTCATCGATCCAGCAATTGCGTAAGCAACAACTAATGGGGGTGATGCTAAGTAATTTGCTTTAACTAAAGGCGAAATTCTTCCTTCAAAGTTTCTATTGCCAGATAAAACTGAAACTGCATAAATATTTTCATCTTTAATTGCATCAGAAATATTATCAGGTAATGGACCTGAATTTCCTATACAAGTAGTGCAACCATAACCTACTAAATTAAATCCAAGTTGATCGAGATAAGTATTTAAACCTGCTTTTGCTAAGTAATCTGTTACAACTTGTGAGCCTGGCGCTAATGATGTTTTAACCCAAGGTTTTGTTGTAAGTCCTTTTTCAATCGCTTTTTTTGCAAGTAAACCTGCTCCAATTAAAACACTTGGATTTGATGTATTGGTACAAGATGTAATTGCTGCAATTACAATATTTCCATCTTCTAAATTATAATCTTCTCCACTAACTTTTGCAGAACTTGGTTCTTTCTTTTTAGTTATTTCCTCATAAACTTTTTTAAAGTTTGAAGATGCTTCGGTTAATAAAACTTTATCTTGCGGTCTCTTAGGTCCAGATATAGTTGGAACCACTTTTGACATATCTAAAGAAACTGTATCAGTAAATTCAATTCCATCACTCGCCCACAATCCCTGTTCTTTTGCATAAGCTTCAACAATATCTACTGTTTGTTTATCTCTTCCTGAAAAGTTTAAATATTTTAAAGTTTCATCATCAATCGGGAAAAATCCACAAGTTGCACCATATTCTGGCGCCATGTTTGCAATGGTTGCACGATCTGCAAGGGTAAGATTTTTTAAACCTTCCCCATAAAATTCAACAAACTTTCCGACAACTCCTTTATCTCTTAGCATTTTAACAACTGTTAAAACTAAATCTGTTGCAGTAGTTCCTTCTGGAAGTTTATTAGTTAATTCAAAACCAATTACTTCTGGAATAAGCATTGATATTGGCTGACCTAACATGCCCGCTTCTGCTTCAATTCCTCCTACTCCCCATCCTAAAACTGACAAGCCATTTACCATTGTAGTATGACTGTCTGTTCCAACTAGAGTATCTGGAAAGATATAATCCTCATCTTTATATTTTTCTGACCAAACAACTTTAGATAAATATTCTAAGTTTACCTGGTGACAAATTCCTGTTCCTGGAGGAACTATTCTAAAATTGTTAAATGCTTGTTGTCCCCACTTTAAAAAAGAATATCTCTCAGAATTTCTATTGAATTCAATATCTACATTTTCTTTTAAAGAATTTGCACTTGCAAATTTATCAACTTGAACTGAGTGATCTATTACAAGATCAACAGAAGATAAAGGGTTTATGGTATTTGGATCTTTATTTTTTTCTTTAACAGCTTCTCTCATTGCAGCAAGATCCGCAACTGCTGGAATACCAGTGTAATCTTGAAGTAAAACTCTTGCAGGTCTGTAAGCTATTTCAGTTTTTGATTTTTTTGTTTTTAGCCATTCTTTAATAGCTTCAATTTGATTTTTAGTAACACTTAAATCATCTTCATATCTTAATAAATTTTCTAATAATACTTTTAGAGATTTTGGAAGTTTGCTTACCCCATCAAGACCATTGTTTTCAGCAGCTTTAATTGAATAAAATTTATATTTTTTTCCACCGATTTCTAAATCAGATAAAGAGCTATATGAGTTTTTTGATCCTGGTTTCATGTTTATATATAAATAGTTACAATGCTTAGCAAAAGAAGCAGTGACATAGCATAATTAAAGTAATTTATAAATTTATCATTTGTCGCGAATTTCCTTAAAAATTTACCTATAAATGTCCATAAAGTAATACTCGTACTTGAGAAAATAAAGGCAAGTAAAACGATTTGTATCGCATAACTTAAATAGTTTTCTCCAAGTTCTAAATAAGTTGAAACAATAATTATTCCAAACAAAACTCCTTTTGGATTTAAAAATTGAAAGAAATAAGTATCAAAAAAGGTAACCGGATTTTTTTTTTCCTCTTCTTTCGAACTTTTAGAAAAAGAGATCTTATAAGCTAAATATAGCAAAAATAAGGTTCCAAGATATTTTAGAATATTTTGTAGAATAGGGAAAATCTTAAAAACATTTATCAGACCAATGGTTAGAAAAAATATTAATGAAGTAAATCCAAGGGTAACACCTAAGATAAGAGGAATTGTTTTTGTAATTCCAAAATTAAATCCAGAATATGATGCAACTACGTTATTTGGACCTGGTGTAAAGGCGGCAACAAACCAAAAAAGAGCTATTGATAATATTTCTGGATGCATAATTATTATGCAATCGGTAGACCATTTTCAGCTTTTTGAGAAGGATGAACTAAAGTTACTTTTCCATCAGCATCAATTGCTCCTAAAACTAAAACTTGCGAAACTACTCCAGCTATATTTTTTTCTGGAAAATTACAAACCGCAATTACTTGTTTGCCTTTTAAATTTTCTTCATTGTAATAGTGAGTTATCTGTGCAGAGGACTGTTTAATGCCGATTTCATTACCAAAATCAACCTCAATCACTAATGATGGTTTTCTTGCTTTTTCATTTTTCTTTACAGATATAACTGTTCCAATTCTAATATCGACTTTGTCAAATATGTCGTAGGTTATTTGTTCTTTAATCATTATAAAATATGTTAAGTTAAAAGTATGAGTATAGAAAACAATTTATACGAAAAATCAATCAAGATTTTAACTGATCTAATTGGATTTAAAACTGTATCAGGTCAAGATAACAGCGAATTAATCAGTTACTGTGAAAAAATTCTAAATGGCATTGGGGCTACAACTTTTAAAGTGTTCGATGATGATAATAAAAGAGTAAATTTATTTGGAACGTTAAAAGCAAAAAAAACAAACGGCAAAAAACCAATAATTCTCTCTGGTCATACTGATGTTGTTCCAGTTTCAAAAGGTTGGTCCAGCGATCCATTTGTTGCAACTATTAAAGAGGATAAGCTTTTTGGAAGAGGTTCGTGTGATATGAAAGGTTTTATTGCATGCACACTTGCTTATGCACCCATTTTTAAAGACAGTAATTTAGATAGAGATATTCATTTTTGTTATACATTTGATGAAGAGACTGCTTGTATTGGTGCGCCTTTATTAATTAAAGAATTAAAAAAGAGAGATATTAAAGATGGCATTTGTATTATTGGTGAACCCACAAATATGAAAATCATTGATGCTCATAAAGGTATGAATGAATATACGGTTCATTTTGGAGGACTTGCTGGTCATAGTTCTAAACCTCACTTAGGAGTAAGTGCAGTTGAATACGCATCAAGATATGTAAATAAACTTTTAGAAATTAGAGAAAGCTTAAAACAAAGAGGACCAAAAGATTGCATCTTTGATCCACCACATTCAACTTTATCTGTTGGAGGGATTAAAGGAGGTATAGCTCACAATGTTATTGCAGATAAGTGCAGTGTTGAATGGGAAACAAGACCAGTTGTAAAAAAAGATGCAGATTTTGTAACTCAAGAAATTGATAAATATGCTAATGAAATTTTATTGCCTGAAATGAAAAAAGTATTTCCAAATTCATTTATCAAAAAAGAAGTAATTGGTGAAGTTATTGGGTTTGATAGATTAGATCAGTCTGAAGCTTGTGAGTTTGTATCAAGTATTACAGGAGATAATTCAAGACAAGTTGTATCCTTTGGAACTGAAGCTGGTTTATTTCAAGAGGTAGGTATTAGTACTGTCGTTTGTGGACCAGGTTCAATTGAACAAGCACATAAAATTGATGAATTTATAGAACTGAATGAATTAAAAAAGTGTCTTAAGTTTTTAGAGGGTGTAAAAAATAAATCTATTAATTAGTTCCAACCACCAACCGATTTAACTTCCAAAAATTCAAGCAAACCCTCTTTACCTGCTTCTCGACCAATACCAGAATGCTTAAAGCCACCAAATGGAGCATCAACTGCAATACCAGCTCCGTTAACATCTACCATTCCTGATCTAAGTTTTCTTGCAACTCTTTGAACTTTATCATTGTCTTGGGTTTGAATATAATTTGTTAACCCATAATCGGTATCATTTGCAATCTGAATAGCTTCTTCCTCAGTTTCAAATGGAATAACAGATAAAACTGGACCAAATATTTCAGTCCTTGCAATTTCCATATCATTATTAACATCTGCAAATACTGTAGGTTTTACATAGTAACCATCATTTAATCCATCCGGTTTTCCAGGTCCACCAGCAACTAATTTTGCTCCCTCATCAATTCCTTTTTGGATAAGTCCTTGGATTTTATTAAATTGTGTTTCTGAAATAACTGGACCTATGTGTTCGCCTTCTTTATTTGGATCGTCTACTTTAAATTCACTTGCATACTTTCTTAATCTTTCAACAGCTTCATCATATATTGGTTTTTCAACCAACATTCTTGTTGGAGCATTACAAGATTGTCCTGAGTTTCTAAAACATCTTAAAGCACCTCTTTCAATAGCCTCTGCATCTGCATCTTTAAATATAATGTTTGCACCTTTTCCACCTAATTCTAAACTTACTCTTTTAAAATCTTTTGCTGCATTTTGTGAAATTAAGGCCCCTGCTCTTGTTGAGCCTGTAAATGAAATCATATTGACGTCAGGGTGACTTGTTAAGGCATCACCTGTAGTTGCGCCGTCTCCATTTACTAAATTAAATACACCTTTTGGAAATTTTGCTTCATCTATTAATTCTGCAATAATCATAGCAGATAAGGGTGCTAACTCTGATGGTTTTAAAACCATTGTACATCCAGAGGCCAAAGCTGGAATAACTTTCAATGTAACTTGGTTAATTGGCCAATTCCATGGTGTAATTAATGCACAAACACCTTTTGGTTCATATATCAATCTTTGATTTTTTGCGTGTTCTCCTAGTGGTTTTTCAAACTCAAATTCTTTTAAATAACGAATGAATGATTTTGTGTGACTAGCACCAGTTCCTGTCTGAAGTTTTAATGCAAAATCTTTTGGTGCTCCCATTTCCTGAATAATTGCATCAGTAATATCGTTCCATCTTTTTTTATAAAGTGTGTAAAAGTTTTCTAATAAACTTAATCGCTCCTCTTTTGAAGAAAATCCCCATGTTTTAAAAGCTTCTTTAGCAGCTAACACTGCATCATTAACATCTTCTTTTCCACCTAAGGAAATAACTGCACAACTTTTTTCAGTTGCAGGATTTATAACTTGAATATCTTTTGGATTTTTTGGTGCAACCCACGAACCATTAATATAAAAATTTTTCTTTTCAATCATGCGCGCAAATTATCCTTTCTTTATGATTTTGCAAATAAATTTGTTAATTCGTAAACAATTGTAGCAGCAGCAAGAGAAGTAACTTCAGCATGATCATATGCAGGTGCAACTTCTACGACATCTGCCGAGATCAAATTTAAACCTGACAATCCTCTTAGGACATTAACCATTTCTCTAGTGGTCATACCTGCTATTTCAGGTGTTCCTGTTCCTGGTGCAAAGGCTGGATCAAGCACGTCAATATCAATAGATAAGTACAAAGCATTATCTCCAACTCTTTTTTTAATTCTTTCTGCAATTTTATCTGTTCCCTCTGTTTGAAATTCATCACAATGAATAATTTTAAATCCAAAACTTTCATCGTTTTTTATGTCATCTCTGCTGTATAAAGGTCCTCTTATACCAACATGCATAGAGGCATCATCTAGAAATAAATTTTCTTCACGAGCTCTTCTAAAAGGAGTTCCATGTGTATAGGGTGCACCAAAATATGTATCCCAAGTATCTAAATGAGCATCAAAATGGACCAAAGATACTGGGCCGTTATTCTTTTTATTTGCAGCTCTTAATAGTGGCACTGCAATTGTATGATCACCGCCAAGACTAATAATTCCACCTACTTTATTCAATAAATCTGTTGCGCCTACCTCAATTTGTTTAATGGCTTCATCAATATTAAATGGGTTACATGCTATATCCCCTGCATCTGCAACTTGTTGAACCTTAAACGGCTCAACATCATAACTTGGATGATAATTAGTTCTTAAATGTCTTGAGGCTTGTCTAATACTTTGAGGTCCAAATCTTGCACCAGGCCTGTAACTTGTTCCACTATCAAATGGAATTCCAACAATTGCAACATCACAACTTTCAACATCTCTTAATTCTGGCAATCTTGCAAATGTACTTGGTCCTGCATATCTTGGAACTTTTGTTCCACTAACTGGTTGAACTGGATTTTTATTTCTTTCTTTTTTCATTTTATAAAAATCTAAGATAATATTATCTTACCTAATTCGTCTATAATTAATTAATGAGAATTTTAATATTATTGTTATTTTTCATAAATATTGCTTACGTAAATGCTGATGAAATTTATAACTTACTTAAGATACCAAATTTAGAAATTTTTAAATTAAAAAGTAAAAATAATATTCGATATTTAAATGCAAATAATGATTTTAAAATAGGTGTAGATGACAATATTACTTGTAAAAAAACAAAAAAAATTAATTTAGATAAAAAATTTCCAGTTATTGAAAAGAATCTTAGTTTATATAATTCAAATTTTCTAAAAAAAATTCAGCTAAAATATATAGTTTTATGTGAGGATCTATTTATTTCAGAGATAAATACTGGTGGAATACCTGATACTCAGAAAAGAACACTTATATTGGATATTAATTTTAATCAAAAGTATTTTGAAAGAATGATCCACCATGAAATTTTTCATATGATCCAAAGCAGTCACCAAAATTACTTTGATGAAGAATTATTTTCAAATTTAAATGAACCAAATTTCACTTATGCTGAATGCTCTACTTGTTCCGATAGACTTAATTTAGATTTATATGAAAATACAAAGGGATTTTTAAATGAATATTCAAAATCAATTCCATCTGAGGATATGGCAGAAATTTTTTCTTTTTTAATGATTAATAAATCTAAGATGAATGAAATAATTCAGGAGGACAATATTTTAAAAAATAAAGTTGATTTAATTAAGTCTGGATTATCAAAAATTGATAACAATATTTTATGATCAAAGCAGTTAGGGCATCACTATCAGAAAAAATATTATTTATATTTTTAATTTGTCTTGGAATTTTTGCTTTTACATTTTTTTTTTTACTTAAAAATAAATGCCTATCAGTTAAAGAAGTAAATTTAGAAAAAGTAAATTTTCCTGATCCTGAAAATATAGCAATTATGAATGTTGAGTGTGGAAATGTGGTGATTGAATTATATCCTGAAATTTCACCTAACTCTGTTGAAAGATTTAAAACTTTAATTGACAAAGGCCTATATGATGGATCAGCTTTTTATAAAGTTATTGAAAATACTTTAGTGCAGGCAGGAGATTTACAATATGGAAAAAAAGAATATTTGGATTATTCAAAAATAGGAAGTGGTAAATCAAAACTTGGAACCCTTAAATCGGAACTGAATGATGATTTTGAGTTTACGGAAGGTAGTGTTGGATTTGCAAGATCAACAGAATATAATACAGAGGATAGCGAGTTTTTTATTACACTAAAAGAAATACCTATTTATCAAGGTGAGTATACTCCACTTGGTAAAGTGATATATGGTTTAGATATTTTAGAGAAAATAAAAACAGGCAATAAAGCAATATACGTGCTTAGGCCTGATTTTATTAACTCTTTTAAAATGTTAAATGCTAATTAACTAAAGGTTTTCCAGTTAGAAGAGTATGTTTAATTCTATCCTGAGTTTGTTTTGTTTCAATCAACCTCATAAAAGACTCTAATTCTAATTTATAAAGATCATCCTCTGATAAAGTCTTATCTAAATTTGTATCACCACCACTCAAAACATTAGCAAGTTCTGTTCCAACATATATTCCATGATCTAGAATAATTTTTTCATTATATAATTTCTCTAAAATTTTAATCATCTTCTCTTTAAGAGGTTTTCCTGATAATTTAAATTTGCACTCTTCTGGTGGAATAAAATCGTTATTTTGGTTTATAAGTTTTCTTGCCTCTTCAAAAAGACTATTTCTATTCATGATTTTTTTATCTTCGGGTTTTAAATATTTTAAAGGTTCTGCCTCAACAGGTGACGTTGCAGTTTTTGCGTAGCCAATGATATCAAATACCTTTAGAGGGGCATAATCAGGGTCTAATTTTGCTTCATCAGTTTTTGACCATCTCCACAACATCTCTTTACATCCACCACCGGCTGGAACTAATCCAACAATTGTTTCTACAAGACCAACTACAATATTTGTATGAGATGCAACGAAGTTACTTTGAACTAAAACTTCAAAACCTCCACCTAAAGTAAGTCCAGATGGTGCCGATACTACCGGATGTTTTGAGTATTTCAAAGTTTTGCAAGTATCTTGGAAATATTTTATAAATTTTTCTATAGATTTAAAATCACCTTTGTCAGCAAAATTCATAGTGTAACTTAAATTTACACCTGCAGAAAATTGCATACTCTCATTCATAACAATTAAAGGTTTATCGGTTGCATTTTTTAGCGCATCCATAGAATCATAATCTAATGCACAAGCTTTTGTTGTAAATTCAACAATATTAAAATCTTTAAATCGGTGGATTTCTGCTGATTTATTTTTATCTACCTTTATTGCTGATGGTCTAATTTTTCCAAGTGTTTCAATATCAGTATAAAGCTGTCTTTCTCCATAAAAGTTCTCGTTTTTTGATTTTGACAAATTTTCTAAAAAATCATTATTTTCAAAATTATCAATCCTTGAAAAAAAGTTTTCTACACCAATAGATTTTAACATTTCGAAAGGACCCATAGCCCAATTGAAACCAAGTCTCATTGCTTCATCTATATCGTTAAACTTATCTGTTATTCCTGGGACAAGAGATGATGCATATTTAATTATTTTAGAAATTACTTTCCACGCATATTCCCCATATTTATCTTTTCGGTTAATTAAATTATTTATATCTACAGTTTCAATTCCTAAGTCTATTTTTTTTGAGGATGTATATTCACCTGTTTCTAAATTAATAGCCTCTAGCACTTTTTGGTTATCGTTTTTATTCATTCTATAAAAACCACCTTTTCCTTTTCGACCTGTGTAACCAGTATCAATTAATTTTTTTACCAATGGAATTTCTTTTGCGACAATTTGAAATTCATCTTTATCTGAAAGCTCTTTTATAAAACTTTTTAAAACATCAGCCATTAAATCGATTCCAATTAGGTCATATAAACCAAAAACACCAGTTTTAGGGATACCCATTGGTCTACCAAAAACTGCATCTGCTTCTTCAATGGATAATTTCATTCTAAACGCTTCTGTCATTGCTACTTGCATTGCATAAACGCCGATTCTATTTCCTAAGAAACCAGGAGTATCGTTGCAGACAATAGCTCCTTTGCCTAACTCAATTTCGCAAAATTTTTTAAGTGAATTTATTTTTTTTAAATCATTATTCTCATTTTTAACAATTTCTAATAGTCCCATGTATCTAACTGGGTTAAAGAAATGTGTTATACAAAAATCTTTTTTTTCCTCTTCAGTTAATTTTTCTGACAAAACTTTTATTGGAATTGAAGAAGTGTTAGATGAGACGATTGCACCCTGTTTTCTATTCTTAAAAATTTTTTCATAAATATTGTGCTTGATATCAATTCTTTCGACAACTGCCTCAACAACCCAGTCAGCTTCTTTTACTACATCAAAATTTTCATTGATGTTTCCAACTTTAATATTTTCAATTTTTGTTTTATCCAATAGTAAGGGTGGCCTCGATTTATGAATTCTATCCCTTGCTTTTTTAGATATTTCTGTTGTTAAATCTAAAAGAGTTACAGGTATATTGGCATTGCAAAGATGTGCCGCAATTCCACTACCCATTGTGCCAGATCCAATAACGACTACTTTTTTAATATCCATAATTAGAGAACTTGTATTGAATTAACCAAAAACTTGAAATAAGACAAATTTCCTGATTAATTAAATTTGTAAGCTATATAAATTAACACAATAATAAAGAGAAAAATGTATAATTCAGTAATCGCTGGTTACTCTAGGTCTCCTTTTACGATGGCTAGTAAAGGAAACTTAATACATGTGAAACCTGTTAATCTTCTAGCTGAGGTAATCAAAAACCTAGTTTCTAAATCAAAAATTGATCCTAACGACATTGAAGATGTAGTAATAGGGTGTGCTTTTCAAGTTGGAGAACAGTGTTTTAATATTGGAAGATTGGTAACTTTTTTATCAGATTTTGATATTAGAGTACCAGGAATGACTGTAGATAGATGGTGTGGTTCTTCAATGGAATCAATTCACATTGCCGCTGGAAAAATAGCAATGGGATCAGGTAAAGCGTTTATATGTGGTGGAGTAGAAAGTATGACAAGAGTTAAAACTGGTTTTGATCCTTTACCCTATCCTTATTCAGATAAAGAAAAACAAAACCCAAATTTATATTTATCAATGGGAATTACTGCAGAAAATGTTGCAAAAAAATATAATATTTCAAGAACTGAGCAGCAAGAATTTGCTTTGGAAAGTCACAGAAAAGCAAACGAAGCACAACAAAAAGAGAAATTTGTTGGTGAGATTACTAAAATAGATAATTGTGAAAAAGATGAGAATATTAGACCTAATAGCACAATGGAAAAATTAGATAGTTTAAAATTAGCGTTTGATCAAAATGGAACTGTAACTGCTGCAACTTCATCTCCTTTGACTGATGGGGCTGCTGCAACACTCATATGTGAAGAAAACTTTGCTAAAGAAAATGGATTAGAAATTTTTGGAAGAATAAAATCTATTGCTGTTGAAGGTTGCGATCCAAAATTTATGGGATTGGGTCCAATTTCTGCTTCCAAAAAAGCTTTGAATAGAGCAAAACTTAGAATTGAGGATATAGATATTATTGAGTTAAATGAGGCTTTTGCTTCTCAGTCACTTGCTTGCATTAAAGATTTAAAAATTAATACTAAAAAAGTAAATTTAGATGGTGGAGCTATTGCTTTGGGACATCCTTTGGGAGCAACTGGTGCAAGAATTACTGGTAAAGCTGCACAATTATTAAAAAGAGAGAATAAAAAATATGCTCTATCTACTCAATGTATTGGTTTAGGGATGGGAATTGCAACTATAATTGAGTCTATTTAAGTTTTATCTATTTATTCCTCTTAATCTCTCAGATCTTCGTCTTAAAAGTTCAGCGCTAACAAGAATTAAAGTTGATAGAATAATTAAACAAGTTGCAACAGCCAAAATCGTTGGACTTAATTGTTCTCTAAGTCCAGTCCACATCTGAATTGGAATTGTCGTGTTTTCTAAACCTGCAAGGAACAACACAACCACCACTTCATCAAATGATGTTACAAATGCAAATAACCCACCTGAGATTACACCTGGTAGAATAAGTGGAAGTGTAATTTTCATAAAAGTATTTATAGGATTACTTCCAAGACTCGAGGCTGCTCTTGTAACGCTGTGATCAAAACCTGTAAGAGTTGCAGTGACTGTTATAACTACAAATGGTGTTCCCAAAATAATATGTGCGAGTACAATTCCAGTGTGTGTTGCGGCTAAACCAGCTTTTGCCATAAAGAAAAATATTGCAACACCAGAAATAATTAATGGAACGATCATCGGTGAAATTAAAGTTGCCATGATAATTCCTTTATAAGGCATGTATCTACTGCTTAAACCTAATGCAGCTAGAGTTCCTAATATGATTGATCCTATCGTTGCAAAAATTGCAATGATGAAACTATTTTTTGCAGCTAAACCCCAGGGATTTTTAGTTCCATAGATCATGTCTTTATACCATCTTAATGAAAATGCATCTGGATCTAGATTTTTCATACCCTCAGAGAAAACTAAAAATTCTTCTGCATTAAAAGATAATGGAAAAATTACAAATAATGGTGCTATTAAAAATATAAAAACACACGCACAAATAAATAAATAGGAATAATGCCAAACTCTGTAACGTGTTTCTGTATATTTTGGTAAAGCCATATTTATCCTAATTTAATGTTATCAACTCCAACTAATTTATTATAAACCCAGTAAACAACTAAAACACCTGTTAGCAACATTAGTCCCATTGCAGATGCAAAACTCCAATCTAATGTTGTCTTCATGTGATAAGCAATTTGGTTACTAATCAATGTTCCAGAGGCTCCTCCAACTAATGCAGGAGTTATGTAATACCCAATTGCAAGAATAAATACTAACAAGCAACCTGCTCCAATTCCTGGAATAGTTAATGGAAAGTATATTTTCCAAAAAGCAACGAACGGGGTTCCACCTAAAGATTTACCAGCTCTCATTAAGCTTGGTGAAATTGTTTTCATAACGCTATAAAGAGGAAGCACCATAAATGGCAATAAAATCTGGGTCATTGCAACGTAGGTACCTACTTTATTATACATCATCTCCGGCCTGTTATCGTCCGCAACAAGTCCTATCATTACAAAGAAATCATTAACTATCCCCTGCTGTTGCAATAAAATCATCCAACTTGCAGTTCTTACCAGCAATGATGTCCAGAACGGCAACAAAACACAAATCATCAAAAGGTTGCTGTACTTCATAGGAAGTGTTGCAAGCAGATGTGCAATTGGATAGCCCATTAAAAAACTGAATAAAGTAACAAAGAAAGCAATTTCTAAAGTCCTTAACCATAAAATTCGATGAATTCTTCTGTCCTCCTCAACCTGCATGATATTTCCATCAGGACCATAATACATATCCATTCCTTTCAGATATTTTGCAGTTGTGTAAGGGGGTGCTGTTCTTTTTATCGCCTGCCAATATTCAACGTCTCTCCATCTTTTGTGAACTTTCATTATTTGTTCTTTAATACTTTGCCCCTCGTCAATTTTATTTCTTTGAACTTGTCTAAATAGTTTTTTAATAATCGAATTAAATCCATTTTTTTCTTTATTTAATCTTTGGGCTAACTTTCCATGTTCTTTATTTTGAACTAAGATTTTAAAGTCTGAGTAAAATCCTGCGAAAACTTCCTCTGGAGGCATTTCTTTACCATCCCATTTTTCCATTGCAGTAAATGTTTTAGGTAACATGTTTGTTACCATCTTATCGTCTATGCTTCTCATAAACATATCACCAATGGGAAGTATGTAAGTAATAATTAAAAATAGTAATAAAGGTACGACTAGTAAAAAAGCTTTTATTTTATTTTTTCTTTCAGCTTTTTTCAAACTTACTGAAAGAGGTATACCATCTGTCGTTAAAATTTGTTGCGTTTCGCTGCTCATAAAAAAAGGGCGGCTATTAAACCGCCCTTAAATATATATCTTATTTTTCTTTAAATTAAATTTTTAATTTAAAGTTGCTTTCATTGCTTCCCATTTTTCACCAATCTCAGTGCCATTATCAGCCCAATAGAAAGGGTCAACTAGGAAGTAATTTTTAGTGTTAGAAGGAGCTGTTGGCATTTGAGGCATCATTTCTGTTTTGCCATCTTTGTACCAAGGCTCACCAGCTTTAATTATTTCAAGTGATGATTTTCTCCAAGGAGCATATGCAATATACTTAGCACTTCCAGCTAACATTTCAGTGTTAGTCATCATTGCTAAAGCTTTCTTAGCATTCGCTTCATCTGGACCACCTTTAACAAGTGCGAAATATTCATAGTCAAGACCTTGACCATCCCATACTTGTTTGATCGGTGCACCTTCACCTATTTCAGCATTAAAGAATCTTCCGTTCCAGCCAGTTGCCATTACTACTTCACCTGAAACCAATAATTCTGGTGGTTGAGCACCAGCAGACCAAAATACACATCCTCCGTTTGGATCTGTGCAAAGTTTTTTGATCTTATTCATTGCTCTTTCAACTCCACCATCTTGCTCAAGTCTTTTGTAGATTAGCTCTCCACCTTTACCCATTTTTACACCATCAGCAGCTAAAGCAATCTCTAAATTTGTTAAAGCGCTTGTGTAAATAGCTCTTTTGCCTGGGAATTTTTTTGTATTAAAGAAATCTTTAATAGTCTTTGGAGTACCTTTAACATTCTCAGTGTTATAAGCATAGTTCCACGAATATAAAATATTTCCTACAGCACATTTACTAGGCATGCCTGTGAAGAAATCTTCACTTGCAGGTGTTCCATCTGGAGCAGCTGGGAAATCTTTGTCAAAATCGAATTCAACAAATAAACCTTCGTCACATCCGTTAATAGTATCGAACGCAAATAAGTCTATAATATCCCAAGTAATTGCTCCTGCTTCTTTTTGGGCTTTAATTTCAGATAATCCACCTGAGTAGTCTACCCAGTTAATATCAATGCCCAATTTTTTAGCAGTAGGATCACCATACCCTAACTTTTGAGACTCAGTATAAGCTCCACCCCATGATGCAACCGTTACTGCATAAGAAGATGTAGTTACTGATAGAACAAAAGAAAGTGCAAGTAATAATTTACTTAGTTTTTTCATTTTTCCTCCGTTTAAACGTTAATATAAATTAATTTATATAACCAAAAGTACAACAAATAGGGCTGTTGAAGTCAACAGCTCATTTTTACAATATATATAAAGTGAAAGTTATTTTGGATCTAATGCTCTAGCATCTTGGCTATTCCAGCCAATATTAATTTTATTACCAAGTTTAATATCTAAATTTTTTGAACTGTTTGGAACTTTTAAAATAAATTCAGAATTACCTAATAAATTTAATCTTACTCTTGTGTGGTCACCATGATAAATTACTTCTTCAATAGTTCCAGCATGATTATTATCCATTTTATTTTCAGGATTTATTAAAGCTCTCTCTGGTCTTATTGAAACTGTTGTTCTATCACCTTTTGATTTTACTGAAATTGGATTTGCAAGTATTTCTCCATGGCTTAATTTTACTTTACATGATCCATTTGATAGATCGACAACTTCTCCACCAAATGTATTATTTTCTCCTATAAATTCTGCGACAAAAGAATTTACTGGTTCTTCATATAACTTATCTGGTGATGATAATTGCTGAACTTTTCCATCATTAAAAACTGCAATTCGATTTGACATTGTTAAAGCTTCACTTTGATCATGTGTAACATATACAACTGTTACGCCTATACTTTCATGAATATGCTTAATTTCATATTGCATACTTTCTCTCAAATTTTTATCTAACGCACCTAATGGTTCATCCATTAAAACAACAGCTGGATCAAAAACTAATGCTCTTGCAACAGCAACTCTTTGTTGCTGACCTCCTGAGAGCTGTGCAGGCATTCTATTTTCAAATCCAGATAGCGAAACCATTGATAAAGCTTTGTCGACTTTTTTATCTATATCGTCTTTAGAAATTTTTCTAACCTTTAGTGGGAATGCTAAATTTTCATAAACCGTCATATGCGGAAATAATGCATAATTTTGAAATACCATTCCTATACCTCTTTTATGTGGAGGAATATTAGAAATTGGATTAGCGTCTAAATAAATTTCACCATTAGTAGGAGTTTCAAATCCTGCTAACATCATCAGACATGTAGTTTTACCTGAACCAGAAGGCCCAAGCATCGTAATAAATTCTCCTTCAGCAATATCTAAATTAAGATCTTTGACAACTAAAACTTTACCATCATAACTTTTATCTACTTTATCGAACTTAACGAATTCTTGGTTTTTAGACATGAGCAGGATTTAAAACACTTGTAGGTATGATTTTCAATAGCTAATTAACTCTTTATATGTAGCTCTTTTGGAAAATTGCAGAATAATTCAGAACCATTCTCCGTTACTCTTATTGACTCTGATGCTTCAACACCCCAATCACCAAACTGCATTACAGCAATCATGTGAAAACAAACATTAGGTTCAAGAACTGTCATATCACCTTTGTATATATTTAAAGTATGTTCTCCCCAATCAGGTGGATAACCAATTCCAATTGAGTAACCAGTTCTAGATTTTTTCTCTATTCCATATTTATCTAATACTTTCCAAAATTCTTGTGCAACATCATCTGCGGTGTTTCCTGGTTTGATAACACTAATACCTGCATTCAACGCCTCTATTGTTTTATTCATTGTATCAATTTTTAATTGATTGGGTTTTCCAAGTAATACAGTTCTAGCCATTGGAGCATGGTATCTTTTATAAACACCAGATAATTCAACGATTGTTGCTTCCCCTTCTACAAATTTATCTTGAGTTGCAGTCAAATGTGAAGCTGAAGTTCCTTTTCCAGTTGGAAGTAAAGTTGCAATACTTGAGTATTCTCCACCAAACTCCTTTGTTCCGTAAAATAAAGTTTTTTGTATTTCACCAACAGCATCACATTGCCTTACTCCTGGTTTTATAACTTCCATTGCTGTTTTCATACCGAGTTCTGATATTTTAGCAGCTGATTTCATAAAATTAATTTCGGTATCAGATTTTACTAACCTTGCCCAATTTACTAATCTATCGCTGTCTTTAATTTTAGCGTTGGGTAATCCTTGTTTTAATTTTTCATAACAGAACGCTGTGAAATAGTGGGCATCCATTTCAACTCCAATGGAAAGTTTATCCCAATTTTTCTCTTTAATTATTTCAACTAAATAATCGTAAGGATGTTTTGGCCATTTATGAATATAATTTTCATCATAAACTAATACACTTTCATTTTTTAAATATGTCTTTATGTAAGCTCCTCCAGCATCCTGGGCTCTAACAAAACACAGTGGTTCTTCTGCATCTATGTGCACGATTGCGCATTGGGCATAGTAAAAAGACCAAGCATCATAACCTGTTAAATAATTCATATTGTTGGTGTCATGAGAAATTAAAAGATCGATACCTTTTTCTTGCATCATCTTTTTAACTTTATCTAATCTTTGTTTGTATTCTTCTTTTGAAAAGAGCATCTAATTAGTTTGAAATAATTTTCCAAACCCCTCTACTGAATTATTTTTTTTGATTTGAACTAAGGTGTCCCAAATCAAAGCCTGGTTGCTTGATAACACAGTGGTTTGTAAATTTTTTTCTAATTTATCAATTATTGGTAAAACAGGTAAGGCGGTGCAAGACACAAATAATGCATCTGCTCCATTAAGATTTAATTTAGATAAAACATCATAGAGATAATTTTGATCAACTTTGCCTATGTCATAATCTGCTTCAATATCAAAATAAGAGTTTGAAGTAATTTCAAATCCTTCAGATTTAAAATATTCCACAACCTCATTGTTAAGTTTTTTGCTATAGGGTGTAAAAATACAAAGTTTTTTAATATTTAATTTTTTTAATGCTTTAATAGCTGCAGTACTAGGTGTTGTAACTTCAGCCATTGGTTTTGCAGCCTTTACCTTTTGCTTTATAGAATTGTACCCTGCTGCAATAGTACCAGAAGTGCACCCATAAACTACACAATCGATATCTTGTTCAGGTAAAATATCCTTCGTAACCTCGGTTACTTTATTAGACATTTTAATTAGATTTTCTTTTGTAAGTGGATTGTAACATTCAATACGATTAACAAAGAAATCAATTTCTCGATCTTTAATTACATTTATGAAATCTCTCTCAATCATAAAATCACTTGCAAGCGCAATTAGACCAACTCTTGGGTTTGATTTGGTAATGTACTTTGGTTCTATTTTTGTTGAATTCATATTTTAAAAGGTGAATATACCATAAGTTCTTTAATTATCATTAATATTAAAAACTCTATGAATTTAAAAGATACTCTAGTTGCATCTCTAGTACCAATTTTTTTAGGCTTTGGTTTTGTAATTGCTAAACCAGCATTTGAATCTTTTCCCCCAATATTATTAATGGGAATAAGATTTATATTTGCAGCTTCGATTTTAATTTGGTGGTTTCCAATACCAAAAGGATATTTAAAAAAAATATTTATAGCTTCTTTTATCGCTAATACTTTGCAATACAGTATCACTTATACTGGTCTTAATTATATTGATGCATCTGCTGCTGTGCTGTTGGTTCAAACAGAAGTCCCATTTGGTGTTATTTTTGCTTATTTTATGCTCAAAGAAAAACCAACTGTTAGAGCAATAGTCGGAATTGGAATTGCGTTTATTGGGGTTTACATTTTAACAGGATCTCCAAATCTAGATGGAAAATATTTTGGTATAGGATTAACAATTTTAGGTTCAGCAATATGGGCATTGGGTCAAGTTATTGTCAAACCATTAAGTAAAGAAATTAATCCATTAGCACTAGTAGCCTGGCTTGCATTATTTTCGGGCCCGACTTTAATTTTTTTATCAACAATAATTGAGGGGAATACTATCGATCATTTAACAACAGCTAAATTTAATCATTGGATGATTGCATTTTATATTGGTTTTATCATGCAACCAGTAACTTATGGTTGTTTCTATTACGTATTAAAAAACAATCCGTTGTACAAAGTTCTTCCAATTGTGACTATGGGTATTCCACCAACTGGTTTGCTTGCAGCAATTTTTCTGCTTGGTGAAAAGCCAACAACAGAACTATTTATAGGCGGAACTGTTATAATTTTTGGAGTAATAATGATTTTATATAAAAAGAAAGGTGAGGTTTAATTATGAAGTTAGGTTTTATTGGTTTAGGAAATGTTGGGGGGAAACTTGCTGGAAGTTTGTTAAGAAATAAATTCGATTTAACAGTTAGAGATTTAGACGAAAATTTAACAAAACCTTTTGTTGAGCAAGGAGCTAAGTTTGCAAATACCGCTAAAGAACTAGCAGAAAAAGTTGATTTAATTATAACTTGTTTGCCATCACCAGAAATATGCTCAGAAGTTATGGAGGGAAGTGATGGGATTTTAAATGGATTATCTGAAAATAAAATTTGGCTAGAAATGAGCACCACTGATGAGGCTGAAGTAAAAAGATTAGGACAAAAAGTAATTGAGAAAAAAGCTATTCCTTTAGATGGTCCTGTAAGTGGTGGATGTCATAGAGCTGCAACTGGAAATATTGCTATATTTGTTGGGGGAGAAAGAGAAGCTTTTAATAAAATATTACCTGCCTTAACTGTAATGGGTAGAAAAATTTTACATACCGGCGAACTTGGCAGTGCATCTGTTTTAAAAGTAATTACAAATTATTTGGCATCTGTCCATTTAGTTGCGTTAGGTGAGGCATGGACTGTTGCTAAAAAATCAAATTTAGATTTAACAAAAGCATATAAAGGTATAGCAGTTTCATCTGGCAATTCTTTTGTTCATGAAACTGAAAGCCAGGTAATTTTAAATGGCTCTTATAATATAAATTTTACAATGGATCTTGTTTTAAAAGATACGGGTTTATTTGATGAGTTGGCAAAAAAACTAAATGCTTCTTTAGAAATTTCTCCAAAGATAGTTGATATATTTAAAGATGGGCAAAAAAAATATGGTTCTAGAGCTTGGTCATCTATGATTGTGAAAAGAATGGAAGATATAAATCAAATAAACTTTAGAGCTGAGGGGTTTCCAAAAGAATTGGTGGATAATGAGCCTGAGAAAAGAGGTCATGAAATATAAATTCTTTATATTTGATTTATGCATTTAATTCATAGAGGAATTGTCAGTAAAAAATATCACGAAAACCTTCTCAAATCTTTTGAACAATCTTTTAAAAAAGGTTTTGGAATTGAAACAGACATTCATGCAACAAAAGATAATGAGTTTATTTGTTTTCATGATTTTACTCTAAGAAGGATATTTAAAAGAAAAGAAAGTGTAAAAAGCTTAAGCTATTTGCAGATAAAAAATATCAGCGAAAAACAAAGAAAACCTGTTCCAACTCTTAAAGACCTCTTAAAAAGCTCTAAAAATAAATACTTTTTATTCATTGAGATAAAACCAACTTTTTCGATTAAGCAAATAAAGAAACTATTAAATGAAACTAAAAAATATAAAAAATGTGTATTCATTTCATTCAAACATAAAAATATTTTTAATATTTTAAAATTAAATAAAAAAACTAAAGTAGGTTTATCATTTTCTCCACCAAATAGTGTTCGATCAATAATTCAAAAATCAAAAAACAAGAAAATTGATTGCTTAATTTTAGATAAATTCTATTTGAAAAATAAAAAAATAAATGAAATTAAATTAAATAAATATTTCTATACTGTAAAGAAACGTTCGGAATTTAAAAAGTACTCTAAAGAAAATAATCTTATATTTGAAAATCTTTAATTTTGTTTTAGGTATTTTAATCGTCCAATAATTTCATCTCTATCCATATAATAACCTTGAAGATGTCTATGTCCTGAATTTGGATCAAATTCAGTTCTTCCATGAAGCAATCTTCTATTATTAAATGAAAAAATATCACCTGGTTCTAACCTAAAATTAATTTGGAATTTAGGATCGTGCAATAAATTACCAAATCTGTGATGAGCTTTATAAACAGAATCCATTTGGTCTGGATGACAATCTAAAGCGTCTAAAGTTGCAATACTATATCTGATATCATTATAATCTCCATCTTTAGTAAGAGATATTGCAGTACCATGAACACTTCTAATTGCTTCTTGGGTATAATCTTTGTCTCTAAATTTTAATGGTGTGTTAACTAAAATATCAAATACATCTTTCTCGTTATTTCTTAAATAATCTGCAACTGCAAAAGCATCTACAGCAGATGAGTCTCCGCCTTTAGCAGAATTAACCAAACAATGTAAAAATTGGTAACCTGGTGGATTTTCAAACCAAGGTAAATCCATATGATTTCTTAGAGCATGCGCTGTATAAGCTGAATTATTAGGTTTTGGAATATTGATAACTTCAAACGGTGTTTTAAAAAAAGTTTCTCTAGTATGACTAATTCGATTTAAAACTTTCAAACCTGAATTTTTTTCTACAGGTGCATTTTTAACTATTGCAATTCCAGTGTAATGCAAAAGTTCTAGCCATTTTATTAATCCAGCTTCTGAATTAATTATTTCATCATGCTCTATTTGAATTGTTTCTAAATTTTTTTCTAATGAACTATCCCAAAGTTTGTACGGTGAGATATATTTTTTTTTATTTTTAATTGTATAACAATTTTCTCTAAGCCATTTTGGATCATAGTAACTAGTATGATCACCCTCGCTCCATTCGATTTTAAGTTTTCCATCTGAGTTTACATTATAATTTTTTGGATTAATATTTTGTGATACTTTAAGAATGTTAAACATTCTATGGTTTGAGTCTTTATCGTGTGCAGTTGGACAATTGTCTCTTAACCATAAATAATTAAATTTACTCTCCTCTCCATCGCTCCAAATAACTTTTAAATAAGTTGAATTTTTTTCTAATTTAGAAATTGACTGCATAGCTGAATTTTTAACTAAACTTATAATGTTTTCAATTCAATTAATAGTTGAAATTTGACTTAGGAATTTATTAACAAGATTTTGGAAAAAATTAATTAATAATTGTGTTTAAATATCTACCTACAATTTAAAGAAACTTTACAAAGGAGATCTCAAGCTGTTAAAAATATCTTTTAATAATGTCAAAAATAGAAATTAATAACGTTTATAAAATATTTGGACCAAAACCAAATCAGGTCTTAGAAATGGTTAAAGGTGGTTCAGGAAAAGATGAAATTCTAGAAAAAACAGGACATACAGTTGGATTAGATAATGTTTCATTAAAAATTGAAGAGGGTGAAACCTTTGTTTGTATGGGTTTATCAGGTTCGGGAAAATCAACTCTTATTAGACATTTAAATAGATTAATCGATCCAACCGATGGTGAAATATTAGTCGAAGGCACAAATGTTATGAGCCTAAATAAAGAAAAATTAATTGAATTTAGAAGACACAAAATGAGTATGGTGTTTCAAAGATTTGGTTTGTTCCCACATAAAACTGTTTTACAAAATGTTGGTTATGGACTTGAAATGCAGGGTATTGATCCTGAAAAAAGAAATTCTGTTGCAATGGAAAAAATAGAGGCTGTAGGATTAAGTGGATTTGAAAACCAATATCCAAATCAATTGTCAGGTGGTATGCAACAACGAGTTGGTTTAGCACGAGCTTTAGCAACTGATACAGACATAATGTTAATGGATGAAGCATTTTCTGCATTAGATCCTTTAATTAGAAGTGATATGCAAAAACAATTATTAGATCTTCAAGCTCAATTAAAAAAAACAATAGTTTTTATTACTCACGATTTAGACGAGTCTTTAAGATTAGGAGATCATATCGGTATTTTAAATGCTGGAAAACTTGTTCAAGTAGGAACTCCTGTCGAAATTGTGATGAACCCAGCTGATGATTATGTTGAAGCATTTGTTAAAGATGTAAATAGAGCAAAAGTTCTTAAAGCAAAAATAATCATGAAAAGCGCCAATGAAGTAAATGGAATTGATAAAAATAATCTTATTAAAGTTGGTGAAGATCAATTTATTGAGGAGTTTTTACCTCAAGTAGTTTGTACCAATGCAAATTGTGAAGTAGTAGATAAACAAGGAAATATTAAAGGATATATAACAAATAAAGAATTGCAAAAATCTTTAACTAGATCATAATATTCTTGTATGTCTAAAAATTTAAAAGACATTATTGATTTAAATAAGTACCCTATCCACGATTTAAATTCTCCAAAAATTAAAAGTATTATAGAAAAATGTAAAAGTGATTTAGAGCAAGATAGTTGCTCTACTCTGCCTGACTTTATTTTGCCTAACTCATTAAAAATAATGAATAATGAATTAGAGCAACAGTTAAATGAAGTTTATATGTCCAAAGAAAGTATCAATGCTTATCTTTATGCAAAAGATGATCCATCTTTACCAAATGATCATCCAAAAAGAACTTTTATGAATAGATATAATGGATATTTAAATTCTGACTGTTTTTCAGAAAATTCTGAGATGAAATTTTTATATGAAACTGAAGAATTATTAAATTTTGTATCTGCTTGTTTAGGCGTTTCACCTATTTATAGATGGGCAGATCCTTTAGCATGTCATGCTTATAATGTGATGAAGCCCGAAGGTATTTTGCCTTGGCATTTTGATAGTTGTGAATTTACTTTAAGTTTAATGATACAAAAATCAGAGAAAGGCGGCATCTTCGAATACTGTCCAAATATAAGAGAACCTGGAAATGAAAATTTTGAAGAGGTTAAAAAAGTATTAAATGGAGATCGGTCAAGAGTGAAACAGCTTAAGCTTGAGCCTGGAGATTTACAAATTTTTAAAGGCAGATTTACATTGCATAGAGTGACCAAAATTGAGGGAAATTCATCGAGATATATGTGTATCCCTGCTTATGTTTTGGACCCCCACAGAGTAAATACACCTGAACATTCAAAAGCAATTTATGGAAAAGCACTTCCAATACATTATGAGAGAAATACAGCAAGATCAGATGGTCTTACAGATTAATGTCTCAAATAAATAGCCTATCAGATATTACAAACAATGGTTTGTGCATTGGCTGTGGAATATGTCAAAGCCTTGTTGGAACAGATAAAATTTCTATCTCCATGTCTGAAAAAGGAAGACTAGAGCCAGAAGCAATCAAACCCTTATCTAATTTAGAATTTGAAAAAATAAAAAAAACATGTCCAGGAGTTATTGTTGAAGGGTTGCCACAAACAGAAGTAAATAATAATTCAAAGCATGATTTAATCTGGGGATATTACAATTCTTTATTTTATGCATGGTCTACTGATAAAGATATCCGGTTTCAAAGCTCCACTGGAGGTTTATTAAATGGTTTATCTTTATATTTACTAGAGACAAATAAGGTTGATTTTGTTCTTCACACCGCAGGAGATCCTGATAACCCAATGAGAAGTCTTCCTAAGTTTAGTTATACTAAAAAAGATTTATTAAATTGTGAAAGTCGATCGAGATATGGGCCTGCTTCACCTTTAAGTAGGTTTAATGAAGCTTTAGATACAAATAAGAAATTTGTATTTGTTGGAAAGCCATGTGATATCTCTGCTATAAGACAACTCTCTAAAATAGATGAAAGAGTAAATAAACAATGTCTGTATTTGTTAACACTCGTGTGTGGTGGATCAACCGAATTTACTAAATCTCAAGATTTTATAAACAGCTTTAACGTTAAAGAAGAGGAATTAGATATATTTAGATATAGAGGATATGGAAATCCTGGGCTTATGTATATTAAAACAAAAAATGGTAGAGAGCATGATAAAGAATATAATTCCTTTTGGGGTGATGAAAGCAATTGGAGAGTTCATTTTAGATGTAAAATCTGTCCAGACGCAATAGGAGAATGTTCAGATTTAGCAGCTCTTGATACATGGAGCGGTGGATCACCAGCTGGAGAAGATGAGGGCTTTAATGCTGTAATTGCTAGAACAGAAAAAGGAATAAATTTATTAAATGATGCAATTAAAGCTGGCTATATTGAAAAAGGTGATGATTTAAACATTGATGATATTAATGATTTTCAGCCTCACCAGCTAAATAAGAAGAAAGCTGTTTATGCAAGACATCTTGGATTAAAGAAAAATAACTTACCAACTCCCCAAACTCAAAGATTAAGAATAAAAGAAATATATGATAATAATGATAAAAAATTTAACAGTATTGAAGAAGAAGGCATAACTAGCAGAGTTGAGAAAATTTAAATGTCATCGTTAAAAAATAAAAAAGTAATTATTTCAGCAGGTGCCTCAGGAATAGGATGGGCAACTGCAAAAGTATGCTTAGAAAAAGGTGCTATAGTTTTTATTTGTGACATTGATAAAAAATATTTATCAAAAGCAAAAAAACATAAACAAAATAATAAAAAACTTTTTGTGTATGAGTGTGATGCCTCAAATGAAAAAGAAGTAAAAGATTTATTTTTAAAAATAAATAAAAAAACAAAAAAGATTGATTGTTTAATTAATAATGTAGGCATTGCTGGACCTACAGGTACAATTGAAAAACTATCATTAAATGATTGGGAAAGAACTTTAAAAGTAAATGTGATAAGTCATTTTCATTTCACTAAGCTTTCAATCCCAATGCTTAAGAAAAATAAAGGTGGCTCCATAATAAATTTATCTTCTGGGGCTGGAATCATGGGATTTCCGCTAAGATCACCTTACGCAGCAAGTAAGTGGGCTATTGTAGGAATAACTAAAACATTAGCTATGGAACTTGGTAAGTTTAAAATAAGAGTGAATGCTATCTGCCCAGGTACAATTAAGGGTGATCGAATGGTGAGAGTTATTAGAGATAAGTCTAAATTTTTAAAAATTTCAAAAAAGAAAATCGAAAAAGAATTCATCTCTATGGCATCCATGAATTGCTGGATTTACGAGGAAGATATTGGAAAAACTTGTAGTTTTCTAATGTCTGATGATGCTGCAAGGTTATCTGGTCAAATTATTGCAGTAGATGGAAACGCAATAAGGCTAGATTAAGTTTTTAATTCTTTTTCACTTATTTCCATAAATGGAAAATGAGAATCTTCATAAAAAATATTATATGCAGACTTTAGTATACTAACATCATCTAGCATACCTGCGTATAAATAGAATTTATCCCACTTAGATACATAAGTTAAAATAGGTGCTGCACATTTTTTACAAAAAAACTTTTTAATTTTATTACCACTTCCACCACTGTGTTCATAAGTTCCAAGTTTGCTTTTATCAATATCAACAGCGTTTTCTCTTAGTTGTATAATTGAGATAATTCCTCCAATTTTTTTTCTACAGTCTATACAATGACAATTAAAAACTCTTGGTTTTTCGTCTAATAAAACATTGAATTTGTGTTCACCACAAAAGCATCCAGCAGTTTTACTGATCATTTTTTTTTCCATTTATCTTAATTTTTTTTCGTATTTTTTTCTCATCATTTGTAGCTCAACTAAATATTCGTCTCTAATATTTGAAATCATTGAAACAGATTTTCCCTTTGATTGATTTTTTGTTCCACTAATTATTCTTAAAGATAAATTTTTAGTAAGTTTAGGAGCTTTTAGTTTGGTCCATGGAAGTTTAAGAGCTGGGCCAAATTGTTCGAGCATATGTTTCATGCCAGCCTTTCCTCCTGCTAAGTGAAAAGTTAAAAAGGTACCCATTAAAGACCATCTTAATCCTGGTCCATCTTCAATAGCTCTATCTAAATCTTCAGTGGTAGCATATCCTTCATTAATTATATGAAGCCCCTCTCTCCACAAAGCTTCCTGCAACCTATCAGATAAATACCCTGGTAATTCTTTTTTAACCATTATTGGGTTCATTGAGATTGATTTATAAAATTTTTTAGCTTGATTGAGATATTTAGTACTCGTTTTTTTTCCAGGTACAATTTCAACTGCAGGCAAAAGATAAACGGGATTAAAGGGATGTCCTATAAGTGATCTTTGAGGATTTTTACATTTTGAATAAATTCTAGTAGGCAAAAGTCCAGATGAACTTGAAGATATAATCGCATTTGGTTTTGCATAATTTCCAATTGTGCTCATTAATTTTGTTTTAAGAGCATAATTTTCTGTTGCACATTCTTGAATAAATTCAGCATCCTTTAAAGTTTTCTCTAAGGACGTAAAATAATAAAAATTTTTTAAATTGAGTTTATTTTTTTTAAATAGTTTTTTTACAAATGGCCAAGTTCTCTTAATTTCCTTTATTAAACTATTTTTAAGTTTTAGATCTTTATCAAATGCATAAACAATTTTGTTATGAGCAAGGCATCTAATGATCCAGCCCGTTCCAATTACTCCAGTTCCTATAACTGCAACCTTTTTAATTGAGGACATTACTTGTGTTTAACAAGTTTTAACTTTTCTCTTGTTTCAGCTGGCGTCATGATTGAGGCACCTAAATCTTCAACGATACGAACTGCTTTTTCAACCAACTGAGAATTTGTTGCTAATTTTCCTTTTGATAAATATAAATTATCTTCCAATCCAACTCTTGGATTTCCGCCCATAACAACTGTTTGAGCTACATAAGGCATTTCATTTCTAGAGATTGCAAAACCAGACCAAACTGCCTCTTTAGGCATTGTGTCTTTCATTGCTTGCATTGCTAAAGGTGTAGCAGGTGCTCCCCAAGGAATTCCTAAACACATTTGAAACATTGGAGGATCACTTAATAATCCCTCTTTATATAATTGAGATCCAAACCACATATTTCCCAAATCAAATGCTTCTATTTCTGGTTTTACTTTTATTTCTTGTAATTTTTTTGCAGCTTTTCTTAAATCATTTGGAGTGTTTACTGTTATTACAGATCCATCACCAAAATTTAATGTTCCAGCATCAAGTGTGCAAATTTCTGGTAAAAACTGTTCTGCATTTGCAATTCGTTCCATAACGTTTGCCATATCTGTCATGGGTCCAAAGTCTAAAGGATTTTCACCTTGTCCAATATCTAAATCACCACCCATTCCTGTTGTTAAATTTAAAATGACATCTGTTTCACTTGATCTAATTCTATCAACAACTTCTTTATATAATTCTAATCTTCGACTTGGGGTACCGTCTTCTTCCCTTACATGAATATGTGCTATTGCAGCTCCAGCTTTTGCAGCTTCAATTGCTGATTTAGCAATTTGTTCAGGAGTTTTAGGTAAATCTGGATGTTTACTAGCTGTATCACCTGAACCAGTCACAGCACAGGATACAAAAACTTTATTGTTCATAATTTATAATTCACTTATAGTTTAAAAAAGCAAAAATGGAAATAACTGAGTTACAAAAAGATTTAGCTGCAACATTTAGGTGGACAGCAAGACTAAATATGCATGAAGCGGTTGCAAATCACTTTAGTGCTTGTGTTCCTGGATCCTCAGATTTTTACGTAAATAAAGCTGGTATTCATTTCAGTCAAATTAAAGCTAGTGATTTAATTTTAATAACAAAAGAAAATATTGAAGAACTTAGAAATAAACCTGAAGTAGTAGATTCAACAGCATTAAATATACATGGAACTATTCATGAAAAAGCTCCACACGCAAAATGTATTTTTCATCTTCACTCAAAATATGCAACTGTTCTCTCGACCTTAAAAGATCCAACGCTTAAACCAATAGATCAAAATACTATGTTTTTTTATAACAGAGTTGCTGTTTACAATGATTATGGAGGGTTGGGATTTGAGGAAGAGTCTATCAAAATGGCAAATGCTCTTGGAAATAAACAGCATATGATTTTAGCAAATCATGGCATCATAACAACTGGAGAGACAGTTGCTGAAGGTTTTAATTCTTTATACTATTTTGAAAAAGCCGCGGAAACATACATTACAGCTCTATCAACAAATAAAAATTTAAATATTGTTAGTCATGAGGTTGCAGAAAAAACTTGTGAGGAAGCTGCAAACTATCCTGTTGATACGGCAAAGCAATTCTTATCGCAAATTAGACTAATCTTAGATAAAGAAGAGCCAGAATATGTAAATTAATATGAGTATATTTCTTAAAAGCCAAAAAATTATTAAAGATTGGATTGATTATAATGGCCATATGAATGTTGCCTACTATGTATTGATTTTTGATGAAGCATCTGAGGGCATGCTTAATAAATTTAAAATGGGTGCAATTGATGCAAAAGCAAATAATAGAAGTACAATGGTCGTTGAGTCGAGAATTACATACAATAACGAGGTAAAAGAAAATGAGGAAGTAGACGTTTATTGTAATTTCTTCGATCATGACAAGAAAAGGCTTATTGTTAGATATGAAATGTACGAGAAAGAGACCAAAAAATTAGCGGCTACTTTAGAATCTATGTCACTTTATATAGACCTTGAAAAAAGAAAAGTTACAGAATTTGAGCAAGAAAAATTGGATATTATGGATAAATTTATAAACGAAAATAAGGAAAAATTTAATTCAGAAAATTTAGTATTATCTGGTAAACTGAAAAAATAGATATGGAAGTAAAATTATTATCAGGCGCATTAGGTGCGGAAGTTTCTGGGATTGATTTAACAGACAGTTCTGATGAAAACTTTAATAAAATTAATGAATTATTATTAGAGCACAAAGTAATATTTTTTAGAGATCAACCTTTAACCTCTAAACAACAAATTCTACTCGCAAAAAAATTTGGTCCTCTTGAGACACATGCCTATGTAAAAGGTTTAGAAAATTTTCCAGAAATAGTGAGAATTAAAAAAGCACCTGAAGAAAAACATCAGTGGGGAGAAACGTGGCATACAGATGTAAGTTATAATCCAAAACCTACAAAAGTTATTATTTTAAAATCAGTAAAAATTCCACCAGTTGGTGGGGATACAATGTTTTCAAATATGGAAACCGCCTATGATACCTTACCAGATGAGATGAAAGAAAAAATCAAAGATAAAAAAGCTGTTCATAGTTCTCTTGGTGCTGAAGCGTTTGTTAAAAAATATAAAGAGATGGAGGGTAACGGAAATTTAGATGAATATTCAAATATCCATCCAATAGTTAGAATTCACCCAGAAACAGGTAAAAAAATACTTTATGTAAACTCGATGTACACAAAACAAATAATTGATATGGATAAAGACGAAAGTGATAAAATTTTAAAAGAATTATTCCTCCATCAAGAAAGATTAGATTTTACATGTAGGTTTAAATGGACTGAAAATGCTGTTGCAATTTGGGATAATAGAAGCACGCAACATCAGGGTCTAACAGATTTTTTTCCAAACAGAGGTCTTGGATTTGAAAGAGTAATGGATCGTATAGCTATTGAGGGTGATCATCCTCAATAATCTAGATGCAGATTATCGAAAAAATCATTTCAAATTTTTCTAATAATGATTCTTTATACATTGGGGAAAAACTTACAATGTCAGAGCACATGATCCAATCTGCGATGCTTGCTGAAAAATCTAAATGTAATGATGATTTAATATGTTCCTGTTTGCTGCATGATTATGGACATTTTTTAATAGATAACCCAGATGAACTTGTAAAAAATAAATTAGATGGTGGGCACGAGTTTATTGGATATGAATATTTAAAAAAGTTCTTTAATAAACAAATAGTAGAGCCAATTAGATATCATGTATTAGCTAAAAGATATCTTGCAAGAAACAAAACATATTTTGAAAAACTATCGAAAGCATCAAAAGTAAGCTTAGAACTTCAAGGTGGTATATTAAATGATAAAGATACCGAGAGTTTTAAAAGGAAATCTTATTTCAAATCATCAATTTTACTGAGAAAATTTGATGAGGCTGCAAAAAAAACATATGTCAAAATGAAAACTATCCATGATTATAAAAAATTGCTAATTTCAAAAATAATATGAATTTCGATTATTTAATAGTTGGAGCTGGTTCGGCTGGATGTGTGGTTGCAAACAGATTATCGGAAGATACAAATAATACTGTTGCAATTTTTGAGGCAGGTGGATCTAGTGATATTTGGAAAGTTAAGATGCCATTGGCGCTATTGTATACAATGCATGATCCAAAATATAATTGGAAGTATTATTCAGAACCTG
Source organism: uncultured Pelagibacteraceae bacterium (assembly GCA_902634935.1). Taxonomy (GTDB): domain Bacteria; phylum Pseudomonadota; class Alphaproteobacteria; order Pelagibacterales; family Pelagibacteraceae; genus Pelagibacter. The sequence continues at coordinate 48,982 of CACPMF010000007.1, forward strand.
AGCCATACTTAAATAATAGACGTGTTTTTTGTCCAAGAGGAAAGATGATTGGTGGATGTTCGTCACATAATGGAATGGTTTTTGTTAGAGGTAATAGAGATGATTACACAAGATGGGAAAATTTTGGTTTAAATAATTGGTCTTACGATAAAGTACTCCCGTATTTTAAAAAAATAGAGACTTGGTCTGGTGGAGAAAATCAATTTAGAGGCTCTTTAGGTCCTCTTCCAGTAAATCTATCTGAAAATTCAAATCCATTATTTAAAGCATTTATTGATGCAGCAGCTGAGGCAGGCCACAGAACAAATATAGATATGAATGGTGAAGAGCAAGAAGGATTTGGAATGTTTGATACTACAATGCATGAAGGCGAAAGAGCCGGCGTTGCAAAATATTATTTAAATCCTGTTAAAAATAGAAAAAATTTAAATATTTTAAAAAATTCTTTTGTTGAGAAAATATTATTTGAAGGAAAAAAGGCAGTCGGTCTTCAAGTAAAAATTAAAAATAAAGTTCAAAAAATCTATGCAAATAAAGAGGTAATATTGAGTGGAGGATCTATAAATTCTCCTCAATTGTTAATGTTATCAGGTATTGGTGATGAAGCGCACTTAAGAGATAATGGCATTGAAGTTGTACATAACTCAAAAGGTGTTGGAAAAAATTTACAAGACCATCTTGAAACTTACATTCAACAAAAATGTAAGACACCCAACACTCTTTATACATACACAAAATTAATACCTAAAGTTTTAGCAGGTATACAATGGTTTATGTTTAAATCAGGACCTTGTTCAAAATCATTTTTGGAGGCTGGTGGTTTTGCAAAATCTTCACCAGAGAGAAAAGTTGCTAACATTCAATTTCATTTCTTTCCATCTTTTGTAATAAATCATGGATTAGAAGATCCAGACTCGCACGGTTATCAATTGCACGCGAGTCCAAATCATCCAAAAAGTAGAGGTGAGATAACTCTAAATTCATCAGATCCATATGATTACCCTAAAATTTTATTTAATTATTTGAAAGAAGAGGAAGATCTAAAACAAACTAGAGAATGTATTCATGTTGCAAGAAAAATTCTATCTCAACCAGCTCTTGCAGAACACGCTGGAGATGAAGTTGGACCAGGTTTCAACGCTCAGTCAGATGATGAATTGAATGAATATATAAGATCTAAAGCTGATACCGCTTATCACCCTTGTGGAACTTGCAAAATGGGAGTGGATGACATGGCAGTTGTAGATCAAGATTTAAAAGTAAATGGAATTGGAAATTTAAGGGTAATTGATGCATCAGTTATACCTGAAATACCAAGTGCTAATTTAAATGCACCTACCCTAATGATTGCTGAAAAAGGTTCTGAGGCTATTCTTAATAATTAATATTATAATCATTCTCGATTTGATATAGGTGTCTGATGGACACAAACCAAAATACCAAAGGCATTTTTTTTATAATGACTGGTATGGCATTTTTTTCAATTCAGGACGGTTTAATAAAATTTATTTTTGAGGATATAGCGTTATTTGAACTTTATTTTGGAAGAACACTTATCCAAGCAATATTTTTGTTATGTTTTATTATTATAACAAAAAAATCAATCTCATTAAAAACACACTATCCTATATTGACTTTAATAAGAGTTGTTTGTTTTTTCTTTGGATTTAGTTTTTTTTATATTTCTTTAACATTCATGACACTTGCTATGACGAGTGCGTTATTCTTCTCCTGTCCATTTTTTATGTCCATGTTTGCAAAGTTTTTTTTAAAAGAAAAAATCGGTATTAGAAGATGGAGTGCGATTGTTGTTGGTTTTATTGGTGTATTAATTGTTTTAAATCCAACATTGGAAGATTTTAATTTTTTCAAATTAGCGCCAGTTGCTTGTGCGCTCTGCTATTCAATATCTATGACAATAACAAAATATACATCTGATAAAGATAGCATTTATACACAAATGACATGGCTTTATATTTTTGCATTACTTGCAAGTTTATTAATATTTGCTGTGAGTGGGGATGGTAAATTTAATACTTTCACTGATCCAACATTACAATTTATTGTAAGAGAATGGTTCACAAATCCATCTAATGCTTGGCCTTATGTTTTAATAATGGGAACAGTTGCATCAATTTCATTTTTTTGTGTATTTACTGCTTATAGTATTGCATCACCTTCGGTTGTATCATTGTTTGAATATTCTTACATAATCTGGGCGATATTAGCTGGTTATATCTTATTTGAAACTATTCCAGTGCCGAGAACTTTGTTTGGAGCATGTATAATTATTGGAGCTGGTGTTTATATTTACTTCAGAGAGAAAGTTAGAGGTCAAATGATTGCAACTGATACACCACCTAATAAATAATGAAATCCTATATCCCTACAATTGACATATCTTCTCTGTTAGATGGTAAATTCGTTTCAAAGAAAGCAAAAAAAACTATTCAATCAATTAAAAAAGCATGTGTAGAAGTTGGTTTTTTTCAAGTAATTGGTCATGGTTTAAAAAATGAAGAAATTAAAAACATTTGTGCTGTAGGAAATAAATTTTTCAATATGGAAGATAAATACAAAAGAAAATTATCTCCTAAAAAATGGAATAAACAAAATAAAAATATTTATAGAGGCTATTTTCCCAATGATGTTAATGGAAAAGAAGGTTTAGACTTAGGAGACTTAAAAGTCTCTTCTAAATACTCAAATAATTTAAAAAACCAATATATTGAATATTTAAATCTTCAAAAATGTTTTAATTCAAAAGCAGTTAAAAAATTAAATAATTACTTTGATAATATTTTTTGTTTAAGCGAAATACTTTTTAAAAGTATTATTGTTTATTACAAAAAAGATCCGAAAATTTCAAATCAAGCGTTTTCAAGACTAAAAACACTAAGCACATTAAGGTTCAATAATTATCCAAATCAAAAAAAGCCTGTTGAGATATCAAGGCAAGACGGTGTTGCATTGGGGTGTGAAACACATGTTGATAGTGGTATTTTCACGGTGCTTTATCAAGATAAAAAAGGTGGATTGCAAGTTCAAAATCGAAAGAATAAAAAATGGTATGATGTGCCATTTAATAAAAAGGCATTTGTGGTCAACACTGGTAGAGCTTTAGAATACTTGACCAAAGGAAAATTTAAGGCAACAAATCATCGTGTGCTTTGGAATAGATCAAAGAGAATGTCTATCCCATTTTTTTTTGAGCCGTCTTTTGATTTTAAAATGCATCCTTCATATTTGTTGGGCAAAAAAACTATAAATAAAGGTCAAATTTACGAAAAGTTTTTAAAAAGCTCCTTAAAGAAATTTGTTGAATATCAACGATAGTAATAATAAAGTTAACAAATAAAGCGATACATAACTCGTCGTAACATATCCAAAAGTTAACGAAAGTGGGATCGGTCGTCTTTAAATTAAATTTTAAAGGAGGCTTTATGAAGTTTGGTTATTTTTGTAACACAACCAATTGGACACACAAACCATATCATCAATTACTAGATGAAACCAAAGAGATCACTGAATATTGTGATAAACATAAATGGAATTCAATATGGTTTACAGAACATCATTTTAATCATGAGGGAATGGAGTCATGCACTAACCCTTTAATGTTAGGAGCAGATGCAGCAGCAAGAACAAAAAATATCAGAATAGGACAAGCTGCAAACGTAATTACATTCCATAACCCAATTAGATTAGCAGAAGATATTGCAACGCTTGATCAACTTTCCAAAGGAAGAGTAGAAGTAGGTGTGGCCAGAGGTGTTTATGGACGAGAAGCTATAAATTTAAATAAAGAGGCTGATTTAAAAGATCAAGCAAAAAATTTTAGATTATTTGCTGAGACACTAGAAATTTTAAAAAAAGCTTGGTCCGAAAAATTTTTTAATCACGATGGAGAATTTTATACTTATCCCTCTCCTAACTATGTATGGCAACATGATATGAGTCCGCCAAGTGAAGAATTTATGAATATGGAAGACAGCACCATGAAAAAAATAAGTGTTGTACCAAAGCCTTATCAGAACCCACACCCGCCTATTCATCAAGTTGTAGATGGAATAAGATCTATTGAGTGGGCAGCAGAAAATAATATTAATGTAATTATGTGGATTCCTACAGTAAAGGCCCTGAAAATAAGATTTGAGGCATACAAAAATAAAAGATCAGAAGTTACCAAAAAAAATGTTCCTTTAGGAGAAGGAGTTACTCTTGTTCGAGACATGTTTGTTGCTGATACAATGGAAGAGGCAAAAGAAATGGCAGGAGAACATATGGTTAATTACATGAAATGGGTTTGTCATTGGAGAGGTCTTGGTAATCATATGGATCCAGGTGAAGAGCTTCCAGAAACTAAAGGTAAATTAGATTTATTAAATTACGAATTCCTTCATCAAAGAAATATGCTTTTTGGTACGCCAGAGTATGTAATTGATAAAATTCATGAATTAAAATCAGAATTAAATTTACAAAATCTTCAGGTTTGGTCTAATTTTCCAGGTGTAAAACATAAAGATTGTATGAAAAGTATAAAGTTATTCACTGAAAAAGTAATGCCACATTTTAAAGATGATCTAGACACTGAAGTCAAAAAAGTTTCGTGAAGCTAAAGTCAAGAAAGCTTACAGGTGGTCAAGCCGCTGTAAAGTCTTTAAGAAAAGAACAAGTTAAACATGTTTTTGGTTTAATTGGATCAGCTACCATGGAAATGTTTGATGCTCTTTATCATGAAAAACAAATTAAATTTATTGATGTAAGAGATGAAAGAACAGGGACTCATATGGCTGATGGATATGCAAGAGCGTCTAATCAACCAGGTGTGATTATTGCAGGGCAAAATGGTCCTGGTGCAACAAATTTAGTAACAGGACTTGCTCAAGCAAAAGCTGCTTTTTCACCAGTCATATCCTTGGCTGGACTATATTCTACAAAAGATAAAATGGAGGATGCATTTCAAGGACTTGATCAGCAATCCTTGTTTGAACCTGTGACTAAAAAAACAATTACATTAAAGAACAGTAAAAATATTCCAAATGCGATATCAGATGGATTTAATGTTGCGATGTCACCAAGAAGAGGCCCGGTTTGTATAAATTTACCAAGAAACCTACTAGCTGAAAAAAATAATTATAAAATAAATGAAAAAATAAAATCATTTAAAAATAAAAATAATACTCCTTCGAAACCTGTTTCAATTAAAAGAGCTGCAAAATTAATTAGTAATTCATCTAAAGGAATAATTATTGTTGGAGGTGGAATTAAATATACTTCAGGATTTAAAACAATAATTAAACTTGCAGAATATTTAAATATTCCAATTGTTACAGCTGCTGGTCATGGCGATGCAATTCCTTTTAATCATAAATTAAATGCAGGACAAATGGGTCCAAGAGGAAATCCTGTTGCAACAAAATTGACTAAAGAGGCAGATATTATTTTAGCAATTGGAACAAGATTGGGGTTCAATTCAACTTTTCTATCTTATGAGTATATCAATAAAAAAGCAAAAATAATTCAAATTGAATTAGAAAAAAAGATGCTTGGTAAATACTTTCCAATTCAAATTGGTATAAATGCAGATGCAGAAACGTCAGCCAATCAAATATTAAATGAATTAAAAAAACAGAAAATTAAATTAGAGGTAAAAAACTGGACTAAACAATTTTTAAAAGATCGATCGGATTTTTTATTAAATAGAGATAAAATTAAATATAAGAATTACCCGATACAGCCATTCGGTTTATTTAAAGAGCTTAGAAAAGTATTACCAAAAAACTCAGCTGTAACATTAGACGCTGGTACTTTATGTTTACAGGCAACCGATGCATTAAAATATTACAATCCTCCAAGTTTATTTACTCCATTAGATTTTGGCCTTGTTGGTTTTTCTTTTGCATGCGGCTTAGGTGTAAAATTAGCTAAACCAAAAAAAACTGTAGTTAGTCTTATGGGAGATGGTGGTTTTGGTATGACACTTTCTGAATTAAGCACTGCTGTTGAACACGGTATAAATACAATTACTATTGTAATGAATAATAAAAGTTGGGGAGCTGAAAAAGCTTATCAAAAGGACTTTTTTGGGAAAAGATATTTAGGAGCTGATATTTCTAGTCCACCTTTTGATAAAGTTGCAGAGTTATATGGTGCAAAAGGTTATAAAGTTAAAAAATTATCTGAAATAAATGATTCACTTAAAAGTGCTCTTAAAGTAAACAAACCAGTGGTAATTGAAATAGATGTTGATCCAAAAGCATTGTACAGTTTTAGAAAAGATAGTTTTAAAAATAAATTAAATGCCAATTAAATTAACAATGTTAGTTGCGTTAGTTGTTTCGTCGATAGTGTATTGGTCATTATCTAATATATGTAGATTTAATTATTCAATTGATAAAAAAACTAAAATTTTAAATGAGATTGCAAAAGAAGCTGATATTGATTTTGGTTCTGCAAAAGTTTATTACTTCAAAGAATTAAACTGCCTTCCGGCAGATACTGAATTTGAATTTCAAAGGTTAATGAGTAATTTAAGTCATGTTAGTATCTTAGTTATGCAGCAATTAACTACAGATATAAGGGGAATTAGGGTTGAGGAATTAAAAAAATAAAATGGAACTTAAACTTAGAAAATTTGCCAAATTTTTAGATAAAACATTTATCGAAGGAGGTAAAGAAGCTAAAGAACCGGTTCTTTTAGTTTCAGTTGCTGCTGTAATACAAAATCCTTGGGCGGGAAAAGGTTTTGTTGAAGATATTAAGCCAGAAATTCTTGATCTAGCACCAAAGCTTGGAGATATTTTAGTTCCAGAACTTATTAAAGAGATAGGCTCAGGAGATAAAATTCAAGCATATGGTAAAGCTGCAATAGTTGGTCTTAATGGAGAAATAGAACATGCATCTGCTTTTATACATACCTTAAGATTTGGAAATAAGTTTAGAGATGCAGTCGGTGGAACTGCTTATTTAAGTTTCACAAATACAAGGGGACCCGCTGGATCAAAGATTTCTATTCCAATGATGCACAAAACAGATCCAGGATTAAGGCCATTTTATTTAACACATGAATTTACAATTAATGACGCTCCAAATGAAGATGAGATAGTTGTTGCAATAGGTGGTGCTCCATTTGGAAGAGCACATGCAAGAACTGGAGACAGATATCAAGATATGAAAGAAATGGGCATTGAACAATAAATAATGATCAATGCAAAAGATTCCTACAATACTTTTTATTCTTTAAATCAAAAATCTGGAATTCCTTTGGTATTTATCCATGGTGTAGGTTTGAATAATACAATTTGGGAACCTCAAGTAAACGCATTTGAGAATAGTGTATTAACATATGATATTCTAGGACATGGAAAAACTCCTCTCAGTAAAGATGAAATTTCATTTGATATTTTTTCAGACCAATTATTAAATTTAATTAATGAACTTAATATTGAAAAAATCCACTTAATTGGTTTCTCAATTGGATCATTAATAGCAAGAAATTTTGCTTGCAAATTTAATGAAAGACTTCAGTCTTTAACATTGCTCTGTTCAATATTTAAAAGAAGTACAGAACAACAAAAATTAGTAAATGATAGGTTTGAACTTGCCAAAAAAAGTAAGAAATTATCTAAACAAGCTTTGAAGAGATGGTTTACAGATGATTACTTAAAAAAAAATCCTGATACATATCAAAAAATAAGTAACTTATTGGACACAAATAACATTTATAATTTTTTAAAAGTATATTCGCTTTTTGTAAATCATAAAGATCAAGAGGATTTTTCAAAAATAAAAGTAAAAACCTTAATAATGACTGGAGAGGGTGATGCAGGTTCTACACCTCAAATGACTGAGGAATTAAGTAAAAAAATTGAGAATTCTTACTTTAAAATAATTCCTGAAGGAAAACATCTATGTAGTATTGAATGTTCTGATAAGGTAAATTTAGAAATTAAAAAACATATAGAAAATGCCTGAGTTAAAAAAATATAAAATGTTTATAAATGGTGAGTGGGTTAACTCAGATACTGAAAAGATTTTTGAAACACTTAATCCTGAAAATAATAAACCTTGGGCTGCAGTTCCAGAGGCAAGTGCAAGCGATGTTGACAGAGCTGTCAAAGCTGCACAAAATGCATTTGAAGGTGAGTGGCCAAAATTATTACCAAAAGAAAGAGCAAGATATCTGAGGATGATAGGAGATAAACTTAGAGAAAATGCTGAACATTTAGGAAAAATAGAAACAATTGATACTGGAAAACTTTATAGAGAAACATATAAACAGGCTAATTACATAGCTGAATATTATGATTATTATGCAGGTCTTGCTGATAAGGTTGAAGGAACCGTTCTTCCAATAGACAAACCAAACATTCAAGCAATAACGACAAGAATACCAATCGGTGTAATTGCTGCAATTGTTCCATGGAACTCGCAAATGTTTTTAACAGCTACAAAACTTGCACCGGCATTAGCAATGGGTAACACTGTTGTTATTAAATGCTCTGAGTTAGCGCCTGCAACAATGTTTGAATTTGCAAAGTTAATTCAAGAAACTGGTATTCCAAAAGGAGTTGTAAATGTTATTTCTGGTTTTGGAGAACCTTGTGGTAAAGCTCTTACATCACATAATCTAGTTGAAAAAATTGCATTCACTGGTGGGCCAGAAACAGCACGTCATATCATTAGAAATTCTGCAGAAAATTTATCTGAAGTAAGTTTAGAACTTGGAGGAAAAAGTCCTGTTGCAGTATTTAATGATGCAAACCAAGAAAATGCTATTAATGGAATTACTGCAGGAATTTTTGGTGCCAGTGGACAAAGCTGTATTGCTGGATCTAGGCTTTATTTGCAGGAAGGAATTTATGATGAATTTTTAGACAAACTATCAAAAAGAGCTGAGAAAATAAGAATTGGAGCTCCAATGGATCCTGAAACCGAGATGGGTCCGATTAGTAACTATAAACAATTAGAGGTCATTGAAAAAAATATCAAACTAACTCTTGAACAAGGTGGAAGATTAAAATGTGGTGGACAAAGACATTCATTTTCTAATGAAGGTTATTATTTTCCAGCAACAATTATAGAATGTGATAACCATAATTTACCAGTTGCTGAGAATGAATTGTTTGGACCTGTTTTATCAGTGATGAAATTTAAAACTGAAGAAGAAGTTGTTTCAAAAATGAATGATAACCAGTATGGATTATCATCGGGTGTATACACGTCCGACCTTGCAAGAGGCATGAGGGTTTCAAAAGCAATTAGAGCTGGAATTACTTTTGTTAATACTTATAGATTAATTTCGCCAACTGCTCCATTTGGTGGCATAAAGGATAGTGGATATGGAAAAGAGGCTGGACTAGAATCTATTAAAGATTACACTCGAGTAAAGACTACATGGTTTTATACTTCTGACGAACCTACCCTGGATCCATTTTCAATTAGATAAAACTTAATTTAATTAAAATAATTATTGAAAATTGACGACAATAATATTTAATTAATATTTAAAAATAAACTATTAGAGGTAACAAATGGCAGATGCTAAAAATAAAAATTATGGAGTATTAATAATTGGGGCAATAATTGTAATTGCTGCAATATTTTATTTTACTCAGCAGAAAACTTCAATAATTGGAAAAAAACAAGATATAAAAGTTGGAATTATTCTTGGGTTTACTGGTCCAATAGAATCTCTTACTCCTGCAATGGCTGCTTCAGCAGAACTTGCTTTTAAAGAAGCTTCAGACTCTGGCTCACTTTTGGGAGGTTCAATTATTAACATAGAGAGAGCAGACTCAACATGTGTAGATTCTGCGGCTGCAACAACTGCGGCAGAAGGATTAATTTCTGGAGGTGTAAACGCTATAATGGGAGCTGATTGTTCGGGCGTTACTGGAGCAATAGCAACTAATGCTGCTGTACCCAATGGAGTTGTGATGATATCGCCTTCCGCAACTTCTCCAGGATTGACAGATTTAAATGACAATGGTTTCTTTTTTAGAACAGCGCCATCAGATGCAAGAGGAGGCCAAGTATTAGCTGATATAACAAAAGACAGGGGTGTTAGAAGCATAGCAATAACTTATACTAATAATGATTACGGAAAAGGTCTTGCAGATGTTTATGAAGCTGCTGTTAAAGCTCATGGAATAAATGTTACGGTAGTAACATCTCATGAGGAAGGTAAAGCAGACTATGGTGCTGAAGTAGCAACTCTTGCTGCAGCTGGTGGAGATGCGGTTGCAGTCTTAGGTTATCTTGATCAGGGTGGTGGTATGATCATCCAGGGTTCAATAGATTCAGGAGCATTTGATGTTTTTGTTTTATCCGATGGAATGATAGGAGACTCCTTAACAGATAGGTTTGGGAGTGAGCTTAACAAGTCATTTGGTTCTTTACCTGGTTCTACTGGAAAAGGTGCAGGATTATTTGCAGAAGTAGCTAAAGCAGGTGGTATTGATTCATCTGGACCATATACAGGAGAATCATACGATGCAGCTGCATTAATTACTTTAGCCATGCAAGCAGGTGGATCTGCAGATAGATCTTCAATTCAAAGTAATGTTATGAGTGTAGCAAACTCTCCGGGTACAAAAATCTATCCTGGTGAATTAAAAAAAGCACTTGACTTATTAGCTGAAGGAAAAAAAGTTAATTATGAAGGTGCTACTGGGGTTGAATTTACGGATGTAGGAGAAGCTTTTGGATCTTTTTTAGAAAAAGAGATAAATAACGGTAAGTTTGAAACAAAGAAACAGAGATAAAATAAGATTAAACCCCAACAAATTTTTGTTGGGGTTTTTTTATTTTTAAAAAATATATTTATCAGATAAATACAAAAAAATTGCCAGTGCGGCCCCTAAAAGAATATATTTCATTATTGTTTAATAATTTTTTCTGGTATTATTCCTTGTGGTCTATAACGCATAATCATTAATAAACCAATACCAATTAAAAGAAATCTAAAATATGGAGCACTTTCGATTAAATGAACTTTTAAACCATGCGTCGCTGGTAAATGCGCAGTGAATATATTTATTAAAAATAATGCAATAGGTGCAGCCTCAACCCATAAAAACCAAACTACAAAACCACCTAGTATTGCTCCAAAATTGTTTCCTGTTCCTCCAACTATAACCATTACCCAAATTACAAAAGTATATCTCATTGGTCTATAGCTACCAGGAGTGAACAATCCATCATTTGTTACCATCATTGCTCCTGCCAAGCCTACTATTGCTGATCCGAGCACAAAAATTAATAAATGTTCTTTAACAATATTTTTGCCCATAGCGCTTGCTGCCTCTTCATTATCTCTGATAGCTCTCATTTTTCTTCCCCAAGGAGAATAAAGTGCTTTTTGTGTTATAATTAACAGAATAATGACGACTGACAAAAATAAACCAGTAAAACAAAGTTTTACATAAATTGAGGATGCATCAATTACCATTTGTTTTAAAGCATCTTGTCTATCCGATATAGACTGAATTAAATTTAATTTTCCAAGATTAATTTTTTCTACTATTTTTATAAACCACTCAGATCTCTGCAGATCTATTTCATAGGGTGCTGGTCTTTTTAAGCCAATTACATTTTTTACACCCCTAGCTAACCATTCTTCATGTTTGATTATTGATACAACTATTTCTGCAATTAATAATGTTGCTATAGCGAGATAATCTGCTCTTAACCCTAAAGCAATTTTTCCAACTATAAGTGCGAGACCAGCTGCGAAAAATGCGCCAACTATCCAAGAAAGCAACACTGGCAAACCTAAGCCACCTAAAAATCCATATCTTGCTGGATCTACAGCCTCAATTGCCTCTATACCCGGTGTTGCAGTACTCCTTATGAGATAAATTCCAAATATTAAAATTGATAGAATTCCTAAAGATCTAGTTTTTGTTTTATTAAATTTTTTAAGAATAAACCTAATAGAGATTACCATAATTATAATTACCCACATAGAAAGTAAAATATTTAAGCCTCCGGCCTGCCAGGCTTTTTTAACAGGTTCTACAGAGACCAATACAACTGCCAATCCTCCAAGAGCTGTGTAACCCATGATCCCAAAATTAATTAATCCCGCATATCCCCATTGCATATTAGCTCCAATAGTCATTACAGCAGAAATCAAACAATAATTTAAAATAGTAAGTGCTATTGACCAGGATTGAAATAATCCAACACATATGATTAATAACAACATAATTATATAAGCAGTTATTACATTCTCATAATTTCTCATATGGTTTTCCCTTTAAAAATACCTGAGGGACGAATTAATAAAACAATTACCAATATAGAAAATGAAACGGCAAACTTATAGTCTGTTGATATTGCTTGAACCATTGTGTCTGGTGCAAAAGCTTCAGGAAGAACGTACATTATAAATTTTTTATATGAGTATGTTAAAAATATTTCTGCAAATGCAATTACATATCCTCCAAGGAATGCGCCAAAAGGATTGCCTATACCTCCAACAATTGCAGCTGCAAAAATTGGAAGCATATTGTTAAAATAAACAAATGGCCTATAGCTTTTATCTAAACCATACAAAACTCCGCCGATTGTTGCTAAAATTCCAGCTATAATCCAGGTAATCATTACAACCTTCTTAGGATCTATACCTGATAATAAAGCTAAATCCTCATTATCAGAATAAGCTCTCATACTTTTTCCTGTTTTAGTCTTATTTAAAAACCAAAACATAATTGAAACTATAATTAGAGTTAAAATAACAGTAATTGCTTGCGAGGATTTTAAAGTTATACCCTCATTTAATCCTGTAATTTCTTTAAATTCATTTGCTTTTAAAATAAATTTTTCTCCATCAATAAATCTTCTATCAGATGGTCCTATAATAATTCTTATTATTGCTTGAGTTACAAACATAACTCCAACACTAACCATAGCAAACTGGACGGGAGGACTTTTTTTTATTCTATAATAACTAAAAACAAATTTATCAATCAAAAGCATATAAATAATCATTGCAATTATTGCAAAAGGAATTGTCAGCAATGCTGTTGGTAAAAAACCAAAATTAATTCCTGTAGTTTGAAAATAATAAGTCAGCAAAACAGCAAACATGGTTCCAAAGGACATCATGTCTCCAGTTGCAAAATTAGCAAACCTTAAAACTGCGTAAATTAATGTTACAAATATTGCACCTAACGCAAGTTGAGATCCATAAGTCAAGGCAGGTATAACTGTGAAATTTATTAAAACTGTTAAAGCGTTTAATATATCCATCATCCACCTAAGAAAGACCTTCTCACCTCAGGGTCTGTAAGAAGTTGGTTGCCTGACCCCTCAAATTTATTTTTTCCAGTAACAAGTACATATCCCCTATCCGAGATATTAAGTGCTTGTTTTGCATTCTGTTCAACCATAATTATGGCAACATTAGTTTTTTTTACTTTTATAATATGCTCAAATAATTCATCCATTACTATAGGCGAAACTCCAGCTGTTGGTTCATCTAACATCAACACAGATGGCTCACTCATCAAAGCTCTTCCAAGTGCCACTTGTTGTCTTTGGCCACCTGATAATTGACCAACAATTTGTGATTGTTTTTCATTTAATATTGGAAACAGCTCATAGATATTTTTAATCATTCCTTCTAACCCATCTTCTCTAAGAAAGCCTCCGATTTCTAAATTTTCTCTTACTGTTAGCTCTGCAAAAACATTTCTTGTTTGAGGCACAAAAGAAATTCCTTTCTTTACTCTATCTTGAGGAGATGTTTTTGAAATATCCTCACCATCTAAACAAACACTTCCTGATTTCAAAGTAATAAGACCTAACATAGCCTTCATTGCTGTAGTTTTTCCTGCTCCGTTTGGGCCAAGTATGGCTACTATCTCTCCTCTATTAACATTTATATTGCAAGAGCTAATAATATCTGGTCCATCTCCATAACCAGCTGTCATTTTTATTCCCTCAAAAAAAGCCATTAATTCCCATTTGAAATTTTAGAATTTCCAAGATAACTCTCTATTACCTTATCATTTTTTTTTACTTCTTCAGATTTACCTTCAAATAGCACTGAGCCTTCTGCCATCACGATAACTGGATCGCACATTCTGCTTATAAAATCCATATCATGTTCAATCATACAAAAAGTATAATTTTTTTCTTTATTCAGTTTTATAATTGCAGTTCCTAAATCTTTGAGTAGTGACCTGTTTACTCCAGCTCCAACTTCATCTAATAAAACCAGCTTTGCGTCTACCATCATTGTTCTGCCTAATTCGAGAAGTTTTTTTTGACCTCCAGAAAGATTTCCTGCTCTCTCATTTGCTAAATGTTTTAAATTTAAAAATTCAATAACTTCATATGCTTTTGATCTATTAACTTTCTCTTCTTGTTTTACTCGACCAGGTTTTAAAAGTGCATTCAATAGATTTTCACCAGATTGATCAGGAGGAACCATCATCAAATTTTCAAGAACACTTAAATTCGAAAATTCATGTGCAATTTGAAAAGTTCTTAAAAGTCCTTTTGAAAATAATTCATGCGATGGCATGTCAGTAATATTTTCGTTATCAAAAATAACACTACCCTGAGAAGATTTTAAATTTCCTGCAATTAAATTAAAAAGAGTGGTTTTTCCTGAGCCATTTGGACCAATTATTCCAGTTATAGAACCTTTTTTAATTTTAAGAGAACAATTAGATACGGCCGCCAATCCGCCAAAATATTTCGATAGATTTTCTACCTGTAAAATACTTTCAGACATTAAATTTATTTCTTAAGACGCTTAAGAATACTATTTGTAGTTCTGTTTAAAGATTTATAAAAACCAGATTTTCTTAGCTCATTAACAGCTTGCTCATTTAAACCTTTTGGAGTTTGTGAGTTTTGGACCAACAATTTTAAATCATTTTTTGAATTAATTTTTGCATCCTCAGAAAGGGCTATAAAAAGTGAAGTAATATATTTTTGAGAATCTGATTTATTAATTCCTTTTTGATTAAGCCATATCGATAATGTATTTAATAACTCATAAAAAGGTGCCATCATTGACGAAGTAGACCAAAAATTTAAAGATAAATTCTCATTTTCTATCTCTACAGTTGTTCCCAAATGATTAAAGAAATTTTTAACACTTTTATTGGGTGGATATAGAGGTATGGGTCCTTTTCTTATTGAAATTGGAGGCAATGGTATAGCCCTAAAAATTTTAGATTTAATATTTATATATTTTTTTAGCTCTTTCATTTTTATTGTTGAGATAAAGCTAATTATAGTTTGATTTTTTTTAAATTTGAGTTGAGGTAAAATTTTGTAACCTACTTCTGGTGTGACTGATAAAAAAACCCAATCACTCATATTTATTATGTCTTGATTATTATTTAAAATTAGAATTTTTTTACTTTTTCTTTTTAAATTCGATGAAATTTTTTTATTTCTTCTTGAAACTATAATTTTTCTTATTTTGAGTTTCGATCCTAAAATACCATGAATTACTGATTTTGTAATATGACCAGTCCCAATAAATCCAATTTTCATGACAATTTATGGTAATTATTATCACTAATTTAAATTAATTAGTAAAAAAAGAACCCCTTATTCTAAGTAATTCTCTACTTAAATTTTTGTTTTCAACAAACGGTTTTCTTCCATGCAGCCAAAAATAATTATTTGCTACTACTGAGCAACCAACCTGTAAAGGGGTAACTATTATTTTTTTACTTCCCTCAAGTGCATCTGATAATTTTTGCAAAAATAGTCCTTGTTTCATATTTTTTGGCTCTGGAAATTGGTCAATATACGATATTTCAGGTTTTCCGTTTTTATCTTGTGAGAATACGGGATGTTCAACTTTGTAATTAATATTTTTACTTTTTGGAGAACCCCAAATAAAACTTTCTTTTCCAACTGGATCGTTAAATAATTCCTCAAGATGTTCCCAATCGTCTAGATGTAACAAGGCTGTTTCTCCTCCATCGACATTTTTTTCCTCCATTTTTTGCATAAGCAACCAATCGGTTTTTTCTCTTACATATGTGCCATCAGTGTGAAGATCCATATTTACGTAGGCTTTCCTTAAATAAGAGTCACTATTATCTTCGTGTTTTACATGAAATCTTGCATAATATTTTCCAGCCATTGCATCATGATTTGGATTGCCAATTAAGTGTGTCACTGCAGTCGCTAACTTAATTAAAAAATTGTTATCAGTTTTAGATGAGTAATTTTTTGGACCAATTATAAAACAACCAGTGTCCCTATCCCTCAAAATTAAATTTAGAAAAATACTTAACTTCCCTGATGTAGTATCATCTAAGCTTTGAGCTATTGTAAATCTTGTAAATGGTTTATACTCAAGTGTTGTGATGTCAAATTTTTTAAATGGAAATATTAAACGATCAATAATTTCATCTAAAATCTGGATATTTATTATTCTTTCTGATTTTTCGTGAAAGTCTATTTCAAAACCATCAAAATTTTCAAAATTTTTAATCATTAAATTTGCGGTATTATATAAAGATTTTAAATATTTTAAAATTATTTATTACAAACTCCTATGGAATTTGGTCCACAAGTTTCACCGTTGGTCCATGTAGCGCCAATTAGATTTGCTCCATCAAAATTTGTATTTTTAATATTTGATGATGTAAAATTAGCTTCCATTAAATTTGAGTTTTGAAAATTTGCCTCTATAAGTGTTGAGCCCATAAAATCAGCTCTTGTTAAATTAGCACCTGTAAAGTTAGCCTTTTCAAAGTTAGCACCTACTAAAATTGACTCATATAAATTAGCTCTAACAAAACTGGACTCTGGGAAAGTACCAAAAGACAAATTTGAATTCATCATAATACTTTTGTCGAAAATTACCTGAATAAAACTTGCAAACGACAATTTTGAATTTGGAAGGTAACTACCTTGTAAATCTTGCCCATCAGAAAACCTACAATTTGTATAATCAACGCTATCTGTTAATGGATCATCACAACCGGCATTCGCATATGATGAAAATAGAAAAATTAATATTAGAAAAAAAAACTTTTTCATACAAACTAGTTACTTAATGCAGCCATAATGATAGCAGAAAAAATCGTTGGATAAACTAAATTTCTTTTTGTTAAATAAAAAATTGATATAGATATTAGGATTATAATTACTCTCATTAATAAGGTCGTTTGACTCAGATTTCCTGAGGGAAATAATAACATTCTTGATATCAATGCTGCTAAAGTTGAGTATGCTAAACAATTAAACCATCTGTATATCCTTGATTTTTCGTTAATTTTCTCTGATGTAAATACCCCAAAGAATCTTGATATATATGTTGCTAGTGATGTTATTAATATTACTAAAATAATTTTAGTTGTCATTTATTTCTCCAATAAAAAATGCAATAGTCCCCGCTAAAATACCCCCTAGTAAGATACTCCATTGAGATGAAATTAAATGTAAGGCTGGACCTAATAGAGCTCCAAGTATTATGGCTGAAGTTATAGCTTTGTTGTTCATTGCACTAATCATTGCGCACATGAAGTAAATAGGATTTATAACTGCTAAGCCTATCATCATATTCTTATTTAAGTAATCTGCAGATACAAAACCTATCAGTGTTGAAATAATTGCAACTAGCCAGGTAGAGGCTCCTATTCCAATCCAAAAATCAATACGATTTTTTCTATTAATTTTGTGATAATTATTTTTTACAATTAACCATGAGGATACAGCAACGAAGTGACAAGACAAATAGTACTTCCAGCTTGGCTGACTTTTATCTTTTATTAAAGGCATCAAAGATACTGTCATAGGATATAGTCGAGCATTCACTAACCATACTGCTAAAAATATGTTAATTAAAGAAGCTCCTACAAAAATAGACTCTGCCATAACTAAGGATCCAGGTTGAGCATAAGTTAATAATGTAGAAAAAATACTTTCTTGAAGTGTAAAACCCAAATTTTTTAATAGTGCTCCTATAGCAATGAAGCTAGCTGAGAGAGCTATTGCAGGACTATCAAATCTTTTAATACACAAAAACCCTTTAAAAAAAAATTTTAGGTTTATCATTAGCCACCAAGAAATAAACGGCCAACGTCGGGGTTGTCTAAAAGCTCATCTCCTTTTCCTGCGATTGCGGTTTGTCCGGATACAAGCACATATCCAATGTCAGAAAATTCTAAACCTTTTTTAGCGTTTTGTTCAACAAGTATTATTGTTTTTTTTTCATTTTCTTGAAGATCTCTAAGTATCTCAAAAACCATATCAATATATCTAGGCTCTAAGCCAATGGATGGTTCATCCACTAGAAGGACTGAAGGCTTCATCACTAAAGCTCTTGATATCTCTAACAATCTTCTTTCTCCCCCTGATAAAACTTTTGCAGGTTGGTTTCTTCTATTTCTTAATCTTTCGTATTTTTCAAAAATCCGCTCGGCTTCCGCGTATGATTCCTCTGTTTTTTCTTTAATAAACCCACCCATTAATAAATTTTCTTCTACAGTCATTTCTGGAAATACAGAATTATCCTGGAGTATGTATGCTATTCCCACAGTTTTTAATTTTTCAGCTGGAGTTAAATTTGTAATTTCCTTTCCATCTATTTCTATTTGCCCTGAAAAAATATTTGTAAACCCATAAATCGAGTGAAGAATAGTAGATTTGCCAGCTCCGTTTGGTCCAATCAAACATAAAGATTGAGCCTTACTAACGAAAAGATCAAAATTATGAAGAATTTCCATTTTGCCATAACCAGCATTCATATTTTTAATGGTAAGATGGATATTATTAGGAGATAGTTTTTTTAAATCTTCTGCAACTGGAGCTTCTCCCAAAACTTCATATTGATTTGACATTATTGTGCTCCTAAATACGCATCTATTACACGTTTATCATTTTTAATTTCGTCAGGTTTCCCATTAGCAAGCATCTTTCCATGAGCTAAACAATAAATACTCTCTGCTAATTGCATAATAACTCTCATATTGTGTTCAATTACTAAAAGCGTTATTCCAAAATCTTGATTAACTTTTATCAATCTATCAATGATTCCATTAATTAATGTTGGATTTATACCTGCTGTTGGTTCATCTAATAAAAGCATTTCTGGTTCATTCATTAAAGCCATTGCTAATTCTAATAGTTTTTGTTGGCCAAATGATAAATCACCAGCTCTTAGTTTTCTTTTTTGATAAAGACCTACAAAATTTAATAGATTTTCTGCCTTTTCAGTTAAATCTTGAGGAATTTTTGAGAATATTTTTAATATGCTTTCATCACTTCCCTTGTGACTAATTAACATATTATCTACGCAATTTAATTTTCCATAAATTCTAGTTTGTTGAAACGTTCTCAGTAATCCAAGTTTAGCAATTACAGGGACAGGTAATTCAGATACTTCTTTACCATTAAATTTGATTGAACCTTGGTCTATTGGATAAGTTCCAACTATTGAGTTAAATAAAGTTGTTTTTCCTGAACCGTTTGGACCAATTAATCCAAATATTTTTCCTTTTTCAACTGTCATTGAAATGTCAACATTAGCTTTAACACCACCAAAAGATTTACTTACATTATTTACTTCTAAAATACTCATTTTAATTCTACCTGCGCTTTTCGATCTGCCTCATCAACAACTTCGCCAAATCTTTCAGGGTATTTTTCTCTTAACCATCCCATTATCCCCTCTGGGAAATAAATAACAATCACAACTATTAAAACTCCTAAGGCCACATACTGCCAACCTAAAAAGAATGTCCAAAATCCCTCTTTAAAAATATGAAATACAGTAGCTCCAATCACTGGACCCCATAAAGTTCCCTTACCACCGAGGATCGCCATCAAGACCATAAATACACCCATCTCTCTTCCATCAAATGCAACATCAGTGGAGTCTATGTAACCAACAAGTCCTCCCATAATACCACCTGCTAAACCACAGAAAAACGCAGATACCATCCAACCAATTATTTTATATTTCATTGTTTCAATTCCCATCGCCTCAGCTTTGTCTTCATTATCCCTGATCGCATTAAGAATTAATCTAAATCGTGTTGAATAAATTGCTCTCACTGCCATGAAAGTAAGCACGAGAGCACCAAAACTTAAAAAATAAAAGAATTCTCCTCTTGCTTCTAAACCACCAACATTTGGAAAAGGTGGAGTTGTAAAACCTTGTCCTGCTCCAATAATTTCTATACCTCCAGAAATTTCTCCTGCAGCTACACCTAAACCTAATGTGCAAATTGCAAAATAATGTCCTCTAAGTCCTAAGATGGCATAACCAATTAATCCTGCAACAATAGTTGGAACAACTGCGGCTACCACTAAACCAGCTGCCATTCCTTGAAAGAATTGTGTGGGCGTATGTACAAATGTTTTTTCTCCTCCACTTTCTGTCCACTCTGCTAAAGGAAAAAACATGCCAACTTGCACAGAAGCACATAAATACATTCCTAAACCATAGAATAAAATATTTCCAAATGTGTTATATCCCATTTCACCACCCTGAATATTCCAAGTGGTAGCTAAAACAATTAATACACATAAAATAGATAACTGAACTTTAAATGCTGGAAATACAAAAGGTGCAGCGAGCCCAAATATAATAATTACAGCATATAATAAGACATTTTTATTCATTATTTTAAATACTCTCTTTTTCTTGAAAGTTTAAATCTTCTATAAACGAGAATTAAAACTAACAATAAAAACACTGAACCTATTCTAAATTCTGTACCTAATATATAGTCAGCAAACTCTTCAAATACACCAAGTCCCATCCCTGACATTGCAACACCAGGTAAATTGCCAAGACCCGCAACAATAACAATCATGAATGATCTAATAGTATATGGTAATCCCATATAAGGATGAATTGTAAAAGTAATTGAAATTAATGCCCCCGCAACACCACAAAGAGCAGCATTTAATCCAAAAGTAGCTGCATAAACTTTTTCTGTATCTACACCTAAAATCTTTGCAGCTCGTGCGTTTTGTGCAGTTGCTCTAATTGCTCGACCAAGTTTTGATTTTTTCATATAAATTACTAAACAAATAGCAAAAACAATACTAACGAATGCAGAAAATATTTTTGAATTTGGTAAAACTACTGCATTATCAAATAAAAATGTTGTTCCATAACCTGAATTAGCCAAGACAACATCTGCACCAAATGCAAAGTTCATAAGTTGCATAAAAAGAATACTTATACCGAATGTTGCAAGAATTGAGATAAATAAATCTCTATCAACCACTTTATTAATTACTAATTTATAAATTCCAACACCAACAAAATACATTATGATTGGTGACACTATTACTCCCCAAGCCGGATGAATTCCATAAAGATACATAAAGTATGCAATATATCCACCAAGAATAACTAAATCACCTTGTGCAATGTTTATAATATTCATTACCCCCCATTGCAAAGCCATACCATAAGCAATTAATGCAAATAAAATTCCAAGCAGTATCCCATCCAAGCAAGCTTGAACTGTTATCATCGGGTACTGAAAAACCATGAAGTCCATATTTGCCTCTAAAAAAAATACCCCCTAGAGTTTAGGGGGTATTAAAAGATTTGTTATTATCTGTCAGACCACTTCGGAATTGGGTGAATTAATTCAGCCGACGCCCACTTAAGTGGAGCTACAACTTTATTTTCACATTTCCCAGCGCCATCACACATTACTTGGAAAAGTACCATAGGCTTGTCAACATTTTGACCACCCGGTGCGAACTTAATATTTCCGTAGAATGTTTGCATATTAGTAGCTGCGAGAGCATCTCTTACTTTCTTTTGATCAAAAGAATTTGCTCTTTCAAATGCGTCCTTGAACACTAACAATGCAGCAGAAGATTCTGCAGATTGATATGGCGGATCATAACCAAACTCTTTATCAAAATCTGCTGCATAAGTCATACCATCTTTAAAGAAATCATCTTTATATGTTAATGTTTTATGCCATTGAGAAGCACAAAGCGCGTACTGAGAGTTTTTACCATGTTGTTTTGATAATTTCGCAGCATCACAATGTGTCATTGCTAACATTGGGACATCGACCTTCATTTCAGCAATTTGTCTAATTGCAGTTAATGCACCTTTTGTATGTCCAGATACCACAAGAACATCTGGCTTCATTTGTTTTACTTTAACTAATGTTGCAGCCATATCATTAAGCTCTTTTGGAAGCTTATCATCGATTATAATTTCAGATCCAGTTTCTTTCGCTGCATCTAGAATACCTAATCTTACGTCTTGTGAAAAAGCATCTTGTTCAAATGCTTGTGCAATCCTTACACCTTTTCCACCATTTAACTCAACTGCCGTTCTGATGGCTACATCAAGATATAAGTTAGCTGGAGCTAACACTGCAAAAAGATATTTGTAACCTTTAGTAAACAAAGATCTAGACGCACCATTTGCTTCTACCATTGGAACACCATATTTTTCTGTCACTGGCGCGATTGCTTTAGTTAGACCTGAGCTGTAAGGCCCAAGCATGAACTCAACACCATCTTGTGATATTAATCTTTCTGCAAGTTGAGCTGCTCTCTTTGGATTTGACTCATCGTCATAATAGATAATGTCAAACTTGTAAGTCTTTCCACCAACTTTTACACCACCCATGCTGTTAATTCTGTCTACAGCCATGTTATAGCCATTTTGAGTGTGAACACCATTAGATGAATATTTACCCGTTAGAGAAATTGCAGCGCCTAAAATTATTT
>CACPMF010000008.1 GCA_902634935.1 uncultured Pelagibacteraceae bacterium
TGATATAAATGAAATGAAAATGATTGGTATGCAGGATAAAGTTGTAGAGGGTGCAACAGTATCTGTTCTTCTTGAAAAAATTGAAGATAAAAATGGTGATGTATTAGTCTCTGCTCAAAAAGCACAGAAAATTAAGGGTTGGTACGAATTAGAAAAGGCCTACGAAGATAATCAGTCTATTAATGGAAAAATAACATCTAAATGCAAAGGTGGTGTCATAGTCGAACATTTGGAAACAGGTTCATTAATGTTCTGCCCTGGCTCCCAAATTTCAGATAAACCGATGAAAAGTATTGATCATTTGATTGGAGTAGAACAAAAGTTCGCTATTATAAAATTGGATAAAATTAGAGGAAATGCATGTGTATCTAGAAGACAAATAGTCTCCTCACATAAAAAAGAAGACAAAGCTAAGATTATAGAGAAATTCAAAGTTGGGGACATTATAAAAGATGCTGTAGTTAAAGGTTACTCTTCATTTGGATGTTTTTTTGAAGTTAATAATGAAATTGATGTATTAGTTCATCTTCAAGAGATTTCTTATTCTAGAGTAAACCATCCAGATGAAATTTTTAATATTGGTGAAAAGCATGACTTAAAGGTTATTTCAATAGATATGGAAAAGCTTCAAATTGGTTGTTCAATTAAACAGTTATCTCCAGATCCTTTTGAACATATTTCGAATTATGAAATTGGAAAACCTTATAAAGTTAAAGTTGTTAAAATTACTGATTATGGTTGCTTCTGCGAATTAGAGCCCGGACTGAGCACATTATTACATAGTAGTGAAATTAGTTGGACGAAAAAAAATACTTCACCAAAAAAACTATTTAAAGTCGGCGATCAGATTGATTGTGTCATCACTGAAATAGATAAGGATAAAAGAAGAGTTGCTATTTCGCATAGATTAACAACTGAAAATCCATATACAACTTTAGAAAATAAAAATCCTGTTGGTTCAGATATAAATGGAGTTGTAACGAGTGCAAATGAATATGCTCTTTATGTAAAACTTGGTGATTTTGATATTGACGGTTTCTTACATTCAAATGATCTTTCTTATATTGGAAAACCTGAAGATGAATTAAAAAAATATAAAAAAGGTGATAAATTAAAAGTTAGGGTTTTAGAGATTAAAAAAGAAGAGCAAAAAGTGAGAGTTGGATTGAAACAACTTGATACAGATCCATTTGATTGGTTTAAAGATAAGAAAGTAAATGATACAATTACTGTTCAAGTTTCATCATCCGACAACAAAGGTCTGATGGTAAAACCAGAAGGATGTAGTTTAGAGTTCTTAATTAAAAAATCTCAAATAGCTGTAAGCGTAGCAGACGCAAGACCTTCAAGATTTGTTGGTGGAGAAAGAATTGATGCTGCAATATCAGAACTAAATCTAGACAAAAGAAAAGTAAATTTAAGTATTAAACTATTAGAAGAACTTCAAAATAAAGAAGCTGTTGACAAATTTAGTTCTCCACTTTCTGGAAAAAATCTTCCATTTTCATCGCTTTCTGAGAAATTAGATGATAAAAAGAAAAATGAAAATTAATAAATTAAATTGTCATTAGTAAAATCAGATTTAATCAAAGAACTTGCAGATAACTATCCAAATTTTTTAAAAAAAGACCTAACCAAGTTAATTGATATAATTCTTTATGAAATACAAGATTCATTAAAACGTGGAGAAAGAGTTGAGTTAAGAGATATTTTTACCTTAGATCCCAGAATACAAAAAGAAGGCATAAGACGAAATCCAAAAACTGGGGAAAAAGTATTTGTTAAAGAAAAAAAGAGTATTTTGTTTAAAATGTCAAAAGAATGGGCCAACAAAATAAATGAAAAAGAGTAAGATATTCATTGCTTGTGACACCACAAATAAAAAAAAAATTCAAGAGATAATAAATAAAACAAACAATTCCAAAATAAAGTTTGGATATAAGTTTGGTCTTGAGTTTTTAAATTCTAAAAATGGAAGAGGGTTTGTATCAACAATAAAAAATAAAACAGTTTTTGCTGACTTAAAACTTCATGATATCCCAAATACCTGTGCATCTACTATTAAAGCAATTAAAGACTTAAAAGTTAACTATTTAACAATACATATAAGTTCCGGTTTTGATGCGCTAAGGGCCGCAAAAAAAGTATCAGGGAAAATTAAATTAATTGGTGTAACAATTTTAACTTCATTAGACAATAGGGCTTTGAAAGAAATTGGATTTAATAAGGATGTTAAAAAAATAGTTCATCATCAAGCAAGATTAGCAAATAAAGCTAAACTTGATGCCATAGTATGCAGTGCCCAAGAAGTAAAAATTGTCAAAAAAGTATTTAAAAAAGAAATAATAACTCCCGGGATAAGATTTAGTTCAAATACAAATGATCAAAAAAGAACTTTAACTCCAAAACAAGCATTTAAAAATGGAAGCGATTGGCTAGTTATAGGAAGACCCATTACAAAAGGAAATATTAAAAAAAATATCCAAAAATTAATAAAACACTTAAATTAAAATGGATGCAAAGATTTGTGGTGTCAAAGATCCAAAAACTTTAGACTATATAATTAATCATAATTACCCCCCAAAGTTTATAGGATTTATTGCTAATTATCCTAAATCAAAAAGATATTTAGAATTTAATCAACTAAAAAAAATTTCAAATGTTGACAAAAAAAATATCAATTTTGTTTGTGTATTGGTTGATCCTGATGACAAAATACTTGAAAAAATAAATAAGTTAAATTTTGATTATCTACAACTCTATAAAGTTTCACCAGATAGAACAAAAAAAATAAAGGAAATATTTAACATCAAAATAATAACTGCTCTTACAATAGAAGATATTAATGATGTTTTAATTTATAAAAAATACGAGAAAATTTCAGATATAATTTTATTTGACAGTAAAGGTTATGAAAAGTCTGTTGGCTTTAATCATGAACTGCTAAATGAAGTGCCCACATCAATAAATAAAATGTTAGCTGGTAACATTAAGTATAATGATAAGCTTGATAAATATATTAAAATAACAGATATTATTGATATCTCAGGAAGCTTGGAAACTTCTGGAGAAAAAGATATTTCTAAAATTAATATTTTTTTAAATAACATTAAAAAATTAAATGATGAAACTTAAAAAAAAAATTCCACTTATTGATCAACATGATAAATTTGGTTTCTGGGGTGGTAAATTTGGTGGAAGTTATATCCCGGAGACATTAAAAAAACCTGTGGATGATCTAACAAAAGAATTCTCTAAGTTAAGAAAAAATAAAAGTTTTATAAAAAAAAGGGACTTTTATTTTAATAATTACATTGGTGCGCCTACTCGTTTTATTAAATTAGAAAATCTTTCTAAACATTTAGGTGGTGCTCAAATTTGGGCTAAGGTCGTTTCTGACGCAAATGGTGGTGCTCATAAAATATATAATGCTACTGTTCATGCTTTGCTTTGTAAAAGTATGGGGAAAAAATACATTGTTGGAGATACTGGAGCAGGATACGCGGGTAAGATGTTAAGCATGGCTGCAAAAAAATTTGGACTTAAATGTAAAATATTTATGGGAGCCAAAGATATTAAACGTCAAAAGCCAAATTGTGATGCCATGAAAAAAAATGGAGCTGAGATTGTTCCGGTTACAACAGGAAGTCAAACTTTAGTGGATGCAGTTAGTGAATGTATGAGATACTGGGTATCAAATTGTGATACGACTCATATGTGTGTAGGTTCAACAGTTGGTCCAAATATATTTGTAAAAATTTGTGGCTGGAGCACAGCACAAATTTCAAGAGAATTAAAAAAACAAATAAAAATTAAATTCAACAAAATTCCAAAAAAAATTAAATTGATCAATTGTGTTGGTGGAGGAAGTTCAGCTTATGGGTTCTGGAGCGAATTTATTGATTTTCCAAAGTCACAAGTTGAACTAGTAGGCGTTGAAGCAGGAGGTCCAAAAAACTCAAAATTACATGCCGCTCCACTAAGCAGAGGTGCAAAATTAGGAGTGCTGCATGGAGCAGCCTCATACGTTTGTCAAAATAATGAGGGACAAATAAATGAGACAGAGTCTATAAGTGCTGGATTGGATTATCCTGGGGTAAGTCCAATACATTGTTTTCTAAAAGACACAAAAAGAGCAAGATACACATATGCAACAGATGAAGATGCATTAAATGCTTATAAACTTGTAACAAGATTCGAAAAACTTAATCCAAGTTTAGAACCCAGTCACGCATTTGCAGAGGCAATTAGAATTGCCCCAAGATTAAACAAAGATGTAATCATAATTGTAAATTCATGTGGGGACGCCAAAAAAGATAGGGATATTTTGAAAAAAAGATTAGGAAAAAGAATATGACTAACCTAATAAACTTGGCCTTTAAAAATGCAAAAGAAAAAAAAAGACCAGCTTTATTAACCTATACAGTTGCAGGCGATAACACTAAAAAGAAATCTTTAGAGATATTAAAATCAATTTCAAAGGATATTGATATTTGTGAAATTGGATTTCCTCACAATACACCCATAGCAGATGGAGGCCAAATTCAGACAAGCGCATATAGAGCACTGAAAAATGGATTAAAAATTTCTGATGTATTTCAAATAGTGAAAGATTTTAAAAAAACAAAAAATTCAAAACCTGTAATATTGATGGGTTATTACAATATGATTTATCAATATGGGGAAAATAATTTTATAAAAAAATGTAAAAGTTCTGGAGTAAATGGATTAATTGTTGTTGATTTACCTTGGCCAGAAAATAAAGGATTTGCAAAAAAGTGTAAATCTAAAGCTATTAGCTTTGTTCAATTACTATCTCCTACTACATCAAAAGAAAGACTAAAAAATATAATAAAAGATTCTCATGATATGATTTACTATATAAGCATGCTATCAACTACAGGAGGGAAGCTGAAAGTATCTCCAAGACAAATTTTAAATAATTATAATAAAATAAAAAAAATTGATCCAAAAAAGAATTGCGTAATTGGCTTTGGAATAACTGAAAAAACTATTGCCAAGCTAAGATCTGCTGACGGATTGGTGGTTGGAAGTGCTATTTGCAAAGAAATTACAAGGAGTTTAAACAATAGACAAAATCCTGTCACAAATGTAAGTAAGGTGGTGGCTAAATTAAGAAATAAAATTTCATGAACTGGTTAACTAAAGCAATTAAATTTGGTGAAAAAATAAAAAAGGTTTTAAAGAAAAGACCTTCAAAAGAAGATATTGAGAATTCAGATTGGACAAGTTGTTGCAAAGGTCCTGTTTTAAAAAAAGAACTTGAAGATAATCTATGGGTATGTGGTTCTTGTGGTAAACACCACCGAATAAGTTGTAGACAAAGATTTGATATTTTATTTGGTAAAAATGCTTATGAAATTCTTGAAACGCCTATACCAGCTGAAGATCCTTTAAATTGGGTCGATACAAAATCTTACAAAGATAGGTTAAAAGCCGCTAGAAAGAAAACTAATCAAAACTGTGCTGTAATGATTGCAAGAGGAAAAATTGATGGAATTGAAATCACAGCGGGCGCGATTAATTTTGATTTTATCGGTGGATCAGTGGGTGCAGCGGAGGGAGAAGCTATTATTTATGGTGTTCAACATGCAATAGACAATCAAACTCCATATGTTTTCTTTCCTTGTGGGGGTGGCCAAAGAATGTTCGAGTCGCCTATTGCACTTGCAAATATGACTAGAACAACCTTAGCAATTAATGAATTAAAGAAAAATAATTTACCTTACTTAGTTTGTTTTACTGATCCAACTGCAGGAGGTATTACAGCATCATTTGCAATGTTGGGTGATGTTCATTTTGCTGAACCTGGATGCTTAATTGCATTTGCTGGAAAAAGAGTAATTCAAGCAACAGTAAAAGAGGAATTGAGCGCAGACTTTCAAACATCTGAGTTCGTCGAAAAACATGGATTTGTTGACAGAGTTATTCAACGGAAAGATATAAAAAAAGAAATCAGCACCCTTTTATCAATATTGCTTAAGAGAGAAACTGAGTTAAATTCTGAAAAATTAAATGACTCTTCAGACAATATTGAACCGCTTACAAAAGCTGCATCCTAAAGAAATAGATTTAAGTCTAGATAGAGTTAAAAATCTTTGCAAAAAACTTGGTAATCCTCAAAAAGATTTAAAATATATTTCTGTTGTTGGAACAAATGGAAAGTATTCAACAATTCAGGCGCTAAGAGCAATTTTAAAAGAAGCCAACATTAAATGTAATATTTATACTAGCCCCCATATTCAAAGAATTAATGAAAGATTTATATTTAATGATGAGGAAATTTCAGATTCTGATCTTTCAGATTTATTAGTAAAAGTTGAGGAAGTGAACAATGGAGAGGAAATTACTTATTTTGAAATTTTAACTGCAGCCTATTTTTTTCATGCAAGCAAATATAGGGAAAATATAAATATAATTGAAAGTGGTTTATTTCATAGATTTGATGCAACTAATATAATTGATAAAAATATATTAAGTATTGTTACTGCCATCGGTTTAGATCATTTAGATTGGCTTCCTAAAAACGAACAAACCATTGAAAAAATTATTTATGAAAAAACATCAGCTCTATTAAATTCTAAAATTATTGTCGCCAAACAAAGTAGTGATGATACACGAGAATTAATAAAAAAATCTTTATCCTCAAATGAAGCAAAAAAGATCATATTTAATGATAATTTTAGTTATTCAATTAATGAAAATGAATTTATTTATTTTGAAGATGAGTTCGGAGGAATAAAATTACCTCAACCAAATTTAATGGGACAATTTCAAATTGATAATTCAGCTACAGCAGTTGCAGCTGCTAGAAATCTAAATTTAAATGTAACTGATGAAAATATTAAATCTGGAATTACAAAAATTAAAAGTATTGCAAGACTTCAAGAAATTAAATCAGGCAGATTAAAGGATTTATGTAAAAATAATCAACTATTTGTTGATGGATCTCATAATCCTTTGGGAGCAAAAGTATTAAATGATTATTTACAAACACTGAAATGTAAAAAACATATAATTTTAGGGATGATGGCTAATAAAGATCATGAAGAATACATGAGCTATTTTAAGAATATTTCCTCATTAACAACAATTGATATTCCAAATCAACCTAACTCAATTAAAGGTAAGGATCTGAAAAATAAGTTAGATAAATTTCCTAATCTAAATTATGAAAAATCAGTGGAGGATGCTTTAAAGAAAATTTCTACTGACAAAGATGACATCATACTTATCACGGGATCTCTTTATCTCGCTGGGGAAGTTTTAAATTTAAATTAGATATTTTCTTTTATCCAAGAAACAATATCTGATTTTGGTGTTGCTCCAACTTTAGTCGATTTTAACTCTCCATCTTTGAAAAGTAACATTGTGGGTATACCTCTAACACCGTATTTTGTTGGCGTATTAGGCTCTTCATCAATGTTATGTTTTGCAATAGATACATCGTTTGCCATTTCATCTGAGATTTCCTCTAAAATCGGTCCGACCATTTTGCAAGGTCCGCACCATTCTGCCCAAAAATCAACTACAATTGGTTTGGATGATTTTAAGACTTCTGTGTCAAAATTTTCGTCTGTAATTTTTAATGTTGCCATATGGTTTATATATAAATTTAATTTTTTAATTCAATACTTAATATAGATATGTTCAAATTATCCACATCATACATTTTCATATTTTTTCTGTATTGACATTGCGTAATTATTGAATTCATCAAGCAGATTTAATTTTTCCTCATCATTTTCATTTGTATACTTTTCTCTTAGGGTATCTATCTCAGTGTAAAGAGTAGGAATAGTCCACCATTTTTCTTTTCTTTCACTCAATATTCTTTTAGCGATATCTCTTTTCATAGATTTAAGTATGTCAGGTGGTAAAGTTTCAGGTGCCTCTTGATAAATAATTTTTTTTCCAAAACCAACTAATCTATCATCTTCGAATTTGTCTAATAACTTTAATTTATCTTTCCATGATGCAGCATGCCAGGCTGGGAATAATGCGGTATCTTTGTTTGAAGTAAACTTTGTATAAATACTTTCTTCAGCATAAATATCTTCTTGTGATTTTGAGTGTTCTTTTTCTTCTGCTACCTCTCTTAAAGCAACAAGGATATTTTGAGAAAATTTTTCATTTTTTTGAACTATTTCTGCCCTTTTCTTTATTAAACTTTCATCCATTGCATTATAGGGTTCTGCTTTCATTCCAAATTTTGCATCGACAATGATAGGAGCTTTATTTGATCTAATAGTTCTTAAAAACTTAGGTGATTTTTTCATTTCTACCTTTAATTCATTTATTGATAAATTTAACAATGGCTCAACATCTGTTCTTAAATCAACAGAATAATACCAACCTTGGTAGATTGGATGCATGCAATATTTTGGATGCAGTGGAACTACTAGATGAAGCCGTGACTTTCCATAATAATATTCGTTTAAAGTAAAAATATCACCTTTTTTAATAATAGTTTCGGTATCAGATTTATTCGCTGTCTTTAAAAAATCATTCCAAGTATGTTCTTGTTTTTTTTTAACAATGCTTAAAACTTTAGCAGTCATTTCTGCATCGGCTAGTGCCGAGTGAGCATCACTTGAATCGATCCCCTGCATACGTGCAAGAGATTCTAATTTAAATACAGCATTATTTTTTTCATTAAATTCTACATCTAAAATATTTGGATCTACTGCATAAGCTGCTCTGGCAATATTTATTCCATCATGTCTTTTATTTGGTGCTGCATTGGTTAAATAAGGATATCTTATACCTTTAAAGAATTCTTTTCTGATCATTTCATCATCAAAACCAATATTTGACCAACCAAGAAAGATTGCGGGACTCCATTTTTTGAAGATTTTCTCAACTTCGGCCAACATTTGATAATGACTTAAATTTGCTTGAGTAAGTTTTTTAATTGAGGTTTTATTTACAATTAATGCCATAGCCTGAAAGATTTCACCTTCTGGCAAACGACACCTTAAATTAAATCTGTCTTTTTCTTTAAAGTTTTCATCGACAAGTACTCCACCAATTTCAATTATGCTACCAAAGTCAGTGCTGGCGCTTGACGATTCTATATCCCAAATTGCTAAATTCATATTTTATTCCTTAAATTAGCTAGGTTTTGATGGGTATTTGGAAAGTTTTTATCAGAACTAAACCATTTGCATCTAAACAAGTAGCTTCTAGTTAGTAATATCTCTTTTATGAATTGAAAAGTTAAAGTCAAGATATATTATTCATCTCGTAAAATTTTTTAACCCTTCCCATAAATAAATTTTGATACATTTCTAATTCGGCCCCTTCAATTTTAAATTCTTGAAATAAATTATCTTTAGTACATAGAAGTATTATTCCTGCTTTCATTCTTGTTCGATGTACTACATCGTGAGCTAAAGTGTATGCTCCAAGTTGCAAAAAATAATCTTGAATATAATCAACTTTTTTTGGTTTATTTGCTTGTTTAAAATCTACAACAACATCTTTTCCTTCATAAAAACCAATAAGGTCTGCAGTGCCTGCATATTGTTCAGGGTAATAAAGTGTCTCTTCCATACCATAAATTTCATGTAATCTTCCTTTGATTCCTTTTTCAATTATTTCTTTTGCCATATTTTTATATTGCTCATTCGTCTCAAAAAAACTTTCGTTAATTCTTCCTCTTAAAAAATCTTCAATGTATGAATGCATTGATGTGCCTCTAGTTGAAGCTTCGGTTTTTATTCTATTAGCTTCTTTGTGACCTACTCTTTCTTTCCAATTTGCAAGAGCTGCTTTTTCTTCCTCAGATTTGGTAGCACTTAAAATAGTTGTTACACTTGGTAATTTTTCATCTCCAAATAAATATTTTCTATATCCATTCTCTATTGATCTTGATGACTTTGGGTAAGTATATTTATTATTCCACTCCATTTAATTTCTTATATTTGGATTTAAACTAAAAATGAAATTAATTTTTGAGTTGTTTTGGATGGTTCTCTAGTCTTTCAACATTTTCAGTTTTTATAGCTTTTTCTATTTGTTCAGGATCTTTAATGTTTTCTAGTGTTCTTGTAATTGATCTTGCGTCCGTTCCAAATTTATCAACTACAGTCATTGCTTCTTCTAATTTTTTTCTAAGTGAGATTATATTATCAAAATGTTTAGCAAATCTTGTACTTATTGTTTTTAAATGATTATAAATTTCAGTTGCACCCTTTTGAACTTTAAGAGATTGAAAACCCATATGTAGAGATTGAAGATATGCTGAGAGTGTATTTGGTCCACAAATTACAACTTTATATTTTTTCATTATTTCTTGAGTTAATAACTCTTTAGTACTTGGATCTTGATATTCAGTTAACTCTTTATACAAACTTTCGGTAGGAGCATATACAATTGCAAAATCTGTTGTTTTCGGTGGAACAATATATTTTTCATTCACACTTTTTGCTTTTGCTTTAAATGCGGATGCTAGTTTTGTTTTGGCATCTGCGACTGCTTTTTTGTCATCTGCATCATAACCATCTGTAATTGCTTTATATTTTTCAACTGGAAAATGGGAATCTACTGGAACCAAAACATCTCCTTGAAGTTTAATTGCAAATTCAACATTCTCGCTAGTACTCTCCTTCATCTTCACATTTGTCATAAATTGTGAGGCTGGCAATAAATCTTTTATCAAAGCATCCAAACTAAATTCTGCCAAAACTCCATATTTCTTCACACCTGCTAAGATTTTAGTTATTCCTTCTTGGCTTTGATTTAATAATTGTACTTGCTGGTTAAAATTTCCAACTTTTTCATCCACTTTTGTTAGTGCTTCGGTCATGTCTTTTGTAACACCAGTTGACAGGTTATTAAATGAGGTCGACATTGCACCAAGTGAGCTATTAATAGTAGAATTAAGCGTATCTTTTAAACTTGAAATTTCTGATTTTAGATTTGCAATTTCTTCT
This sequence comes from uncultured Pelagibacteraceae bacterium, assembly GCA_902634935.1. Taxonomy (GTDB): domain Bacteria; phylum Pseudomonadota; class Alphaproteobacteria; order Pelagibacterales; family Pelagibacteraceae; genus Pelagibacter. The sequence goes on from CACPMF010000008.1 coordinate 10,959, forward strand.
GCTTCCTTTTTTTCATCTTTTTTTTGGTTAGATTTCAAATTTATGAACAGTATTGCTAAAGCAACACCAAATATCAAAACTAGAATAATTAATAAAATTACATCCATGATTCGTAAGTAGTTATTAATAATAAGACTAAAGTTTTTTATTTTGAAATCAAATTAATAACTTTTTTAATTCCCTTAATTTTCACACTTTTTTTGGATATCATTAAACAAGCTTGAGATTTTAAAATTTCACCATCTTTAAGAATTCTAAGATTATTGGCCCTTAAAGTTTCACCAGTTGAAGTTATGTCCGTTATGATTTCAGAAGATCCTGTAAATGGATAAATTTCCGTTGCGCCAAGACTTTTAACTAACTTAAATTGAGTTACACCTCTTTGAAATAGAAATTCCCTGGTTAAGTTAGGATATTTAGTTGCAACTCTTAATCTACTTTTCTTTTTATCTTTAAACTCAAAAGCTATTTCTTCTAAATCAGCTAATGTCTGAACATCAATCCAATCATTAGGTATGGCTATTACCAGTGTTGCATCACCAAAGTTATATATTTTTTTAACTAAGATTTGTTTTTGAATATTAATTTCACTTTCTTTCAATAAATCATAACCTGAAAAACCAATATCTAAGGATCCATCTCCTAATCTTTCCACGATCTCTCTTGCATGTAGGTAGGTAACATTGATATTTTTAAATCCTTTAATGTATCCAAATAAATCTCTCTCTCCCCGTTCAGATAAAAGTTTTAATTTGTTTTTTGAAAAAACATTTAAAACATCTTTTCTTAGTCTTCCCTTGCTTGGTATTCCAATATTAATCATTTAAATTTATTGCAGCTCCTACCGCTGGTATTTTTTTGTTTGATCCAAGATCTCCAATTAAATTATCGTACCTACCACCATTGATAATATTTATATTTTTAGATTTTTTTTTAATTTCAATTTTAAATACAAGGCCAGTATAGTATTCCAGTTGCCTTCCAAATGAAGCTGAATATCTAATATTTAATTTTGAGACTTTGTTTTTAGTTATTGGAAAATAGTTATTCTCAACTCGTAAATTAATTTTATTTTTTTTAAAAAAATAATTTAATTTATTTGCTGCTTGATCTATTGAGCAATTTATTTTGAGAAATTTTTTAATGATTTTTGCAACATTTTTTCCTTTTTTTGCTCTTCTTGGATCTTTTATTTTATTATTAAACCTTTCTAAAATTTCATTAACAGATCTTCCCGCAATCATCTTGTATTGCGCTTGCTTAAGCATTTGTTGATATCTTTTTTTATCAATCTCAACAATTGTTGGATCAACATCGGAATTTGTTTCCAATCTTTTTAACAATTCATTAAAATAATTTTCTCTCCAAAAATGTCTTTGAAGTCTTAATCTCCATCTCTTTGGTATATCCAATTTATTTAAAAGCAGCTTAAATATCTCTACATTGCCGATAGTGAGACTTCCTGAAGTATAATCAATTTTTGATAAAGATTTAATAGCAGTTTCTATAATTTTTTTATCGTCTTCTTTTTCTTTTTTAGAACCAATGATTTCAAATCCGATCTGATTTCTTATTATAGGATCTGTTCTATTCAAGGTTTTCCTAAATGCTTGACCATTATAAAATACTTTTCTGGTACCTTTTACTTTATCGTTTAAATACTTTAAACAAGATGCAATTGTTAAGTCAGGTCTTAAACAAAGTTCATTTCCATTTTGATCGTTAAAAGAAAATATAAATCTTCTAAAACTTTCGCCTGATCTTTCAACTATGTGATTAGTTTCAATAACAGAATCAAGTTCTATATGATTAAATCCTTTTGATTTTACAGATTTAAGAATCTTTTCAGATAAGTTTTTTGATTTCATTTATAAGTTCATCTCTTCTTATTGATAGCTGATCATTTTCTTTTAAAGAATTTAGTTTTTTTATTGTTAGCTTTTCATCTTTGAGTTCATTTTCACCACAAATAATTGCTATATCTAATTTTTTTCTATCGGCATACTGAAGTTGTTTTTTAAGATTTTTATTTTGATCTAAATATATTTCTGCAGGAATATCATTGTTTCTTAATTCATTAACTATTTCATAATATTTTTTGATAAAATTTTTATCTAAAATACATACTAGTACTGGTTTAGTTTTATTTACTTTAATTTTTCCTAATTGATTTATAGCGTATAAAAGTCTGTCTATTCCTATAGACATTCCACTTCCTTTATAATCGGCACCTTTAAATCTTGCGATTAAGTTGTCATAGCGTCCACCACTTGCAACACTACCAATATTTATTTCTTTACCTTTTGCATTTGTTACTTTGAAGTTTAAATTAGTCTCAACTAAGAACCCTGTATAGTAGCTAAGTCCCCTGATTTTTGTAACATCAATGCTAATAGAATCTTGATTATTTCCATAAGACAATATCTCAAATAGTTCTTCTAATTCATTAATACCTTCAGCTGATAAATCATTTTTTAGATTTGATTTTAAATCTTTTATCTCTTTTAAATTAAGAAAGTTTATTATTTCTGAAACTTGGTTATCAGATAATTCACAACCTTTTGTAAAAGCACCAGATTGATCTTTTCTTCCAGTTTTTAATAATTCCTCTACTCCATTTATTCCTAACCTATCTAATTTATCTATAGACTTTAAGACCTTGTATTGCTTATCTTCTTCAATTTTAAGTTCATTAATTAAACCTTGTAAGATTTTTTTATTTGAAACATTTATTGTGAATTGATCTTTGGTAAGTCCAATTTTTTTAAATGACTCGCTGATAATATTACATATTTCTGCATCAGCCTGTGATGGGTTTACATCTCCAATTATATCTGCATCTAACTGAGCAAATGAACGGAACCTTGCGCTATCTGCCTTTTCTTGTCTAAATACATTTCCATAAGCAAACCTTTTATAAGGAAATACTAAATCTCTAAAATTCTCTGCACAAAAGCGAGCTAAAGGAGCACTTAAATCATATCTTAATGTTAAAGACTCTTTTTCATTCACAAATGAAAAAACATCACTCATAGGATTGTTTTCGTCTTCTGCTAGAAATGATCCTACATTTTCGCTCTTTTCAAATTCTGGGGTCTCTAATTGCTCGAAACTATAATTAATAAATACGTCTTTTATAGTATCTACTAATTTATTCTTAAGATTTAGTTCTTCGCCCCAACGATCTTTGAAACCTTTAGGTAAAGAGGCTTGAAGTTTTTTTTCTTTATTCATTTTTTGGTACACGGGGACAGATTCGAACTGTCGACCTTCGGTTCCACAAACCGCTGCTCTAACCAACTGAGCTACCCGTGCTCCTTTTTATTGTTTTATACTAATTGTGGAAAAAATTAAATTTATAAATAATTAAATATCTAGCGTGCAGCCAGCATGAAAATGATGTCTGTGTGTACTTCTGAATGTTCCAATTTTTTTAATCATCGATGAGTGGTTTAGCATTTTAAATCTAAAATGCAATACTGAATTGTATAGGAATAAAAATGCTAATTTAGCAATCTACCCCTATACAAATGTTTTAAATGAAATAAATTTTTAAGAAATTTTCTTTAAATTTACTGCGCTTGGACCTTTGTCTCCGTCCTGAATTTCGAATTCTATTGCATCATTTTCATTCAAAAAACGAAGTCCTGCTTCACGAACTGCGCTCGCATGAACGAAACAATCCTTTTCACCGTCTTCTCTTTCTATAAAACCGTAGCCCTTCTTACCGTTGAACCACTTAACTTTACCTTTTAATGTACTCATACTTATATTTTACTCTTTCTTATTAGTTTATTTACTCGCTAATTAAATTAGCAGTCGCTGAGTATAAGAAATTGCCAGATATAGCAAGATTATATTTGGTCTGGATTTATTTATTTTACCACCAAGATGTGGTGGCTTCGGCGGGACTCGAACCAGCGACACAAGCCTTTTCAGGGCTCTGCTCTACCACCTGAGCTACGAAGCCATCATTTTAAGATCTAAAAATTATCCTACCTTTAGATAAATCGTAGGGACTAACTTCTAATTTTACTCTGTCTCCTTGTAAAACTCTGATACGGTTTTTTCTAAGTTTTCCAGCTGTATGTGCAGTTACATTATGTCCGTTATCAAGTTTGACCCTGAACATAGCGTTTGGAAGTAAGTCGGTTACCACTCCCTCAAACTCTAACGTATCTTGTTTTCCCAATTATTTACCTTTCATTCTAGATCTAATACTTTGAGCATGATTATCTAGATCTTCATACTCAGCGAGATGTGTAGCGGATTCTCCTAATTTCTCAATACCTTTTTTTGTAAGAGTTATATGGCTAATTTTTTTATAAAACTCACTTGAGTTTAATCCAGATGAAAACTTTGCAGAACCTAAGGTTGGTAAAACATGGTTAGTACCAACATTATAATCTGAAACAGCCATTGGAGAATATTTTCCAATCATAATACTTCCTGCATTATAAATTTGATTTAGATACTTTTTATAATTAGACACGTTAATTTCTAAGTGCTCAGGAGCTACTTCATTAATCGCTTCTATTATTTGCTTATCAGTTTGAGCTAATACAATTAATCCATTATTTTTCAAACTTTTTAATACAACAGTCTTTCTCTGAACTTTTTGTATCCTGCCTTTAATTTCAAGATTAAATTTATTTACTAATTCTTTATCTTTTGTAATTAAAATACATTGTGAGTTAACGTCATGCTCTGCTTGACCAATCATAGATGTTATGACTTCATTTAGATCAGTTTTTCCATCTGCTAATACACAAATTTCACTAGGACCAGCTACCATTCCTTCTGTCCCAACATCACCAAACACCTCACGTTTGCTTCTTGCAACATATATATTTCCAGGCCCAACAATTTTGTTTACTTTTTGAATATATGCTAAACTTGCTATAGCTTGTGCCCCGCCCATTGAATAAATTTCCTTAATTCCAACTTTTTTAGCTGCATAAAGAACAGCTGGATTAAGTTTTCCATTAAGTTTTGGGTTAGCTAAAACAATTCTTTTAACACCTGAAATTTTTGCAGGCACTGCATTCATTAGTAATGTAGATGGTAAATTAGCTGGAACATAAATTCCCACTGACTGTAAAGGCACATGCTTATATTCAAGTTTATTTTTTAAATTATCTACATACTTAATATCTTTTGGTTTTTGCAGTGAATGAAAGTTAAAAATTCTATTATAGGCTAAATCGATACTTTTTTTAATCTTTGGGTCTAATGCTCTTATTGACTTGTTTACTTTATTCTTTGAAGGAACTATCTCTGTATTTTTACTAAATTTTTTCTCATACTTTAAAAGAGCCTTTTTCCCATTTTTTCTTATATCTTTTATAATTTTTGGGACAATTGAAGTATCTACCTCTTTTCCAGATCTTCTTTTATCTAAAAAAGATATTAATTCTCGTTTATAATTTTTTTTCTTACAATTAATTACTTTTATCATTCTCTATTTTTTGATCTTCCAATACTGCCTCTATAATTTCAGAAGTGAGTGTTATAAATCTATTTTTTGAAAATAATAGGGTTATTTCAAAATTATGTTCTCTTTTAAATAAATCTATTGCTAACAATTCAAGTTCTGTTTCTGGTTCATTTTGATCAATGTTTTTTGATTTAGTGGATTGAACAAATTCAAATTTTATGATGCTATTTATTATTTTGTTATCATCTTCATTTTCTCTATCTTTTCTTAAAATTGAAATGAGAAATATTTTATTTGATGGAAGATATTTAATATCTGATATTTTAACTTTACCTTCCGAGCAACATGCAGATATCATTTGAAGATCTTCTGGAGATTGAGCAATAATTTTTTTTAAGAACTTTTTATCCATTAAGATAATCTTTTTATTCTAACCCCAATTTTTTTCAGTTTATTTTCAATCTTTTCATATCCTCTATCTAAATGATATATTCTATTAATTACTGACCGCCCCTTTGAAATAATTGCAGCTAAAACTAAAGCAACCGAAGCTCTTAAGTCGCTGGACATTAACTCTGCTCCTATAAATTCTGTATTACCCTCAATAGTAGCTTTGTTATCTTTTATAACTATTTTTGCGCCTAATCTTCTTAACTCAGCAACATGCATAAATCTATTTTCAAAAATACTTTCAGTTATCGAACTTCTTCCATTGGCTTTGCACATCAAAACCATAAACTGTGCTTGTAAATCAGTTGGAAAATTTGGATATTCTTTTGTGACTATACTATTTATACTTTTAATTTTTTGTGGTCCTTTAATCTTTATTTCATTTTTACTCGTCTTAATTTTTGCACCAGATCTTTTTAATAGATTTAATTCTGTCTGGATCAATTTTGGATTAAAGTTTTTAATTGTCAGATCACCTTTTGTTAAAGTTGCCGCAACACAAAAAGTTCCTGTTTCTATTCTGTCTCCCATTACAGAATAACTGGTAGAGTTCAAAGAATTTACACCAATTATTTGACAAGTCCTTTTTCCAATCCATTTTATATTTGCACCTGCTGACTTAAGAAAATTTGTTAGATCCTTTATTTCAGGTTCAATCGCACAATTTTTTAATGTAGTTTTTCCTTGTGCTAGAGTGGCTGCAATAATTGAATTTTCTGTTGCTCCAACACTAATTTTCGAAAATTTAATCATAGTACCCTTTAGTTTCCCTTTTGAACTTGCATAAATATATCCTTTTTTAATTTCATATTTCATTCCAAGTTTTTTAAGTGCACTTAAATGAAAATTTACTGGTCTTGCTCCGATTAAGCATCCTCCTGGTAATGATGTTATGGATTTATGATATTTTGAAATTAAAGGTCCTAAAACCAATATACCTGCTCTCATGGTTTTAACTAGCGAGTAAGAAGCAAAATAATTTTGCTTTTTTGTTTTATAAATTTTTACAGTTTTTTTATTTTTTGAGAATTTAATTTTTGAGCCAAGAGACTTTAGAAGATTTAACATTGTATCTATATCTCTAACCCTTGGAAGATTTTCTATAACCACAGGTTTATCAAATAATAATGTTGAAGCTAAAATTGGTAATGCTGCATTTTTTGAACCACTGATTGAGACTTGTCCCTTGACTTTACAAGGACCCGTAATCAAAAACTTGTCCATTTTATTTTATTTTTGCGACCTGAATAGTTGTTTGACCCTGATATTTTCCGTTCTTAGATTTATATGTAGTTTCTGGTTCTGTCTCTGATTTAAAAAATAAAAACTGAGCTATTCCTTCATTAGAATAAATTTTTGCAGGATTAGGTGTTGTATTACTTAGCTCTATGACAATATTGCCTTCAAACTCATTTTCAATTGGAGTTACATTACAAATAATACCAGTCCTAGCGTAAGTACTTTTTCCAACACAAATACAAAGAACATCTTTTGGAATTCTAAAATATTCAACTGTTTTTGCTAAAACAAAAGAATTAGGTGGAATTATGCAATAAGGACCTTTTCTTTCAATAAAATTATCATCTGAAAAGTTTTTAGGGTCTACTAAAGAACTATTTACATTTGTAAAAATTCTATATTCATCTGAAATTCTAACATCATAACCCATGCTACTTAATCCATAAGATATTTTTCCCTCAGAAACTTGATGATCTAAAAACGGTTCGATCATATTGTGTTCTTTACACATTTTCTTAATCCAAGTATCGGGCTGAATGGACATGTCTATTTATTATTTTTCTTTTGTTTCTTTTGAAAAATTTTTCTCTTTTTTAAATTCTTTTTTAATGCAATTTCAAGTTTACTAAGCTTATCCTTCTTAGAATTCATTGAATTACTTTTTATCAGGATTTGTAAGATGATCTAAAGTTATAACTTGGTCTATAGGAATTGTTTTATCTTCTTCTTTTTTTACTTCTCCATGCTTTGCTTGTTTTTTAGCTCTTTTTTCAGCAAGCTTCTTTTCTCTTTTAGCTTGCTTCTCCATAGCTTTTGCGCCTCGAGTAGATTTATAGTCGTAGTGAATTCCCATAGCATTTCCTTAAGAATAGATATAACTCATTTTTGGAAAAAATTAAGGCAATAATTTGAAAAAATTAATTTTATACACTAAATTTAAAATAGAATTAGCCCCTATAGTTAAATGGTATAACACATCCATGGTAAGGATGAGTTTCCAGTTCAATTCTGGGTGGGGGCACCAGAATTATTTTGAGTAAAATTTTTTTCTTAAAAGAAATCCAATCAAAACTAAAGTTATAATTCCTATAACTGGTAAATAGATATCTGGTGTCAAAAGTAATTGTAAAAGACTAGGTGCCTCAGAATTTTCCTCCAAAATTTTATTTAGGCCAGCGCCTAGAGAAGCTCCTACAAACAATTGGGGCGTCATTCCAATAACTGAACCTAGAAAGAAATTTCTTATCTTAACATTAAAAATTGTAGGTAAAATATTTGATATAAAAAAAGGTATACCACCTATAAATCTATAAATTAAAAAAAATGTAAATTCATTCTCTTTAAATTTTTCAGTTAAATTATTAAAACGGGATGAAAACTTTTCTTCAATTAAATCTTTTAAAAAATAATTGGCAAACATATACAAAAATGTTGCACCAATTGATAATCCAAAAACAATTATTAATGTACCGAGCCACTTACCGAAGACAAAACCTCCTACTAAAAAAACTGGAGACCCAAATCCTAATAATAAGACCCAGATGATTGTTCCTAAAAGAAATAAAATACTTGATATAAAAATATTACTATTTTTAACTTGCTCCAATGTATCTCTATTGTCTCTAATTAATTCATAACTTGAGAAATCTTGAAATGAAAATTTGCTAAAAAAGAACCATAAAAAAATAGATACAATCAAAATATAAGCAGAACCTAAAAATATTTTAATTTTTTTTTCCTTATTCATTGAGCTCTAATTTATTAAAAATCGCTGTACTTATATATATTTATTTGTATAAGTACGTGAATTTAACAATAAATTGACTAACCATGAAACGTACATATCAACCTAGTAATCGAGTTCGTAAAAAATCTGTGGGGTTCAGGGCTAAAATGAAAACCAAAGGTGGAAGAAATGTTCTTAAAAGAAGAAGAGCTAAAGGTAGAAAAAAGTTAACTAATGCTTAATGAAAAGCAAAATAGTAAGCCTTTCTAAAAACGAAGAATTTAAATCAATCCTTAGTGGAAAAAAAATATCCAATAAATATTTAACAATTTTTTTTAAGAGATTATCTGGTAAGAACAACAAAAAATTAAATATTAGCTTTGTAACTAAAAAGAAAATTGGTAACGCTGTTAGTAGAAACAAAATAAAAAGAAGACTTAAAAATATTATGAATGATGCTGTGAAATCAATTAATATAGACTTTAATTATTCATATCTTTTGATCTCTCGAAAATCTGTTTTGGATGACAATTATAAAATTATAAAAGAGAAAGTTTTTCAAGATTTTGAAAAAATAAAATAATGAGAGTTATTAATTATATTTTTATTTTTCTAATTAAGGCTTACAAATTTTTATTAAGTCCCTTTTTTTATAATTCGTGTAAATTCCATCCAACTTGTAGCAGTTATTGTTTAGAATGTTTTGAAAAATACAATTTTATTAAAGCAATCTATAAGTCGTTTCTAAGAATTTTAAGATGTAATCCATGGTTTGGTCATGGGGGGCATGATCCTGTTGAAAAGATAAGAGGTAAAAAAATTGGACTCTAAAAATGTCATAGCAGCAATTTCATTGAGTGCAGCAGTAATAATAATTTATGGATTATTTTTTGCTCCTCCACCTCCGGATCCAAAAAAAATCAATAATGAGAAAAATAATATTGTTGAATCGACTAGTGAAGCACCATCATTAGATCAAAATGTCGAGGTTTCAAAAATTTCTCGAAATGAGGCTATTGAAAATGAAGATAGAGTTCAATTTGAAAATAGTACAGTAATTGGATCAATTTCTTTAGTTGGTGGATCAATAGATGATTTAACATTTAAAAAGTACACTAATACTCTAAATGGTGATGATAACGTTATTTTGTTAAATCCAAAAAAGGTAGAGGATGGTTATTATATTGAAACTGGGTGGGCAACAGCAAACAAAAATATTAATCTTCCTAATTCTAAAACAATTTGGACAATTGAAGGAAATAATAAATTAACCCCTAATTCTCCAATAAAGCTCTCATGGACAAATGATCAAAATATTAAATTTATAAAAGATATTAGTATTGATGATCAATATTTATTTAAAGTAAACCAAACAATAATTAATAATTCAGAAAAAACTTATAATTTTTACCCCTATGGCCAAATTATAAGAAACCTAGCACCGGAAATAATTGATTTTTTTATTCTACATGAAGGTCTTATAGGAGTGTTTGATGATCAATTAGTGGAGGAAGACTATGATGATATAGAAGAAAAAAAATTTTCAATTAATGCTGATAAAGGATGGTTGGGAATTACTGACAAGTACTGGATTACAAGTTTAATACCACAAGAAAATAGAAAATTTAGAACTGACTTTGATTATAAAAATAAGTTTAGAGCAAACTTTATTGAGACAAGTGCAACAGAAATTGGAGCGAATGAAACAAAATCTAATGAGATTAAGATTATAATAGCAGCAAAAGAGGTTGATATTATTGATGGATACGCTGAAAATCTCAATATAAGCAAATATGACCTAGCGATTGATTGGGGTTGGTTTTATTTCTTAGTTAAACCACTTTTCTTCTTAATAGACTATTTTTTCAAACTAACTGGTAATTTTGGTATAGCAATCATTCTAATAACTATTTGTATTAGAATAGTATTTTTCCCACTTGCAAATTACTCATTTAAATCAATGGCAAAAATGAAAGTTCTACAACCTGAAATGACACGACTAAAAGAACTTCATAAGGAAGATAAAATGAAACTCCAGCAAGAAATGATGGCATTGTATAAAAAGGAAAAAGTAAATCCTGTAAGTGGATGCCTTCCAATTTTTATACAGATACCTTTCTTCTTTGCAATTTATAAAGTTTTGTTTGTAACTTTAGAAATGAGACATCAGCCTTTTTATGGATGGATAAAAGATTTGAGCGAACGTGATCCAACTTCAATATTTAATTTATTTGGGCTTATCCCATGGGACCCACCATCATTTTTACTTATTGGTGTATGGCCGTGTTTAATGGGTCTGAGTATGTATCTTCAACAAAAACTAAATCCAACTCCTCCTGATCCAATTCAGGCAAAAATATTTGCATTCTTTCCTTTGTTTCTTACAGTTATTTTAGCACCTTTCCCGTCAGGCTTGGTAATTTATTGGACAATTAACAACATACTTACTATGGCACAGCAGTACGTCATAATAAAAAGAACTACTGTAAAAACTGCTCAATAGATGGAATTAGAAAAAATTCTACCTAACAATGGACCTTCCATTGATGAAGTAAAAAAATATACAACTAAATACTTAAACGACATCATTGTTATAAAATGTGGAGGATCTGTACTTTTAGAGAAGAATTTATTTGATCAATTCATTGAAGATATCTCGGTGATTAATAAATTAGGTCTTTCTGTGGTTGTAGTTCATGGTGGTGGAAAAAATATTCAAAAAAAACTTGATGAGCATAATTTAAAATCTGTATTTATCGATGGATTGAGAGTAACTGATGAAAAAACTATTAAAATTGTAGAAGAAGCTTTGCAGGAACTTAATTTTGAAATTTTAAGTGAGATAAGCAATCACCACGCTAATTCTGTATCAATCAGTCCAAAAAAAAACAATGTCATAAGAGTAATACCTGAGAGAAAAGAACTTGGTTTTGTAGGAACGCCTACTGAAATCAAGAAAAATACAATTCTAGAAATTATAAATGAAAAGAAAATTCCTTTAATTGTTCCGATGGGAATTGGTGAAGACAACAATATTTATAATATCAATGCAGATGTAGCAGCTGGCGCAATTGCAAAGGAGTTAAATGCCAGAAGGTTATTATTAATGACCGATGTTGAAGGTGTATTAGACAAAAGCAAAAATCTAATTTCTGAAATAAATTCTTCAATGGCAAATGAAATGCTTGAAAATAAAACGATCGAAGGTGGAATGATACCTAAGATAAAAACATGTTTAGACGCTGTAAATAATGGTGTTACTGGTGTTGTCATTGTCGATGGCAGAAAACAACATTCTATATTATTTGAAATCTTCTCAGATAAAGGAGCTGGCACTTTAATAAGAAAATGAAAAATTTAGCTAATATTAAAAATATATTATTTGATTGTGATGGTGTTTTATACCAAGATTTAGAGGCAGTTTTTGGTCAAGTCAGCAAAAAAATGACAGAGTATATTTCTAAAAAATTAAATATTGATTTAATAAAAGCAAAAGAACTTCAAACGAATTATTTTCATAAATACAATACAAGTCTAAATGGCCTGATGATACATCATGATATTCCTCCTAGAGAATTTTTAGATTATGTTCATGATATAGATCTGTCGTTTTTAGAAAAAGATAAAACTTTAAGGTATGAATTAGAAAATATAAAAATAAATAAATTTGTTTTTACAAATGGAAGTAAAGAGCATGTTAAAAATATAACCACACATCTTGGAATAGATGACCAATTCGACGGAGTATTTGATATAGTGGATGCAGAATACCATCCAAAGCCAGAAGCAAAAGCATTTGATCTTATGGTTCAAAAATTCAAAATTGATCCAAATGAAACTCTGTATATAGAAGATATTGCAAAAAATTTGTCCATTGGAAAAGAAAGAGGAACAATTACAGCATGGTTAATCAACGATGAATACTGGGGTAAAAAAGAGTCTGAAAAAGATTATATTGATTACAAAATTGAAAATCTCTCTTTATTTTTAAAAGAAATAAGGTTATTAAAAAACTCATAAAATTATGAGTATAGAAAACATTATAAATGAAGCTTGGGAGAAAAGAGATCAAGTAAATCAAGACTCTGATCAAAATTTAAAAGATACGGTTAATCAAATTATTGATGATCTAGATAGTGGAAAAGTAAGAGTAGCTGAAAAAATAAATGGTGAATGGGTTACACATCAACATATTAAAAAAGCTATTATGCTAAGTTTCAGAATGTATCCAATGGAAAACTTAAATGGCCCATACAGTAGTTGGTATGATAAAGCCCACTTATTAAAAGGAAAGACAGCTGGCTGGACAAAAGAAGATCATGAGAAAGCTGGATTTAGAATGGTGCCTAATTCTCCAGTAAGAAAAGGTTCTTTTGTTGGAAAGAATGCAGTTTTGATGCCATGCTATGTTAACATTGGAGCTTATATTGATGAAGGCACAATGATAGATACTTTTGCAAGAGCTGGAAGCTGTTGTCAGATAGGAAAAAATTGTCATATATCTGCAGGTAGTGGCGTTGGTGGTGTACTAGAACCAGCACAAGCATTACCAACAATTATTGAGGATAATGTTTTCTTAGGTGCAATGTCAGAAGTGGTCGAAGGAGTTATTGTAGGTGAGGGTTCAGTTTTAAGTATGGGGATGTATATAGGTAAATCTACTAAAATAGTGAATAGAAAAACTGGTGAAATAACATATGGAAAAATTCCACCTTATTCAGTAGTTGTCCCGGGCTCATTACCAGATAAAAATAATGCTTCAGCACCCTCATTATATTGTGCGGTGATAATTAAACAGGTTGATGAAAAAACAAGATCAAAAACATCTATCAACGATCTTTTAAGAGAATAAAATGTTAAGACTAAATGAACTTCAATTAGCTAAGGAGCTAATTAGATTTCCTTCTGTAACGCCAGTTGATGCAGGTGTAATGAGTTTTCTTGAAAAAAAATTAAAAAAACTTGGATTTAAAACAAAAATACTTGAATTTAAGGAAAAAAATACAAAACCTGTAAAAAATCTTTACGCAAGACTTGGAAACAAAAGTCCAAATTTTTGCTATGCAGGCCATTTGGATGTGGTTCCAGCTGGAAATTTAAATGATTGGACGGTAAATCCGTTCAAACCATCTATTAAAAACGGTCATTTAATCGGTAGAGGTGCCAATGATATGAAAAGCTCTATTGCAGCATTTGTTACAGCTGTAAGTAAATTTATTCAAAAAAATAAAAAATTTAATGGCTCCATTAGTCTGCTGATTACTGGAGATGAAGAAGGTGTTGCAATTAATGGAACTAAAAAAGTTGTAGAATATTTAAAAAAGAAAAAAGAAAAAATAAATTTTTGTTTAGTTGGCGAGCCAACTAATCCAAATAAACTTGGAGAGATGATTAAAATCGGTCGAAGAGGTAGTATAACTGGGAAACTAACTGTCATTGGAGTACAAGGTCACGTTGCATATCCAAACAGAGCAAATAATCCATCAACAGCTCTAGTTCAAATTCTAAAAGAATTAAAAGGAATTAAATTTGATATAGGAACAAAAGATTTTCAACCTACAAACTTAGAAATAACTAAAATTAATATTGATAATTCGGCTGACAATGTAATTCCTGGTTTAGCCTACGCTAGCTTCAATATTAGATTTAATAATAAACATTCATCTAATACTTTGAAGAGTAAAATTAATAAAATTGTTAAAAAAATTTGTAATAAAAATAAATCAAAATATAAAATTGAATATAATGTTTCTGGCGAAGCTTTCTTAACCAGTCCAAATGAGACTACCTATATGATACAAAATACAATAAAAGAAATAACAAAAATTAAACCTAAGCTATCAACAACTGGCGGTACATCTGATGCAAGATTTATACGAAAGATTTCTCCATGCTTAGAATTTGGTTTAGTAGGAAAAACAATGCATAAAGTGGATGAAGTTGTTGCACTAAAAGATTTAAAAAAATTAACTTTAATATACTCAAATATTTTAGAAAATTATTTTAAGTGAAAACTGGTCTAATTACTTCAGATACTTATCAAAATCATAATACTGGAGAAGGGCATCCAGAAAAAATAGATCGTGTTACGGCTGTAATAGAAAATTTTAAAAAATTAGATAACAAAAATCTTGTTTGGAAAAAACCATCAAATTTTGAGCAGTCCATTTTAATTAAAACCCACACAAAAGATTATATTAAACAAGTTAACTTATCTTTTCCTCAAAGTGGTTTAAAATTTCTTGACGGTGATACAGTTGTCTCTCCTGGTAGTAAGGATGCAACAAAAGATGCAGTAGGATCAATTATATCGGCAATTGACGGTGTTGAAAAAAAAGAATTTAAAAATGCTTTTTGTTGCGTAAGACCTCCAGGACACCATGCTGAAAAAGAGAAAGCAATGGGATTTTGTATATTTAATAATGTTGCAGTTGGAGCAAATTATTTAATAGAGAAATATAAATATAAAAAAATTGCTATCATTGATTTTGATGTACATCATGGAAATGGTACTCAAGATATTTTTTATAACGACAAAAATGTTTTATATATATCTACCCATCAGTATCCCTACTATCCAGGTTCTGGCTCTGAAAAAGAAAATGGAAAATACAATAATGTTCTTAATATTCCTTTAGAAGCGGGTACATCTGGAAATGAGTATCTTAATGCTTATGAAAAAGTTTTAGATAAATTAAAAGGGTTTAAACCAGAATTTTTACTATTTTCAGCAGGATTTGATGCACATATTGATGATCCACTTGCTCAATTAAGATTAAGTTCAGAGGACTTTTATAAGATTACAAAAAGAACATTGGAAGTTTCAAAACCTTTTTGTAACGGAAATATTGTATCTATACTAGAAGGTGGATATGACCTTAGGGCCCTTCAAGAAAGTACTCAACGTCATGTAGATGCACTTATCGAATTTAATTGATTAATTAATTCATATATCTAAATAGAAACTTAATGAAATTGTACAAAATTAAAAAATCTGACATCGATAAAAAAGGCAAAGGTCTTTACGCATCAAAGAATATTAAAGCTGGAACAAAAATAATAGATTACATAGGAAAAATAGTTACAAATAAACAAATCGATGAGTCAGATAAATATGATAATTCAAAGCCTATTTATCTTTTCACTCTTAATAAGAGGTATACTTTAGATGGAGATTTCTCTTGGAATATAGCAGGATTAATAAATCATTCATGCGAAAATAATTGTGAATATGAAGGAAAAGGTTTGAAAATATGGGTTACGGCTATCAAAGATATTAAAAGAGGTGAAGAGCTCACTTGTGATTATGGGTTCGGATATGACAAAGATTACAGGCAGTTTCCTTGTAAATGTAAATCAAAAAATTGTTGTGGTTACATAGTTAGAGCAGAGTCAAGGTGGAGAATAAATAAAAAATTTGCAATGAGTAATAAAAAAGCTAATAGCTAACCTTCTCTAAATAAAGCCCATGTGCTGGGGCTAGTGGTGCACATTTTTTTCTATCTTTTGAATTAAAGACATCTTCAAATTTTTTTAAATTCCATTTATTTTCAGATAAATATTTTAATGACCCTACCATTGATCTTACCTGGCTTTTTAAAAAGGACTGGGATTTTATTCTAATTTTAATTTGTTTTTTTGATTTTAAAATTTGTATTTTTTTTATAGTTCTTATTGGACTTTTCGCACCACAGTTTGCGGCTCTGAAGGTAGAAAAATTGTGTGTTCCAACTAATTTTTTAGCGCCTTTTTTCATCAAATTAAGATCTAATTTATTTCGGATATTCCATTCTCTATTATGATTTATTGTTGACGGAGATTGATCATTTCTAATTATATATAAGTAAGTTCTCTCTTTTGCAGAAAATCTTGAATGAAAATTATTCTTTTTTAATTTTATTTTAAGAATTGAAATATTTTTTTTATTTAAAAAAAAATTAAGAGATTTGACTAATTTATTAATATCTTTTAATTTATTTTGACAGTCAAAGTGGGCTGATTGTTCTAAGGCATGAACACCCTTATCGGTTCTTCCAGATCCGTGAAGTTTAATATTTTCCTTTAATAGTTTTGAAATAACATTTTGAATTGTTTTTTGAATTGAATTTCCCTTTTTCTGGGTTTGCCAACCAATATATGAGGTACCAACGTATTCTATGAGTATTTGATATCTATTCATTTTTTAAGATGATCCCTTTTTTTAGTTTGCTACCTAAAAGAAAATCTCTAGTTTTTTGTGGCTTTTTTCCTTCTCTCTGAATTTCAGTTACTTTAATTGATTTATTCCCACAAGAGATCGTTAGTTCATCGTCGATTATTTCTCCAGGTCTCATAGTAGTTTTTGATAAAGTAGCTCTTAATATTTTGTGCCTATTATTCTCGAAACCAAACCAAGCACCGGGTTGTGGATACAATCCATTTATCTTTGCCAAAATTTCATCAGCTCTATTATTCCAGTTTATTTTACCTTCAATTTTTTGAATTTTTTTTGCATATGTAGCCATTGAAGAATCTTGCTCTTCAAAATTAGCTTTTTGTTGTAAAATATTTTCAATATTAGTTAATATTTTTTCAGCAGCCAAATTTGAAAGCCTATAAGCCAAACCCTTAGCATTTTCATTTTCCAATATATCTAAAGGATATTTGTTACAAACTGGACCCTCATCCAACTTTGGATTTATTTTCATAATACTTAAGCCTGTAATTTTATCCATATTGATTAACGATCTTTGTATGGGTGCTGCTCCCCTCCACTTAGGTAGCAGAGATGCATGAATATTTATAAAACCATTTTTGCTTAAACTTAAAATATCCTTTGAAAGAATTTGTCCATAAGCAACTACAATTGCTAAATCTAAATTTAAAGATTTTATGTAATCAATTTCTTTTTCAATATTTTCAGGTGTTTTTATTTCAATGCCTAATTCTTCAGATAATAGATGTATAGGAGATTTATTTAATTTATGTCCTCTATTAGACTTTCTTGGAGGTTGACTGAATACGCAAGATATTTTGAAATTACTTTGATGAATAGATTTTAAGATAGGAACTGCAAAATTAGGGGTCCCTAAAAAAGCTATTTTTTTATCCATTTATCAAACAATAATTCTATCAGGCTTCTCTTTTTGTTTTGAAAGCTTTTTGATAATCATTGTTTTTTTTAATTTTGATAAATAATCTATAAATAGTATCCCCTCTAAATGATCCATTTCATGTTGGATACATGTTGCCAACAAACCCTCTGCATTCAAAACTTTTTTTTTACCGTTATAATCTAAATATTCAACATCACATTTTTTTGGGCGATCAATTTCTGCAAAATAATTTGGAACTGATAAGCAACCTTCTTCGTATGTTGAAAGTTCAGTATTTTTATTTTTGATAACTGGATTTACAAAGTACAAAGGATTTTTTTTTTCTTCACCTTTAGAAATATCCATAACAATAATCCTCTTTGGTATACCTATTTGAATTGCGGCTAACCCTATTCCATTTGCAGCGTACATTGTGTCTAGCATGTCATCCATCAATTTCTGTTCATCTCTACCAACCGAAATTACATCTTTGGATTTTTGCCTTAATATTTTATTAGGTTCTGTGATTATCGTTTTAATTGACATAACTAATTTTATAACAAATTTTAGACTTTTAAAGGCAGAACTTTTAGTAAAATTTCATTCCTCAAATCTACCAGTTTTAATTCATTCAGAATACTAACAATGTAATCTACAGATTCTATGCCAAGATCTTCTAAATTATCTTCTCCAATAATTTCAGAAATTTTTAAAAGTACTAATCCAGTTTCTCCATTTACAATCATGGTATTTATTTCAGATGGTAAATTATTGTTGTAATCATACAACTTTTGATATTTTCTCAATATTTGAACTCCGTCTGATTTTAGTGATTCTACTGCAATTATATCCTTTAAAGAAAAAACATATTTTTTGTTTTTTTTTATTTTTTTGAGTAAATCATTGGTCTCCTTTTCCACCTGGGGAAGACTTGTTTTATTTTGAAAATAATTCAAAACTTTTGATTGATGAAAGACTTTATTATTCAATTTAATTTTTAGCTCAGCAAGTTTCTCTGGCTCCTTATTTTTCATAAAAAAAGTTGTGTAATTTGAGGGTAATTCATCCTCTGGGATATTTTTTAAAAGACTTGCAAGTTTTTCATCAAAAGCATTAGGTAGATTTGATTGATCAAATGATTTTTTTAGTAAAGAAAGCAAATTTAATTTCTTAGGGATTTCGCTGGTCAATAATAATCTTTGATATAATAATGCTCTTGCTTCATAATCTTCTAGCAGTTTATACGCATTTCTGTAATTTAGTAGTTGATTGATATCAAATTGAAATCTCATGTATAATTTAAACAAATCTTCTTCTTTATAAACTTCATCATTAGTCGCTATCTCAATTAATTTAATTTGTTCTTCATTTTCTATATCAACAAATTCCATATTTTTGAGTAAATTGGACGTTGCTAAATAGTTCCATATAAATTTAGGAGTTTCAATTTTAGGTTCATATTTAAAATTCTTGATAGTTTTGTGAGATAAATGGAAATATAGAATATTTTTTTCTGATAGTTCATCATTTGATTTTTTATAACCCATTAAAATATTAAATTTATTTACGAAAAATTTATCTAGATCTCCAAGTTCAGTTTTAAGATCGAATAATAATTGCGCTTCGTCTTTCCTGTCTTGATGTATTAAACAATACATTTTAAAATTTGTGAGGTAATCGCTAGAAATTAAATTTGTTATTTCAAATATTTCACATGATTTATCTAACTGAGAGTTTGACAAATAATGATCCGTATAAAATTTGATTAATTTTTCACCCTCAATTAAATTTGGATTTTTAATTAAAAATTCTTTTATTAAATCAAAATTTTCTTTTTTAATTAAATAATCAAACTTAAAGTCCAAAAATTCTTTTGAGGAAATATTTGTATTTGGAATGTAAGAGTTTGTTAATAATGCAATATCAAGAATTTTTTCTGAAAACTTTGACAAGTCCTTTGACGTCAAATTTTTTAAAGTGCTTTTGATATCTTCTCCATTGCTATTTGACCACATATCTATTGATAGTCCATTTTCTTCGGGATCATATAAACCAGCTAGTTTTATGTCTGATACACTTAAGGAGTTGTTTACTAATATTTTTTCGTTTTGTTGTTCAATTTTTATTCCTTGAATAACGTCAGTGCTATCTTCATTTTTATTTTGAATTATAGATTGATCTTCAGGAATTTCTTTTTTTTCAATATTCCAAATATCTACTGGCTCATTGGCTTTTATATTATTTATTGGATTACAAACTAAAAATACAAAAAAGAAACTACTTAATTGTTTTAAAATTTTCATTAGGTATTACTTTTTCAATTTTTTTATTTGGTGCTGGAAAATCAACTTTAGCAACAAGAACAACTCCAATAAAAAGAACAATAACTACTAAAATAAGTTTAATTAAAAATTTACCTATAGCAAATATTCCACCTGTGCTTGTTTTTTTTGTGAATTGCATATAGTTTAAGTAATTTCAGAATAAGACATATTTGTGTTTTTTCAATATAGAAACCTATGAAATCAAAAAAAAACATCGTTTTAGTCGGTATGATGGGAGCTGGAAAATCCTCAATTGGAAAATTATTATCCAAGAAAATTGGATTTGATTTTGTTGATATCGATAAATTAATAGAAGAAAAAGAAGATAAAACTATTGTAGAAATATTTGGAATAAATGGTGAAAAGTATTTTAGAGATTTAGAGGAAAAGATTTCAATAGAAAGATTAAAAAATACTAATCAAGTGATTGCCTTAGGTGGAGGTGCATATTTAAATAGAAATATTAGAAAGCAAACTTTAGCTAAATCAACTAGTTTTTGGTTAAACTGGAACTCGTCTACACTAATAAAAAGAATTAAAGATAACAAAAAAAGACCATTAGTTTTAAATTTAAAAATAAATGAGATAAAGAAATTGATAGATGAAAGATCAAAAATATATATTTCGTCTGACTATAAAATTAATTGTGATAAGCTTGATAAATTTGAAATTGTAAAAAAAATAAATGATATATATGAAGGCTCATAATCTAAGTATTAATACTAAAACAAAAAAATATTCTATTTTTATTGGTTCAAATTTAATTTCAAATATAAAAAGAATTTTTACGTCACAAAAATTATCATTCTCTAAAATTTTGATTGTAGTGGATAAAAATATTCCTATTAAGTTTAGAAAAAAGTTAATCAGTAATCTAAAAGCTGACCTGAAAAAGATTCATGTATTTAACCCTAGTGAAAAGAACAAAAGTCAAAAAACTGTTGAAATTATTCAAAACATTCTTTTTAAGAATAGATTTAATAGGGATGATTGTTTAATTGCATTTGGAGGAGGTATTACTGGAGATGTTGCTGCATATTCTGCAAGCACATATAAAAGAGGTATTAAATTTGTTAACATTCCCACAACTCTGTTGGCTCAAGTAGATTCCTCTGTAGGTGGGAAAACAGGAATTAATAATTCATATGGCAAAAATCTAATTGGAAGTTTCTATCAACCTGACGCTGTGGTATCAGATATAAATTTACTAAAATCATTAAATACCAGGGAAATTATTTGTGGATATGCTGAAATATTAAAAAGTAGTCTATTAGAGAGCTATCAAAGTTTTAACTACTTAGACAAAAATATTAACGATATTTTAAAGCTTAAAGAGCCATTTATAAACAAAGCTATTCTCAAAAGTTGTAATTTAAAAAAAAAAATAGTTCAAAAGGATGAGACAGAGAAAAATTTAAGAAAAGTTTTAAATCTAGGACATACATTTGCACATGCTTATGAAAGTTGTCTAGGATTTTCAAAAAAGCTAAATCATGGTGAGGCAGTTATAATTGGAATTAAGAATTCAATCGAATTTAGTAAAAAGCAAAATTTAATAAATAACAAATCTTATAAGTTCATAAAAAATCATATAAATAAAATACCATTAAATAAAAGTTTTAAATCATTATTTAAGAAAAAAGATATAAATAAAATTATATCCTTTATGAAATCTGACAAAAAAAATAGTTCAAAAAAAATTAATCTAATACTATTTAAAAATTTTGGGAAAATAAAAACCGATTTTCAAATCACTGAATTTACTTTAAAAAAATTTTTAAATTCGCAGCTAAGTAATTAAAATCTGTAACGAATGTATATATTCTCTCATTTCATTTTCTAATATTTTAAAAATTAGTCTATTAGATTGAACTTTATTCATTTTTTTTAGTTGTTCTGACTTAATTTTTAATTTTATATGAAATTTTTTAGGATCATTATTTTTATGATTTTTATGTAAAAAGGATTTATCTTCTAGATAAATTTCTTCGACTGATTGATTTTCTAGGATTTTTTTTTTTACTATTTCTGAAAGTTGATTAATATCCATTTAAATAAATAATATACTACATGAAAAATATCTGTGATTGGAACAATTGTTTTGAGGAAGGGTTGTATAAAGCACCCAAAGAAAGAGATAATAGTAAAAATTTTAGATTACTATGTTTAGAACATGTAAAAGAATTCAATAAAAATTGGAATTATTTCTCTGGTATGAATGATCAGCAGATAATGGATTTTTTGAGATCAGATTTAACCTGGCACAAACCGACGCAGAGCTTTAGTTCATCAGATAATTTTTTTAAAGTTTTATGGAATAACGCACTAAAAGATGAAATGGATAAAATGAAATTTGATAATGAATTTAACCATATGAACAAATTTAAGTTTAATAGTAATGATATTAAAGCATTTGGAATACTTGGAGTATCGGTTGGACTAAAATGGGAAAAAATTCAGGAAAAATTTAAAAAACTTGTTAAAAAATTTCACCCTGATATGAATTCTGGAAATAAAAAATTTGAAGATAAACTTAAAGTAATAACTTTAGCTTATACTCAACTTAAAAATACTTATAAGGATAGAATTGACACCTAATATTGAAAAAACTCCAGATATAAAATTATCGGTTAACCAAACTTTTGGTTTTGAAAGCGATATGGAAGTTGATGCATTTTCTGAAAAGTCAGAATATGTGCCTGAAATAGATAAAAGCTATAAATTTGATAAAGAAACAACTTTAGCAGTCTTAAGCGGTTTTGCTTTTAATAAAAGAGTTTTGGTTCAAGGTTATCATGGTACTGGAAAATCCACACATATTGAGCAAATAGCTGCGAGATTAAATTGGCCATGTATTAGAATTAATTTAGATAGTCATGTTAGTAGGATAGATTTAATTGGTAAAGATTCAATTGTAATTAAAGACGGTAAGCAAGTCACAGAATTTAAAGAAGGAATCCTTCCTTGGTCTATCCAAAATCCAGTTGCTCTTGTTTTTGATGAGTATGATGCTGGTAGACCAGATGTAATGTTTGTAATTCAAAGAGTGTTAGAGGCAGAAGGTAATTTTACATTATTAGATAAAAATAAAGTAATAAGGCAAAATAAATTTTTTAGATTATTTGCAACATCAAATACTGTTGGTTTGGGCGATACAACTGGTTTATATCATGGAACACAACAGATAAATCAAGGCCAAATGGATAGATGGAATATAGTTACCACACTAAACTATCTAGGTTTAGAGAAGGAAATGGAAATCATTTTAAGCAAAAACAAAAATCTTAATAATGCTAAAGGTAAAGAAAAAGTCTCTAATATGATTAAAGTAGCAACACTTACGAGAAAAGGTTTTATGGCTGGTGATATTTCAACCGTTATGAGCCCACGTACTGTTTTGCATTGGGCAGAAAATTCAGAAATATTTAAAGATACTGGATATGCATTTAGGGTTACATTTTTAAATAAATGTGATGATGTAGAGAAAAATATTATTGCTGAATACTATCAAAGATGTTTTGGAGAAGATTTACCCGAGTCAATGATAAATGTTCAAGTTTAAATGAACAAAGAAGACAGTTTCAAAGAAAAATTTAAGCAAGCAATATTATCAACCGTTAAAGTAATCTCCGAGGATAACTTTTCAAATCCTAAAAATAGGAAACAATTAAATGAAGAAAACTTTAAGGTAAGTAACCTTGAAAACATTCAAGATAAAAATGAGTTTACAAAAATAAGAGCAGAAAATGATTCTGAAGCATTAAAGAGAAAATTTTCAAATAAATCAATTTTTGAAAAAAATATGCCAACTAATCATGGTTGCCAATCGTTATATAAATTGTCTGAAAAAATTAGATATGAAATGTTAGGATCGGAAATGTTAATGGGAATTTCAAAGAATTTCCAAAATAACTATTCAAATAAATTAAGAAAAATTGATCTTACAAAAATTAAAAAAAAAGACGATGTAAATATTTCAGATGCATTTGAAATTTATATGTTAGAAAAATTTTTAAAAGTACAAATTGAGCCAGAGGCTCAAAAAATTTTAAGTTTTTGGGAGAAAGAGTTGAGGGATACTTTTGATAAACATATTACTTATTTAAATAAAAACTTAGAAAATCAAGAGATCTACAATTCAAAGTTTTCAGAAATATTAGAAAATATGGAAATTTTTGATAATGAGGAAAATGATGAAAAAAAAGAGACTCAAGAAGATAATAACCAAGATAATTCAAGCTCTAATAATCAAGATGATAACGATTCAGATAGCTCTGAAGATAAAAAAGAGGATGACTCTTTAAATGAAGGAGTAGATGGTTTAGACGACATAAACGAATTTCGACTTGATGAACAGACAACCAGTGAAGAAAATGAAAACCAACAATCTGAAAGTGTTGTTCAAAAGAAAAATTTAGGTGTTGGAGATAAAGATTATAAAGTATTTACAACCGAATTTGATGAAGTTGCAAAAGCTGAAAACCTTGAAAGCCCCGACGAAATTTCTAAACTCAGAAAAAATTTGGACCAACAGCTAACAAGTTTTCAAGATATTATAACTAAACTTGCAAATAAGTTACAACGTCAATTATTAGCAAAACAAAACAGAGCATGGGAATTTGATTTAGAGGAAGGTTTATTAGATAGCTCTAAATTACCTAGAATTATTATTGATCCGTATAATTCCTTATCATTTAAAAAAGAGAAAGACTTAGATTTTAAAGATACCGTTGTAACATTATTGATTGATAATTCTGGATCAATGAGAGGTAGACCAATTACAATTGCCGCTCTTTGTGCTGATATTTTATCTAGAACTTTAGAAAGATGTTCAGTGAAAGTTGAAATTCTTGGATTTACAACAAAAAACTGGAAAGGTGGATTGTCTAGAGAAGAATGGAATAAATCTGGTAAAACAAAAAATCCTGGAAGATTAAATGATTTGAGGCACATAATTTATAAATCAGCAGATACACATTGGAGACAATCAAAGAAAAATTTAGGACTTATGCTTAAAGAAGGTCTTCTAAAAGAGAATATTGATGGAGAGGCTATTACTTGGGCATTTAATAGACTTAAAAAAAGAAAAGAGGAAAGAAAAATTATGATGGTAATTTCTGATGGTGCACCAGTAGACGATTCAACTTTATCAGTAAATTCTGGAGATTTTCTTGAGAAACATTTAAAGAAAATTGTAAAGTTTATTGAAAACAAGAGTGATATTGAAATTTTAGCAATCGGTATTGGACACGATGTTTCTAGATATTATCAAAAAGCAATAAAAATAACTGACGTTCAAGAATTAGGAGATGTGATGATTGGACAATTAAGTGGATTATTTGAGAATAAAAAAAAATTACATTAAATATTTACTAAATTTTTATTCAGCCATTCTATTTTAATTTCTGCGCCACCTCTTGTCTCTGAATTTCTAAATATTAGTTTAGCTTTATTTTTCTCAAGTAGAGTTTTACCAATAAATATCCCTAAGCCTAAGCCAGACTTACTTTTATCCTTCGATTTTATTGATTTAATATAGGGTTCACCAATTTTACCAAGAACATCTTTTGGAAATCCTGGTCCATCATCTTCGATTGTTATTTCAGAGACCTCACTATCACTTTTAATTGCAATATAGATTTTATTTTTAGCAAATTTATTCGCATTACCAATAAAGTTTCTAATCCCATACACAATCTCAATTGATTTTGTAACATTGAATGAGTTAGCATTTTGTTCGATATCAATATCGAAATTTTTATCGGAAATTTCTTGGAATGATGTAACTATTTCTTTAACATAATCGTGCAAACTCAAGTCTTTATCAATAAACTCATCCTCTACGATTGGATTTAATGTTAATCTTTTTAATATCTCATTACACCTATCTACTTGGCTTACAAGAAGGTCGATATCCTTTTTTACATCCTTATCATTTTTAAATTGTTCAAATAATTCTTGTGATATTATCTTAATTGTTGAAAGAGGTGTTCCTAATGAGTGTGCTGCTGCTGCAGCTTGACCTCCTAAAGATATTAGCTCATGTTCTTTAGAAATTTCCTCTTGTATCTTATCTAAAGCTTCTTTTCTAAGATTAGACTCTTTTCCAAATGATAAAGCAAAATAATTTAGAAATAATAAAGCTATAATTAATGCTAAAGGAATTGAATAATAAATATAAATGTTTGTGATTGATTGATCTAACGGTGCTGGTAAATGCTCATGGTAAAAAGTCAGTAAAATTATACATAAAATAGTAAAACCTATAAGAATAATATTTGTTTTAATATCTAAACTGGATGAGGCAAACACACTTGGTATTAATAAAAATATAGCAAATGGATTTAATATTCCACCTGATAAGTATAATAAAGCCGCTAATTGAATAATATCTATTAATAAAAAATTGAAAGCTGATCTGTTTGATAAGTGTGTTTTCTTATAAAAAAAAATTAAAAATAAATTACTTATTCCACCAATCAAAATAATTAGGTTGGCAAAAATATAATTGAATTCAAAATCAAATATAAATCTAACACTATTTATCGTTATAAATTGACCAATGATCCCTATCCATCTTAAATTTATATAAGTAGACTTATTCAATGAATAAAGTTGTGAAGTTTTTCCAAACTCCATTTTAAATATCTAAATTTGAAACATTTATTGCGTTATCAACAATAAAATCTTTTCTTGAAGATACATCGCTTCCCATTAAAGTTTGAATAAGATCTTGGTCTTTTTGCGAATTTTTTGAGTATTGTACTTGCAGCAAGTTTCTAGTTTCGGGATCCAGCGTTGTGCTCCATAATTCTTCTGGGTTCATTTCCCCTAAGCCTTTAAATCTTTGAATATTCAATTTTGATTTTTCATCTTGTATAGATTTTTCATAATCCTTGGATCCCTTTTTTATTTTTTTTAGATCTTTTGAATTTTTTACTATGAATTCCTCTAATTCTTTCTCATCCTTGATATAAATTCCTTTAGATCCTTTGTTAATTTTAAATAACGGTGGTTGAGCTAAATATACATGACCATTTTCAATTAACTTATTAAATGGCTTATTATTAAAAAATGTAAGTAATAAAGCTCTAATATGTGATCCATCAACGTCAGCATCTGTCATTATAATTATTTTTCCATATCTCAAATCTTTCAAATCAATCTCATCATTTTTAGGATCAAGTCCTAAAGCGTTTATCAAAGTAACTATTTCATTTGATGACATCATTTTTGATAGTACTTTTGTTCTTAAATCATTTGTATGTCCATTTTTTTTTGATCCATTTAACTCCGTAAATGTATTAAGAATTTTTCCTCTTAAAGGTAAAACTGCTTGATTTTCTCGATTTCTTCCTTGTTTTGCTGATCCACCAGCTGAATCACCCTCAACTATGAAAAGCTCAGTACCATCTTGTTTTGAATTTTGACAATCCGCCAACTTACCAGGTAGGCCACTTAATTCTAACGATCCTTTTCTTCTAACATTTTCTCTTGCTTTCCGTGCAACATCCCTAGCTACAGCAGCTTGTATAATTTTTGAAAGAACTATTTTAGCAACAGACGGGTTTTGATCAAACCAAATTGAAAGTTTTTCACTTATAACTGTTTCTACAATATTTCTTACCTCTGATGACACTAGTTTATCTTTTGTTTGGGATGAAAATTTTGGATCAGGTATTTTTATAGATAGTACGCAAGTTAAACCTTCTTTTACATCATCACCCGATAAAGAAACTTTATTTTTTTTTAAAAGATTTTGTTCAGATGCATATTTGTTTATAACTCTAGTTAATGCACTTCTAAATCCTAACAAATGTGTTCCACCATCTTTTTGATAAATATTGTTTGTATAAGGGAATACATCTTCATTATATCCAGCATTCCATTTTAAAGAACACTGAACATCTATTTTGTTTTTAAGACCTTCAATATAAATTGGTCTTCTAAACAAATCATTATCACTTTTATTTTTTAATTTTTCTCTTTTTTCGTCAAGAAATTCAACAAATTCAACTATTCCACCATCAAATTTAAACTCAACACTTTTAGGTTTTTTTTGAGTTAAATCAGTTAATATTATTTTAATTCCCTTGTTTAAAAAAGCTAATTCTCTCATCCTTTTCTGCAATGTTAAAAAGCTAAATTTGTTTAAGGAAAATATTTCTTTAGATGGTAAAAATTTTATTTCTGTACCTGTATTTTTTGATTTACCAACAACTTTTAAAGGTGACTTTGCATCACCATTTTTAAACTCAATAAAATGTTTTTTCCCATCTCTATCTATAGTGAGTTCAAGCCTTTCAGATAATGCATTAACTACAGAAACACCAACCCCGTGTAATCCACCTGAAACTTTATATGAGTCGTGATCAAACTTTCCACCAGCATGTAATTGGGTCATTATTACTTCAGCTGCTGATTTTTTTTCACCTTTATGTATATCAACTGGAACACCTCTTCCATCGTCCTTAACTGTTACAGATCCATCCTTATTAATGTCTACTGAAATATTTTTACAGTATCCTGCTAAAGCCTCATCAATAGAATTGTCGACAACTTCGTAGACCATGTGATGCAAACCTGTGCCATCATCAGTGTCACCTATATACATACCTGGTCTTTTTCTAACTGCCTCAAGTCCTTTTAGGACTTTGATGGAGTCTGCCTGATAAGTACTATTATTTTTTGCCATTTTTATTTTTTTGGAAAGAATTTTTATACCATTTTTGAAATTTTTAATAAAATGCAGAAAGTATTTAGCAGTTAAAAACTGTTGATAATAATAGCTTTTTTGACGTTTTTTAGTTTTTTTTTCTTCTTTTTAAATTAAGTGAAATAATGTGCATTTTTGACTCTAATATGGCGGAGAGAATGGGATTCGAACCCATGAAAGAGTTTCCCCTTTACACGCTTTCCAAGCGTGCGCCTTCAACCGCTCGGCCACCTCTCCAAAAAATTAACTTTCTTTTGAAATTTTTAATACACCTATAAATGCCTCTTGTGGTATTTCAACTTTTCCAAATTGTTTAGCTCTTGCTTTACCTTTTTTTTGTTTTTCAAGAAGTTTTCTTTTTCTATCTAGTGCTCCTCCACCATGTATCTTTGTTAATACATCTTTTTTAAAGCCTTTTATAGTTTCCCTTGCAATAATTTTACCTCCAATAGCAGCCTGTATAGGTATCATAAAATTATGTCTTGGAATCAAATCTTTCAATTTTTCGCAAACTTCTCTTCCAGTTGATTGCGCAAAGTCTGTATGTATCATCATTGCAAGCGCATCTACTGGTTCTGAATTTACTAAAATACTCATTTTTACTAAATCACCTTCTCTGTGTCCTATTATTTCATAATCAAAACTTGCGTATCCGCTTGTCATTGATTTCAATCTATCATTAAAATCAAAAACAACTTCATTTAATGGTAGTTCGTAGTTGACAACTGCTCTATTTCCTGAGTAGCTTAAATTTGTTTGTATCCCTCTTTTGTCTTGGCATATTTTTATAATTGAACCAAGATATTGATCAGGTGTGATAATAGTTGCTTTTATCCATGGCTCCTCAATAAAATTGATTAGTGTTGGATCTGGCAAACTTGATGGATTCTGTAAATCATTTACATCGCCATTGTTCATGTGAATTTTATAAACAACACCAGGAGTTGTTGTAAGAAGATTTATATCAAATTCTCTTTCTAATCTTTCAGTAACAATTTCTAAATGAAGGAGACCTAGAAACCCGCACCTAAAACCTAATCCTAAAGCAGAAGAAGACTCTGGCTCATAAGAAAAACTAGCATCATTTAATTGCAACTTAGCTAAACCGTCTTTTAATTTTTGATATTCTGAACTATCTACTGGAAACAAACCACAAAATACAACTGGTTTACTTGGTTTAAAACCTGGTAAAGCTTCTTTAAGTGGATAATTTGCATCACATATAGTGTCTCCAACTTTTGTATCAGATAAAACTTTTATGCCAGTTGTTATAAAACCAATTTCACCCGCGTTTAACTCATTTATGTCTTTAGGTTTGGGTGTGAAAACACCAACTTTTTCCACAAAATAATCTTGGTTTGTAGACATCATTTTAATTTTCATATTTTTTGATATTTTTCCGTCTATAACTCTAACCAAAATCACCACTCCAAGGTAAGTGTCATACCAACTGTCAACTAAAAGACATTTTAATTTATTATTTGCCTCTCCTTTTGGACCAGGAAGTGCATTAATTATTTGCTCTAATATATCTTCTATACCTTCTCCTGTTTTTCCTGAGCAGGGAACTGCTCCAGTGGTATCAATCCCTATAACATCTTCAATTTGTTTATTTGTTCTTTCAATATCAGAAGCGGGCAAATCAATTTTGTTTAAGACAGGTATTATTTCATGATTTATATCAAGTGCTTGATAAACATTTGCAAGTGTTTGTGCCTCAACACCTTGAGTGCTATCAACAATTAAAATTGAGCCTTCGCATGCATATAATGACCTACTAACTTCATAACTAAAATCAACATGTCCTGGTGTGTCAATTATATTTAAAACATAATTTTTTCCATCTTTAGCTTTATAGTTTAATTTTACTGTTTGTGCTTTAATTGTAATTCCTCTTTCCCTCTCAATATCCATAGAATCTAAAACTTGTGCCTTCATTTCTCTATCCGTAAGCCCGCCACATTTGTGAATTATTCTGTCAGCTATAGTTGATTTACCGTGATCTATATGCGCAATAATAGCAAAATTTCTTATATTATTAATTGTAGTTGTCATTTTTAGGATCTTATTTTAGCACCAGACTTACTCTCGACTGTAGAAATAATTAAATTATTAATTTTTTCTAGATCTTTTTCGTTTAAAGTTTTTTCAGATGATTGTACTGTAACATTAAGTGCGATTGATTTTTTATCTTTTGGAATATTTTCGCCTTCATAAACATCAAAAACCTTAACATTTTTAATTAAATCTTTATCTATAGATACAATTATATCTATCAAATCTTGTGCTTTAATTTTTTTATCAATTACAAATGCAAAATCTCTCTCAGATTTTTGATAATCGGAATATTTAAATTGAGACTTTTGATCTTTAAGTTTTTTCTTTGTTTCTTTAAAATAATCTAAATATATTTCAAATCCTATTAAAGCATCAGTTTTGATATCTAATTTTTTTACAATATTTGGATGTATTTCACCAAAAAATGCAATTGGCTTATCTTCTTCAGTGCTTAAAAAAACTGATCCTGATTTGCCTGGATGATAATAAGATGGGGCTTGATCTTTTATTATTAGTTTATTTTTACTAAATCCTGCCTCTACTATAGTTTGAATAGTATCTCTCTTTGCATCAAATACATCAACATTTCTCTCTGTTTCTTGCCAATTTAATCTAAAATATTTTCCAGCTTGCAAAGCACCTATTACTGTTAGTTGCTCACCTGGCTTAGTACCTGAAAAAACTGGCCCTATCTCAAAAAAAGATAAATCTTTAAATCCTCTGTCTACATTTTTTTTTAAATAAAAAATTAAATTTGGAAATATTGAATTTCTTAAAACATTTAAATCTGAACTAATTGGGTTAACAATTTTTATTTCATTATATTTTTCTCTAAATAAATTATTTATTTTAGAGTCTGCAAATGACCAAGTAACTGTCTCGTAAAAACCTTTAGACGCCACTGAACGTTGTAAGAAATGGAATAATTTTTGCTGCCTATTTAAAGTTGGTTTAAGTCTAGATTTTTCTGGTGTTAGTGTTTGAATATGTTCATAACCTTTTATTCGAACAATTTCTTCAACAATGTCAATTGGTTGCGTAATATCTGGTCTCCATGAGGGAATTTCTAAATCTAAACTTTCTTTATTCTCTTTGATTTTAAAACCAAGATTGAAAATTATTTTAATTATTTCTTTTTTTTCAATTTTAAATCCTGTTATTTTTTCAAATAAAGAAATTTCAAATTTTACTTTATTTGTTTTTTCTTCTTCCAATCTTTGTATATCAAATTTACTTACTTCGCCCCCACACACTTCTTTTATTAAATCAGCTGCTTTGATTAGCCCAGCTTCAATTGATTTTGGATCAATTCCTCTTTCAAATCTAAATTTTGCGTCTGTATCTATATTTAATAATTTTGAAGTTTTTCTAATTGATCTCGGTAAAAAATACGCAGACTCTAATATTATATTTTTTGTCTCTAATTCGGTTCCTGAACGTGTTCCACCTATGATTCCACCTAATCCTAGCACTCCTGAATGATCAGAAATTACACACATATCATCATCTAAGGAATATTTTTTATTGTCTAGTGCTTCAAAAGTTTCACCTTTTTTTGAATTTCTTACTATAATTTCTTTACTTACTTTATCAGCATCATATGCATGAAGTGGCCTATTTAAATCGATCATTACATAGTTTGTTATATCTACAATTGCAGAAATTGGTTTTTGACCTAACGAAACAATTTTATCTTTTAACCACTGAGGACTTTCTTTATTTGAAACTCCCCTTATTAAACAACTACCAAAAATTGTGCAGCCTTGTTTTTTTTCTTTTTTAATAGTTACTTTTAAGTCCTGATCAAAATTTTGATTTAATTTACTATCTTTTATTTTTTTCAAAGAACCAACTCCAGCTGCAGCAAGATCTCTTGCAATACCTCTAACACCAAGACAATCTGGTCGATTTGGTGTTATAGATAAATCTACAACTTTAGGGGTTTTGGTATCAAAATATTTTTTCCCAATTTTTTCCTTATACTTTTCTGATAATTCTGTAATTCCTTCGCTATCATCTGATAATTTAAGCTCAGCTTCAGAACACAACATTCCATAGGAAGTAACACCTCTTATTTTACTGATTGATAGTTTCATTTGATTTTTTGGTATAATTGCACCCGGTCCTGCATATACTGTAAACAAACCTTTTTTTGCATTAGGAGCTCCACACACAACTTTAACAGTTTCACTTTTACCAATGTCAACGTCACAAACTCTTAATCTATCTGCATTAGGGTGTTGTTGCGCATTTATTATTTTTGCAACAATAAAATCATCTAATTCGGAAGGTGCATTTTCAAAACTCTCAACCTCAAGACCAACGTTCGTTAAATTATTAATTATTTCTTTATCATTAAGATCTGTGTCTAAATGTTGTTTAAGCCAATCGATTGTAAATTTCATCTACTCAATCCTCTGTAGCTTGATGGTACATCTAAAGGATCGAAGCCAAAATGGCTTAGCCATCTATAATCTGTTTCAAAAAAAGCTCTTAAATCATTAATTCCATATTTTAGCATACCTAATCTATCTATTCCAATTCCAAAGGCGTAACCCTGAAATTTCGATGGATCAACATTTACATTTTTTAGGACGTTTGGATGAACCATTCCACATCCTAAAATTTCTAACCATTTATCTCCTTCACCTATGATTATTTTTCCATCTTTAATTTCATAACCTATATCAACCTCAGCTGATGGCTCTGTAAATGGGAAATGACTTGGTCTAAATCTCATCTTCAATTTATCCACTTCAAAAAACTCTTTAATAAAATAATTTAGACAACCTTTAAGATGTCCCATATTTATATCTTTATCTATATGTAGTCCTTCAACTTGATGAAACATAGGTGCATGTGTTTGGTCACTGTCAGATCTATAAGTTCTTCCAGGTGCAATTATTTTGAATGGAGGTTTGCCTTTTAACATAGTCCGAACTTGTACAGGAGAGGTATGTGTCCGTAGTAACAATTCTTTTTTTTCATCTAAGTAAAATGTGTCATGCATATCTCTTGCTGGATGATTGTCAGGCGTATTAAGTGCTGTAAAATTATTATATTCATTTTCTACATCTGGACCCTCTTCAACGCTAAAACCTATTTCAGAAAAAATAGATGAAATTTCATCTATTACTTGTGAAACTGGATGAATCTTTCCTTGTTTAAAATCTCTTTCAGGTAAAGTGACATCTACTTTTTCATTTTCTAACTTTAGGTTTATCTCTTTTGTTTCGATTTCCTCAATTTTGCTTGTAATTTTATTTTGTAGCTCTTCTTTTATAAAATTTAAGTCTGATGCAAATTTTTTTCGCTCTTCTTGAGAGACTAATCCTAACTTTTTGAACTCGTTAGAGACTATTCCATTTTTACCAAATAATTCAGTTTTAATTTGATTTATAGATTCTATATTTTGGTCTTTATCGAGTTTATTAAGATATCCGTCTTTTATTTTTTTAATATCAGACATTTTAGTAGATTATTTGTTAACTTAAGAAAAACAATAGCGAAGATTAATTTAGAGCTGCTTGTGCTTTTTTTACAATCGTTTTAAATGCTTGTGGATTATCGTATGCGATTTCTGCTAGAATTTTTCTATCTAATTTTATTCCTGACTTACTTAGACCATTTATAAACTTAGAGTAAGTTAAACCCTCTTCTCTTACTCCTGCATTAATTCTTTGAATCCATAAAGATTTAAAATCTCTTTTTTTATTTCTTCTATCTCTATATGCATATTGCATAGCCTTTTCCATTGCTTGTCTTGCAACTCTTATTGTATTCTTTCTTCTTCCCCATTGGCCTTTTACAGCTTTAAGAACTTTTTTGTGTTTTGCTCTGCTAGTTACGCCTCTTTTAACTCTAGCCATTTTATCCTCTTAAACTATAGGGCATATAAGATTTCACGATTTTTCCATCTTGTTTCGCCATCACAGTTGTACCCCTTTGTTTTCTTATTTGGGAATTAGTTCTTTTTATCATTCCATGCCTTTTACCAGCCTGTGCAGTAATCACTTTCCCTTTAGCTGAAATTTTAAATCTTTTTTTTGCTGAGCTTTTTGTTTTCAATTTAGGCATAATTTTTGGAGCCTTATACAAATATTAATATTAATTTACAACTAGAAATATGACTTATAATGGCTGAATAACCATTATCATTTGTTTGCCATCAAATTTAGGCTGTAATTCTACACGACCAATATCTTGCATATCTTGCTTGATTTTATCCATTAACTCATTTCCTAGACTGGAGTGTTGCAGTTCTCTTCCCTTAAAACGTATTGTAAATTTTACTTTATCCCCTTTTGCTAAAAATTTTTGAGCGTTCTTTATTTTAAAAGTATAGTCATGTACCTCTGTCACAGGTCTTAATTTTATTTCCTTTAACTCAATTTTTTTTTGTTTCTTTTTTGCTTTGTTGGCTTTTTTCTGGGCATCATATTTATATTTACCCATATCCATTATTTTACACACAGGAGGTTTAGCGTTTGGTGCAATTTCAATCAAGTCAAGTCCTTCATCCCGAGCACGATTGATTGCGTCATTTAAATTTAAAATACCAAGATTTTCACCATCACTTGCAATTACCTGAACCTCATGTGAAGTAATCCTGTTGTTTGATCTTGGTCCTTTTGGTTTTGTTCTTTTCTGAAAATAATTTTGTTTGAAGTCTGGCACTTAAATTGAAGGCGCTTTGTTTAAAGCAGAGTATTTTTTTATAAACTCGTTAAAATCCATATTTTCTTGTTTATTAGAATCCAATCTTCTAATAGTTACTGTATTAGAGTCAACTTCTTTTTTCCCACAAATAAGTAATAAAGGTACTTTTGACAAAGAATGTTCTCTAATTTTATAATTTAAATTATGATTTTTTAAATCAACTTCACTTGAGATACCAACTTTTTTTAATTCACGATTAATTTTTTTTGAATAGTCATCAAAGTCACTTGAAATTGGTATTACAACTACTTGTAATGGTGTGAGCCAAAAAGGTAATTTACCTGAATAATTTTCAATTAAGATACCAATAAATCTCTCTAAGGAACCAAACAATGCTCTATGCAACATAACAGGTATTTTCTTTGATCCATCTTTTTCAACATAAGTGGCTCCTAATCTTCCAGGTAAATTTAAGTCTACTTGTAAGGTTCCACACTGCCAATCTCTTCCTATTGCATCTCTTAAAACAAACTCAATTTTTGGACCATAAAAAGCACCCTCACCTTTATTTATAGTGTATTCTAGTTTTGTTTCTTTAATTGCCTCTAAAAGAGCAGCTTCTGATTTATCCCATACAGCATCATCTCCAACTCTCAGATCTGGTCGGTCTGAGTATTTTAATATTACATTTTCAAATCCCAGGTCTTTATAAATTTCTAAAATTAAATTTGTAACTGATAGGCATTCTTGAGTAATTTGCTCTTCGGTACAAAATATGTGTGCATCATCTTGGGTAAATGCTCTTACCCTTAACAATCCATGTAATGCACCAGAAGGTTCATATCTATGAACTTTTCCAAATTCCGACATTTTTAATGGTAAGTCTCTGTAACTTTTTAGTCCTTGATTAAACACTTGAACACATCCTGGACAGTTCATTGGTTTTATTGCAAAAACTTTTTCGTCAGGTGTTGTAGAGGTATACATATTTGCACCAAATTTTTCCCAATGACCAGATTTTTCCCATAATGTACGATCAAGAATTTCTGGTGTATTTATCTCTTTATATCCTGCGTGATCTTGTTTAGTTCGCATATAAGAGATTAATTTCTGAAAAAGGTTCCATCCTTTTTCATGCCAAAATACAGATCCAGGGCTTTCTTCCCTAAAATGAAATAAGTCCATTTCTTTTCCTAACTTTCTGTGATCTCGTTTTTCAGCTTCTTCAATTCTATGTAAGTATTCATCAAGTTCTTTTTGTGTAGACCAACTGGTGCCATAAACTCTTTGTAACATCTCATTATTCGAGTCTCCTCTCCAATAAGCACCTGATACTTTTGTTAATTTAAAATACTTTCCAATTTTGCCTGTAGAACTTAAGTGCGGACCTCTACACAAATCATGCCATTTTCCATGAAAATATATAGATACCTCTTCACCTTCAGGAATAGTATTAATTATTTCGGCTTTGTAATGTTCTCCATTATTTTTGAAATGTTTTATAGCATCATTTCTCTTCCAAACTTCTCTATAAGTTTTTTCATTCCTATCAACAATATCTTTCATTTTGTTCTCTATCTTTTCTAAATCTTCTTGCGTGAATGGCTCTTTCCTAGCAAAGTCATAATAAAAACCATCTTCAATCACTGGACCTATTGTTACTTGCGTTCCAGGAAAAAGTTCTTGGACTGCCATTGCTAAAATATGGGCGGTATCATGCCTAATTGTTTCAAGCCCTTCTTTATCTTTTGATGTAAATATCTTTACTTTAGAATCTTTTTCAATTTTAAAATCTAGGTCTTTAAGCTGACCATCTACACTAATAATTAATGCTTGCTTTGATAATGATTTACTTATTTTTTCAGCAAGCTGAAAACCAGTTACACTTTCACTAAAACTTAATTGTTTTCCGTCTGGTAGAGTAATATTTGGCATTTAATTAATTAATTTTTTGTACTCTGAATAAGTAGAAAAACACATTTTTTCAACATTAAACTTCGCAGAAACATTTTTTCTACCTTCTTTTCCCATCTGTTCAATTGTTGATTTATCAAAATTGAAAAACTCAATTATTTTTTTACTTAAATCGTCTGAGTCTCCAGCGTCAAATAAGATACCTGTTTTATTATTTACAATAGTTTCTTTCGAGCCACCCAGATTGCTTGCAATAATAGGTTTTTCCATTGATTGTGCTTCCACTGCTATTCTTCCAAATGCCTCGGGTTCAATTGATGTTGATACTATCAAGTCACTAATTTTATAAGCTAAAGGCATATTTTCACAATGATTAACAAATTTTATTTGATCATTCATTCGATACTGTTCTACTAGTCTTATAAGTTTTTTCTTATACAAATCTCTTCCTTGATCACTTCCAAGTATCACTGCTTTAAACGACTTGTGACCTAATTGAATATTTATTTTATTCATAGCTTCAATAAACATTTCGTGACCTTTCCACTCAGTAATTCTTCCAGGTAATAATATTGTTTTTTTTTCAACCTCAAGGTTCCAAGATTTAAACAGTTTATCTTCGTCTTCAGTAAAAGTTGTTGAAGCATCAAAATAATCGATGTTTATTCCTCTAAAAATTACTAGAAATTTTTTGCAGTTATTTAGATATTCCTTATAATTTTCTTTAATATGAGAAAATATAAAATTTGATCCAGCTATAACTAAATCTGATCTTAACATTACAGAATTATAAAATTTTTTAATCTTACTTTTAAAATTATATGTACCATGAAAAGTTGTTACAAATTTTTTTCTAGTAATTTTAGAAGCTAAAAAACATGACCATGCTGGAGCCCTACTCCTAGCATGAATTATGTCTATATTATAAAAAAAGACAATGACTGAAATCAAAAATGTGTTTAATAACATTATAATGGGGTTTTTAGAATTTACAGGAAGTCTTATGTATTTTACTTTTTTTTTATTTATGAATTTGGTTAATGGTCCACCATTTGTGATTAAAAATGAGCTACAATTATTTTCAAATAGATAATGTGCTATATCAAAACAACCTGTCTCAGCCCCTCCATAACCTAATTTTGGTATTACTTGTAGAACTTTTAATTTTGATGACATTAACTGTTATTATATATTAATAAATAGAGCGTATAAACTTTTATGAACAAGTATAAATTTTTGCAAATTTCTAAAACCATTAAAATTAGATATCTACATCATAATTCAAATAATAATTTATATATTGTTTTTCTTCATGGATTTATGTCTGATTTAAATGGTGAGAAACCAAAGATTTTCAAAAGATTTTGTAAAAACAATAAATTAGGCTTTTTAGCAATTGAATACTCTGGGCACGGAAAATCAACAGGTGAGTTTACAAAAGGGAACGTAACAAAATGGACAAATCAAGTCAAAAAAGTAATTAAAAGAGTTTTAAAAAAAAAAGATTTTATACTTATTGGTTCAAGTATGGGTTCATGGATATCTGTCAATCAATTTAAGTTTTTTTCAAAACAGATTAAAGGTTTTATAGGAATAGGATCAGCACCAGAGTTTTTAGAGAGGGTAATGTGGAAAAAATTTACAGTCAAAATGAAAAAAGAAACCATAGATAAGGGTGTATACAACCTTAAACATGGTGGTTTTGAATATCCAATCACCTACCAACTTATTAAGGATGGAAGAAAAAATTTAGTATTGAACAAAAAAATTAATGCTAAAATACCTGTAACTCTTTTTCATGGATCAAAAGATGAGGCAGTTCCAGTAATTTTCTCAAAGAAACTTATTAAAATCTTTAACAATGCAAATAAGAAACTTAATATTATTAAAAATGGTGATCACAGCCTTTTTGCAAAAAAATATCAATTAAAAATAATTAGAGAGTTAAAATCAATAATTTCTCAGTACTAATTAGCTTGCAAAGCTTTTGATTGACTTTAATGTTATAGGATTATCTAATTTATCAAGCATTTCTTTTGGACAAACTTGATAAAAGTTTTTTATCTCAACTTCAAAATTATCTAAAATTTTCTTTGCATACTCCGAGTGAGTTTCGCTCACGTGTTCTGAAATGATTTCCCTGAGGTAATTTTTCCAGTAATCCGTTTCTGGTATCTGCCAGATAACACTATCAGAATTTACACGCTTCTCAAAATTATTGTTTTTGTCATAAACAAAAGCCATACCACCAGTCATACCAGCAGCAAAATTATCTCCAACATCTCCTAAAATAATAATATTTCCTCCTGTCATATACTCGCATCCATTTGAATCACAACCTTCAACTACGGATGTGGCACCAGAGTTTCTCACAGCAA
The DNA here is from genome assembly GCA_902634935.1 of uncultured Pelagibacteraceae bacterium. Classification (GTDB taxonomy): domain Bacteria; phylum Pseudomonadota; class Alphaproteobacteria; order Pelagibacterales; family Pelagibacteraceae; genus Pelagibacter. The sequence goes on from CACPMF010000008.1 coordinate 50,934, forward strand.
ATCTTTCTCCTGCTTGTCCAGCTGCAAAGAGTTTTCCAGAGGTAGCACCATACAAAACTGTATTTCCAATTATTGTATTCTCGTTTGAAATCAAATTACTCTCGTCCTGTAGTTTTATAGAAATAGATCCACCAGAAAGACCTTTACCTACATAGTCATTTGCATCACCTTTCAAATTCAATTTTAATCCCTTAATTGCAAAGGCTCCAAAAGATTGACCTGCCGAGCCTTTAAAATTCAGTGATAAATAATTTTCATCTAGTTTGTTGTTTCCAAATTTTTTATATAAGTGATAAGAGATTCTTGTACCTACAGCTCTATCAGTGTTTTTAATTTCAAATTCAGTCTCAATTGTTTTATTTTGATCAATTAATTTTTCTATGTCTTGCCATATTTTTTGATCTAAGGTGTCTGGAACCTCATTGATTTTTGGATGTTCACAATATCTTTTATTTTTTCCAGGATCTGCTTGAACAAAAAGTGGATTTAAGTCTAAGTCATCTAAATTTGGAGATCCTTTGCTAACTTGTCTTAATAAGTCTGTTCTACCAATAACTTCATTCAATGATCTAAATCCTAGTTCAGATAAAATTTGTCTTACCTCTTCTGCAATAAAAGTGAATAAGTTAACAACTTTATCTGGTGTGCCTGTAAATTTTTCTCTTAATTTTTCGTCTTGGGTGCAAACTCCAACTGGACATGTATTTGAGTGACACTGTCTAACCATTATGCAACCCATAGCAACTAAAGCTGTAGTTGCTACTCCAAATTCCTCTGCTCCCATCATCGCTGCTATTACCACATCACGACCTGTTTTAATTCCTCCATCAGTTCTAAGTGTAACTTGATGTCTTAAGTTGTTTAAAGTAAGAACTTGATTTGCTTCTGTAAGTCCCATTTCCCAGGGTATTCCAACATATTTTACACTTGTTTGAGGGGTAGCCCCAGTTCCTCCTGAGTGACCAGAAATTAAAATTATATCTGCTTTAGCTTTTGCTACTCCAGCTGCAATTGTTCCGATACCTGATGAAGCTACCAACTTCACGCCTACTCTTGCTTTCGGATTTATTTGTTTAAGATCATAAATTAGTTGGGCCAAATCTTCTATGGAATAGATATCATGATGTGGTGGTGGTGAAATTAATGTAACTCCAGGTGTAGAGTGTCTTAATCTTGCAATTTCATTAGTAACTTTGAAGCCTGGTAATTGACCACCTTCACCAGGTTTTGCACCTTGAGCAATTTTGATTTCTATCTCGTTACAATTATTTAAATAATTTATTGTTACCCCAAACCTAGCTGAAGCTATTTGTTTTACTCTTGAATTCGCACTATCTCCATTTTCTCTAGTTTTAAATCTATCTTCGTCTTCGCCTCCTTCTCCACTACATGAGGCACCCTTTATTCTATTCATGCCAATCGCTAATGTTTCGTGTGCTTCTTTGGATAAAGCACCATGAGACATGCTTCCACTACCAAATCTTTTCATAATCTCTTGCACATTTTCTACTTCATCAATTTTAATTGGATTTTTCGATTTAAAATCTATTAAGTCTCTTAAGCTGATTGGCTGTAGGTTATAAATTCCTTTAGTATATTTTTTATAAACCTCAAAAGAATTTTCAGTAACTGCAGTTTGTAAAAGATGAATTAATTTACCTTGGTATTGATGTGTCTCACCGTTTTTCCTGTAACGGTATATACCTCCAATTGGTAATATATTCGATTGGTTTTCGAATGCTTGTTTGTGAATATTTCTAATTTTTTTTTCAATACCTGTTAGGCCAATTCCAGAGATTTTAGATAGAACACCAGGAAAAAAGTCTTTAACAATTGTTCTACTAAGACCTACTGTTTCAAAATTACAACCTCCTCTGTAAGAACTAAGAACAGAAATTCCCATTTTTGACATAATTTTTAATAAACCTAAATTAACAGATTTGATAAATCTTGAAACACAGTCATCAAAACTTAAATTTCCAAATAATTTTTTTGAATATCTTTCAAATAAACTGTCAAACGCTAAATAAGGATTAACAGTCGTTGCTCCTACACCAATTAAAGTTGCAAATGAATGTGTATCAAGAGCATCTCCAGTTTGGACGTTTATTGAAACGTATCCTCTTAAACCTAATTTTATTAGATGAGTATTAACAGCACCAATACAAAGTAGCATTGGCATTGGTAGCTTTTCACTTGAAATATTTTTATCAGTTAAAACAAGCTGTGTAATTCCCTCTCTTGCTGCTTGCTCTGCTTGATTTTTTAAATTCTCTAAAGCGCTTTCTAAATCTGAATTTTTATCAAATAAACACTCTAAAATTCTTTGGTTTTTTCCAAAAAAATCTATGAACTTAGCAAACTGAGAATTCGATAGAACTGGGCTATCTAAAACGTAAATATTTTCCTCAGTAAGATTATCAAAATCTAATATGTTACCAAGATTCCCAAATCTTGTTTTTAAACTCATCACCTTATTTTCTCTTAAAGAGTCAATCGGTGGATTGGTTACTTGACTAAAATTTTGTCTAAAGTAGTGATACAAAGGTCTATACTTGTCAGAAAGTACTGCTAATGGAGTATCATCACCCATAGATCCAGTTGCTTCTTTTGCATCTTCTGCCATTGGGTGTAAAATTAATTCTAAATCTTCTAAACTATATCCAAAACAATGCTGTCTAATTCTTAACTCTTCATTAAGAAATATATTTTTTTCGTTCTCGATTGGAAACTTTTTATCTAGATCAATTATTTGATTATTAAAATGTTTGTACTCTTTTGCTAAGTAATTTTTAATATCGCTGTTTGTGAATACTTTTCCTTTTTCAATTCTTACACCAATTATTTCTCCAGGTCCCAATCTTCCTTTAGTTACAATTTTTTTTTCATTAAGATCGACCATTCCAGTTTCTGATCCAGCAAATAATAATCTATCTCTTGTAACAGTATATCTCATTGGCCTTAGACCATTTCTATCAGTAGCTGCGATTACCCATTCATTGTCTGTCGCTGCTATAGCAGCAGGACCGTCCCAGGGCTCCATAGTGCTGTTAAGAAAATTAAATAGTTGAAGATGATCCTTTGGAAGAACTTTACTTTTTTTTGACCATGCATCAGGTATTAAAAGTAATTTAGCTAAAGGTGCAGGTTGTCCTGAAATATTTAGTAATTCAAATACATTATCTAGCGATGCAGAGTCTGAGTTTCCAGATGGGATTACAGGTTTTAAATTTTCCATATCATCAAACAATGGGCTGTGCATTTCTTGCTCATGAACCTTCATCCAGTTAATATTTCCTTTTAGAGTATTTATCTCACCGTTATGAGCTATTGCTCTAAAAGGTTGTGCTAAATCCCAACTGGGTGCTGTGTTAGTAGAAAATCTTTGATGAAAAATTGCAAATCTTGAAATAAATCTCTCATCTTTAAGATCAGTATAAAAATCTGACAAAGCCTCAGCAAGAAACATTCCTTTATAAATAATTGATTTAGAACTAAACGAACAAATATAAAAGCCATTAAGCTGGTTGTTTAGAGCTTCCTTCTCAATTTTTCTTCTTGTTTCATATAGAACTCTCTCTAAATTTTTACCAATTACTTTTTTATCATTATGTTTGAATAAAACTTGTGTAATCTCAGGTCTAGTATTTTCAGCTTTTTCACCGAGCACAGAAGGATTTACAGGAACCTGACGCCAACCATAAATATTGAAGTTTTTTTTTGTTAATTCACTTTCTACAATTATTCTACATTGCTCCTGGCCTTGATAATCATTTCTTGGCAAAAAAATCATTCCAACACACAAATCAGAGTCGTCATGTCTGTGGCCAGTTATTTCAATTTTTTCGATGAAAAAATCTTTTGGAATCTCAATATGTATTCCTGCTCCATCACCAGTTTTACCATCTGCATCTATAGCTCCTCGATGCCATACGGCTTTTAGGGCTTGGATTCCATAATCGACAACTTTTCTAGACTTTACTCCCTCTGTTGATGCTACCAGTCCTACACCACAAGCATCATGCTCCATAGTCTCGTTATAAACAAAATTTTGCTTTAACTGGTTCAGATTTTTTTTATAAATGTTCATTAAGCAACTTTTTGTTTTTGTTTTAATTGAAGATAATTTGAAATTGATAAAGCTGCGTCCCTACCATCTTTAATTGCCCAAACAACTAACGAAGCTCCTCGCACAATATCACCAGCTGCAAAAACACCTGGAATATTTGTTTCCATGGTATCAAAATCAGCTTTAATTGTACCCCATTTTGTGACTTGTAATCTTTCCTCTTGGAATAGTTTAGGCAACTCCTCAGGATCAAATCCTAATGCTTTTATTACTAGGTCGGCTTTGATTTCAAATTCTGAATTTTCTTTTATAATTGGTTTTCTTCTTCCGCTTTCATCTGGATCTCCTAGTTCTATCTTGTCTACCAGCAAACTTTCTACTTTATTTGTTCCTTTAAATTTTTTTGGACTACTTAACCAAACAAACTCAACTCCTTCTTCTTCTGCATTAGCAACTTCTCTTGCAGATCCTGGCATATTCACTTTATCTCTTCTGTATAAACATTTAACAGATTTTGCATCTTGTCTAATTGAGGTTCTAACACAGTCCATAGCAGTATCTCCACCACCAATTACAACTACATCTTTATCTTTAGCATTTAATGTTCCATCATCAAAAAGTTCAACTTTATCTCCTAATCCTTTTTTATTCGAGGCAGTCAAAAATTCCATCGCAGGAAATATATTACTAAGATCGTTTCCTGGAAGATTTACTTCTCTTGCTTTATAAACTCCAGTAGCAATTAAAATTGCATCATGTTTTTCATTCAACTCTTTTAAAGTAGCATCTTTACCTACCTCAAAGTTGTTTACGAATTGAATTCCACCTTCTTTTAAAAGTCTAATTCTTCTCTCTACAACATGCTTTTCTAGTTTGAAATTAGGGATACCATAAATCAATAGTCCACCAGATCGATCATAACGATCATAAATTGTAACTTGATAACCTTTTTTTCTTAATTCCTCTCCACAAGCAAGTCCTGCAGGTCCAGCCCCAATAACACCAATACTTTGATTAATCTCATTGATTACTTTTATTGGCTTTACCCAACCATTTTCCCAAGCAGTCTCTGTAATATATTTTTCAATTGATCCAATAGTTACAGTACCGTGTCCTGATTGCTCAATAACACAATTGCCCTCGCACAACCTATCTTGGGGACATATTCTCCCACATACCTCTGGCATGTTGTTAGTGCTTTGTGATAGTTGATAAGCCTCTTCATGTCTGCCTTCAGCTGTTAACTTAAGCCAATCAGGTATATTGTTGCTTAATGGACAGTGAACTTGACAAAATGGGACTCCACATTGTGAACATCTGCTTGATTGCTCATTTGCTTTTCCTTTAATAAATTCTGAATAAATTTCGTTAAAATCCTCTTTTCTAGAGTTTTTGTCTCTTTTAGGTGGGTTTTGTTGACCTATCTCAACAAACTTTAACATTTTTTCTGACATTGGAGGGGAGGTATATACTATTGTTAAACGAGGATAAAGAAAATATAGGTCATATTTACTGACTAATAATTTCCATTTTATTATAAATTTTGCGATTTTTTCACTTTCAACATACTTGATATGCAATTTTGTAATTGCTTTATTTTGGTTAGAATTTGATTATTTATTAATTTCTTGATGATTTCAAAATACATAGAAACTTCTATATTAGCAATAATTCAAGGTTTCTTTGAATTTATTCCAGTCAGTTCTTCTGCACACTTAATTTTAGTTACAAAAATTAATGATTTTCAGACAGCTTCACTACAATTAGATATTTGTCTTCATCTTGGTTCTTTATTAGCAATAATTTTTTATTTTAGAAAAGACTTAATAAACATATTTGAAAATAAATCTTTAGCTGTTTTAATATTATTAGGATCAATTCCTCTAATTTTAGTTGGTTTTATTTTACACTCAACTGGTATTATAGAAAAATTAAGATCTATAGAAGTTATTGCGTGGACAACTTTGCTTTTTGGATTACTTCTTTTTTTTGCTGACAAACAGACAATTAAAAAAAAAATTGATTTAGATCTTAATTTAAAAAATGTAATTATAATTGGTTTATTTCAAGCCTTAGCTGTTATACCTGGTGTAAGTAGATCAGGTGTGATTATAACAGCTTCACGTTTTTTAAATTTTGATAGAATTGATTCCACCAAAATCGCCTTTTACTTATCTATCCCTGCCCTTGCAGGAGCAAGTGTTCTTGGTATAAGTGATTTAATAAGTGATGAAATCAAATTTGATTTCGTTTTTTTATTATCTATACTTTTATCATTTATAATTTCTTATTTAACAATTAAATATTTTCTTATTTTTGTAAGTAAATTTAGTTTAAACTTATTCGTTTATTATAGAATTTTTCTAAGTATTATTTTATTTGCACTTATCTACCTTTAAACTTTCTTAACGGCTGAAGGAGCAATCTGTGATAAAATCACTGCAAATAATATTAGGAAGCATCCAATAATATTATCCAAATTTAAAATTTGATTAAGGATTATCCAGCCTGCGAGTGCCGCAAAAACACCTTCTAATGAGTATATTATAGCTGCAGGAGCTTCATCGATATTTTTTTGTGCATACATCTGAAGAGTAAAAGCAACACCACCTGATAGAATTCCAGCATAAAGTATAGAACTGTATTCTAAAAGTATTTTTTGAATATCTATTTCCTCAAATACATAAGCAGCTATTATAGAAAGTGAAAAAACAAAAATAGACTGTAAGGATGCATAAAATATAGGTAAATCAAATTTTTTCATAAATTTTCCCGCAAAAATTATGTGCAGTGCCCAAAATAAAGAGCACAGAATTACCAATGCATCGCCTAACATTATTTGTGAGTCTGAAAAATTACTTAGTAAATAAACTCCGATTATACACATTACTATTGAGGGCCAGATACTCCAGTGAACTTTGATTTTATAAAAAAAAAATAACAATATTGGAACAATTGGGACGTAGAAAATTGTAAAAAATGCTGCATTAGCAATATTGGTATATTGTAGAGCAGCTTGTTGGAGCGAAGTACCCAAAAATAGAGATACTCCCATAAACATATAATATTTAAAAAAAAGTTTTTTGTTTGAATTAATTTCAGGGATTATTTTTTTTCTCTCAATTATTAGTGCAACTGGAAGCATAAAAAGAAAACCAACAAAAAACCTAGCAGAATTAAAAGTCAGTGGACCAATGTTATCCATTCCAGTATCTTGTGCAATAAAAGCTGTTCCCCAAATAAAGGTCGTTATTAGAGCACAAATTAATGATGCTGATTTACTCATTATGATTTAAATTTAATTAATTATGCTGTTCATTCTACAACAGCTATCAAAGTCTTCCTTGTTGATATAACAGCCAGCCATTTTTCTCTTTCCACTAAATGACCCTCTTCCATGCATTACTCTCCAATTATTAAATATCAAAAGTTCTCCTGGTCGTAATATATGTCTCCACTGATATTTTTTACTATTAGCTAATTGGTCGAATTTTTTTATCGCATTATAAAATTCTAATGTTGATTTATATGGTAAGTCGATGGGAGCTCTATCATAATTATTAAAACTCACTTGTACAATTTCTTTATGATTATTTAATCTAAAAATTGGTCTCTCCGCTTCAAGATCAACACCATCTCCTAAATATTTACCTTTTACTTTTATTTCTGTGAGAGTTTTAAATAATTTTTGATGATTTTTTTTTAATTCTCTTGCTATAGATAAACCATCAACCATAATTGATTCTCCTCCTTTTGCATTATACTTACAACAAAGTAGTAATTGCAATCCAGGCGCATCATTACTGTATGTTGAGTCTGTATGTGGTCTTAATTCCTCCTGTGAATATGCGCTGTCAGCTTTTTTATTATCTGACTCAAATGTCCATAGACCACCAAAAATTGAATTTCTTACATAACCTATTTTATTAGCGATTTTATTTACTGATTTAAGATTTGGCTTACAATTTTTTATAACTGCAAAACCGTATTTATGTAAACTCTCTAGCAAGTTTAAGAAATTTTTATTTTTGTCTATTTTATTGTAATCAATATAAACCTGGTTTTTGATATCACGAGCTATCCATGGTTTAATATTTTTCTTTAATTGCTTTTTCTCTGAATAATTCAACAGAAACTTATGCGAATATTTTGCTGGCGAAGATGAATCTGACCAAGTTATACTTAAAAGTTTTCCATTTTCTAAAATTTTGCCCTTAACTGCCTTCAAATCTGGCGCTAGATTAGCTGTAAAAGTCTTTCTTTGGTTTGTTCTAAAATCCCAATTTTCAGTATTTTTGATATGATCACGCAACCATATATTGGGATATATTTTTGATTTTCTGTTCACAAAAAAAATTTCAACATTATTTTTTTTCAATTTGAAATTTTTAATCATTTTTTTTTATATTAAATCGCCAATTTGTAAGCAAAATTTTTCCCTAAATTATCCTTCAGGTCGTTATTAAATCTTGCAGCTTCTGCACCATCAATTATTCTATGATCATAGGATAAAGATAAAGGTAAAACAGTTCTGGTCATAAATTTATTATTAATATATATTTGTTTCTTATAAGATCTACCAATACCTAGAATAGCTACCTCTGGCAAATTGATTATAGGAGTAAAAAAAGATCCTCCTATTCCTCCAAGGCTCGTGATTGTCATAGATCCTCCAAAAAATTCTTTTTTATTAATTTTTAATTTTCTGCAATCATTACTTACTTTTTTTAATTCATCCCCTAGCTGTGCAATATTCTTTATGTCAGCATTTCTAATTTTTGGAACCATAAGCCCATTAGGGGTATCTACTGCAATACCTATATGAAAATATTTTTTAAGTGTAATTTTTCCTTCCTCAATATTGTCTATGGAGGCGTTAAAATTTGGAAACCTTTTTAGTGAAGAAACCAAAGCTTTTATGATGAATGCTAAAGGTGTTATTTTCTTTTTTTTACCTGTGTAAATATCTGTTAAAGACTCCCTGAATTCGTCCATTTCAGTTATATCAGCTTCATCGTGGTTCGTTACATGAGGTATTTTATTCCAAGAATTTGTTAAATGAGGAGCTGCTATTTTTTTTATCCTGGAAAGATATTTTGTCTCTACAGCTCCAAATTCTGAATGTTTATATTCATCTATAATCTCACTTCTTTTTTCGTACTTTTCATACTTAGTAGGCTTGCTAATTCTATCAGCAACAAATTTTTTAACATCACTTTCTACAACTCTCCCTAATCTTTCTGACCCCTTAATTTCTGATACATCTACTCCTAATTCACGGGCAAATTTTCTTGCTTTTGGACTAGCAAGAGTTGCTGGGTTTTGATTATTCGAGGAAATATTCACCTCTTCGCTTTTATTCATATTTATTGGAGCTTTTATTTCTTTTTTATTTTCATTTTTGATTTCAGAAATATTTTTAATTGTTTTTTGTTTTTCTTCTTCAGACGCGATAATAGCAATTAAACTTCCTTCTGATACTTTATCACCAATTTTCACATTTAATTTTTGAATTTTGCCTGAAAGTAAACTGGGTATCTCAACACTTGATTTATCACTTTCAATTGTGATCAAAGGATCATTTTTTTTTATAAAGTCACCTTCATTTACTAGGACTTCAATTACCTCAACATCTTTGAATTCTCCAATATTTGGAACTATAAGGTTTTTATCTTCCATTATAATTTGGTTGGCATTGGTTTTGCCTGATCAATTTTATATTTTTTAATTGCATCCTTGACGTACTTTGATGCAATTAATTGCTCATTAGCTAAAATGCTTAATCCATATGTAACTATATGTTCTTTATCTACTTCAAAAAATTTTCTTAAATTTTTTCTCGTATCGCTTCTTCCAAACCCATCTGTGCCGAGTGAGTAAAAGCTTTTCGATACATAAGGTCTGATTTGATCAGAATTCATCCTCATATAATCTGAAGCCGCAAGTATAGGTCCTTCGGTTTTACCAAGACACTTTTCAAGATAGGTTATTTTTTTTTCTTTATCAGGGTTCAACAAATTAAATCTTTCTACCTCTAATCCATCTCTTCTAAGTTCATTAAAACTAGTAACACTCCAAATTTCACTGTCTATTTCGTAATCATTTTGAAGAATTTCTGCAGCAGAAATCATTTCTCTTAAAATAGCTCCTGAACCGAGAAGTTGAATTTTATTTTTTTTGTGTTTTGAAAAATCCTTAATCCTATACATACCTTTTAAAATTCCATCTTCACACCCTTTTGGCATTTCAGGATGAGAGTAATTTTCATTCATAGTAGTTATGTAATAAAAAATATTCTCATTATTCTCATGCATTCTTTTAAGGCCTTCTCTAAATATGACTGCTAACTCATAATGAAATGTTGGGTCATATGAAATACAGTTGGGAATAGTGGAAGCCAATAAATGACTGTGTCCATCTTGATGCTGCAAACCTTCACCAGCTAAAGTTGTTCTACCTGCTGTAGCGCCAATTAAAAATCCTCTAGCCTGACTATCTCCAGCTGCCCAAGCAAAATCTCCTGTTCTCTGAAATCCAAACATTGAATAGAATAGGTATATTGGGATCATCTCAATATCATGATTTGTATAAGATGTTCCTGCTGCTATCCATGAAGACATAGCACCTGCCTCATTAATACCTTCCTCTAGCACTTGACCACTTTTCTCCTCTCTATAAGAGCTCAATTGAGCTGCATCTTCTGGTTCATATTTTTGGCCTTCGTGTGCATAGATACCAATTTTTTGAAAGAACCCTTCCATTCCAAACGTTCTTGCTTCATCAGGAATTATTGGAACTAATTTTTTTGCAACATGTTTATCTCTTAATAAACTTGTTAACATTCTGACTAATGCCATTGTTGTGGACATTTCTTTTTCTCCAGTTGATTTTGTCATACTGTCAAAAATATTTTTTTCTGGCGTTTTAATTGGTTTAGAAAAAGTTGTTCTCTCTGGGATAAAGCCTCCTAAGTCATATCTACGCTGTTTTAAGTATTTTATTTCAGGTGAATTTTCGTCAGGTTTAAAATATTCTATATTTTTAACCTGTTGATCGCTTAAAGGGACATCAAACCTATCTCTGTAATACATTAAGTCATCAACATCTAATTTTTTTTGTTGATGTGTAGTATTTACACTTTCACCAGATTTACCCATCCCATATCCTTTTATTGTTTTTGCAATAATAACAGTTGGGCTGCCTATATTTTTTACAGCTTTATCGTAAGCTGCATAAACTTTATGGGGATCGTGACCACCTCTGTTTAGTCTCCAAATATCTTTATCTGACATTGCAGATACCATTTGAAAAGTCTCTGGAAATTTTCCAAAAAATTTCTCTCTTACATACAAACCATCTCTTGCCTTAAATGCCTGATATTCGCCATCAACAGTTTCATTCATTAATTTAACAAGATGACCAGATTTATCATTGGCTAATAAAGAATCCCAATAAGATCCCCAGATAACTTTAATAACATTCCAGCCTGCACCTCTAAATATTCCTTCTAGCTCTTGAATAATTTTACCGTTTCCTCTGACTGGTCCGTCAAGTCTTTGAAGATTACAATTCACTACGAATATTAAATTATCTAATTTTTCTCGAGCTGCTAAACCAATTGCACCTAACGATTCTGGTTCATCCATTTCACCATCACCAAGAAAAGCCCAAACTTTTCTCCCTTCGTCTTTGATTAAACCTCTATTAATTAGATATTTCATAAAACGAGCTTGGTATATTGCTAGCATAGGACCTAGTCCCATTGAAACAGTTGGGAATTGCCAAAAATTAGGCATTAGCCAAGGGTGAGGGTATGAAGACAGTCCACCTTTATTAACTTCTTGTCTAAAACTGTTTAATTGTTTTTCGTTTAGTCTACCCTCTAGAAAAGCTCTTGCATACATGCCTGGAGCGCTGTGACCTTGAAAATAGATTAAGTCTCCTCCAAAATTATCACTTTTTGCTCTCCAAAAGTGATTCATCCCAACATCGTATAAGGTTGCAGCTGATGCAAAAGTTCCTATGTGGCCACCTAATTCAGGAAATTTTTTGTTAGCTCTGACAACCATTGCTGCTGCATTCCATCTAATTAATGATCTTAACCTCCTCTCAATATTTTGGTCACCGGGAGATTTCGTTTCTTCCTCAGGAGGAATTGTATTTATATATGGAGTACTTTGAGTGTAAGGAATTTTTGAGCCCTGTCTGTATGCATGGTCAATTAGTTGCTTAATTAAAAAATTTGCTCTCTCAGGTCCTTCTTGTTGAACAACAGCTGTAAGTGATTCCACCCATTCTTTTGTTTCTACAGGATCAATATCATCTTTATTAGAGACAAACTCTATATTAGTTTTTTTTATATTCTTAATTGGTTCAGGTTTTTTTATTTGATTTAAATTGTCATTGTATTGAATTGTATTTTCAGCCTCTTTAATAATTTTTTCAGTAAGTGGGGGTATTTTTTCATCTTTATTTTCAGTCCCAACTACCGACAAAATTACATCTCCTTTTGAAACTTTATCACCAACTTTAACAATTATATCTTTTATTGAACCTTCAATTGTTGATGGAACCTCTACACTAGATTTATCACTCTCAAGAGTAATTACTGCATCATTTTTTTTTAAATGATCACCTTTTTTGACAAGCACCTCTATTACTTCTACTTGATCAAAATCTCCAATATCTGGGACTAACAATTCTAAGTTCATTTTGAAATATTATATATATCTTTTTTCTAAAATAGATGATTATTTCCAAAAATAAATAATCAATATTTGAATAATCACAAATATAGATTAAAAATTAAACTAAAATACTTTAATAAGTCGCGCCTGTAGCTCAATTGGATAGAGCGCTTGGCTACGGACCAGGAGGTTCTGGGTTCAACTCCTAGCAGGCGCACCAAAATTGGAAAGGAATTAATTTGTCGCTTCAAAAATCAGTTATTTATTTTTTTTTAATTGTGATAGTTATTCTTTTTATAATTACTGTATTTATCTAATGAGTAAAATTTATCACCAAATAAGTAAAAAACCTGGATTTATGAAACATAACGGTGGTTTATTTTTCAGAGATTTAACAAAAAACAAATATCAATTTAAAACAAAAGTAAAAAAAAATCATATAAATAAAGTTGGAATTACTCATGGCGGATATATTGCATCAATAATTGATGCTGGTGCAGGTACTGCAGTATATCGATCTGCAGGAAATAAAGTCTGTGTAACTATTTCATTAGATATTAAATATATTGGTTCCTCAAAGATTGGTGATGAAATTATAGGTGATGTTAAAATTCAAAAAGTAACTAACACATTAGTTTTTATGAATTGTGAATTGAGATCAAAAAAAAATAAAATTGCCATAGCTTCAGGAGTGTGGAAAAAATTAAATAAAAAGTTATAAAAAAAAAATTTAAAATTTAAGCTGCTTTAAATTTTTAAACTCATTTAAAACCTTTGGATTCGCTAAAGCTTGGATATTTTTTATTTTACTTCCTTCAATTATGTTTTTTACTGCTAATTCAACGATCTTACCATTCTTTGTTCGAGGTATATCTGAAACTTGAATTATTTTTGATGGAACATGTCGTGGTGATGCCTCACTTCTTATTCTTTTTTTTAACCTTAAAATTATATCGTCATTTAAAGAAGAAGGTTCGCTCATAACAACAAAGAGAATTATTCTTACGTCGTTATCCCATTTTTGTCCTACAACAATAGACTCTTTAACTTCTTTAAAATTTTCTATAACTGAGTATATCTCAGCAGTACCTAGTCTAACCCCCCCAGGATTGAGTGTTGCGTCTGATCGACCGTAAATTATATAGCCTCCATTTTTTTTTCGCTCAGCATAATCTCCGTGATACCAAATATTTTTATATTTTAAAAAGTACGCGCTTTGATATTTTTTACCTCCTGGATCATTCCAAAATTTGTTTGGCATCGATGGAAATGGAGATTTACACACAAGTTCACCCTTTTGATTAAGAATTGATTCTCCTCTTTCTGAGAAAACATCAACATCCATACCAAGTCCATTATTTTGAATCTCGCCTCTAAAAACTGGAGAAAATATATTTCCTAAAACAAAACACGATACAATATCTGTTCCCCCAGAAATGGAAGACAAATGAACATTTTTTTTTACATTTCTATAAATATATTCAAAACCCTCAGATGATAATGGTGAACCGGTTGAACATATAGTTTTGAGATATTTTAGTTTAAATTTAGACTTAATATTTAATTTTAATTTTTTAAGTTGATCAATAAATTTTGCACTAACGCCCAATAATGATATTTTTTCTTTTTCAGCTATTTTAAATAAAAGATCTTTATTTTTATGCATTGGAAAACCATCAAATAAAACAATCGAAGCTTCGCTGGCCAGTGCACTTACAAGCCAATTCCACATCATCCATCCACAAGTAGTAAAATAAAATATATTATCTCCTGGCTTAATTTCACAATGAAGTTTATGTTCTTTCAAGTGTTGAAGCAACACTCCTCCAAGTCGGTGGCAAATACACTTTGGTTTTCCTGTTGTTCCACTTGAATATAAAATAGCTAAATCATCATTAAAATCGAACTTTTCATACTTAAAAATTTTGTTTTTTGAATGAACAATATTTTTTTTTGTAAAAATATTTATATTTTTTAAATTACTAATTTTAGTTAATTTTTTTCCAGGGTATGAAAATATAAGAACATATTTTATGGACTTTATCTTATGAACAATTGATGGCAATCTTTCTATAATACTTATTTCTTTTCCATTATAATAATACCTGTCAGTTAAAATTAAAATTTTTGGCTTAATTTGTGAAAATCTCTCAATTAGTCCCGGTGTTCCAAAATCAGGTGAGCAAGATGACCAGATAGCGCCAATAGCTGCGGTTGCTAAGAAACACTCAACTGTCTCAATTTGATTTGGCATATAAGCAGCAACACGGACACCTTTTTTTATTTTATGTTTTTTAAAAAATGTAGCTAAATCTTCAACATTCTTTTTAAGGTCAATCCAAGATCTAGTTTCTTTAAAACCATTTTCGCTAATAAAAGTAATAGCTTTTTTATTATTGTTTTTTACTAGGAGATTTTCAGTAAAATTCAATTTTGAGTTTACCAAAAATTGATTTTTAGTAAATTTTTTATGAAATTTGTTTTTTAATGATTTAACCCCTTTAACTTCTGCAAAGTCCCAAATATCACTCCAAAAAGAACTTGGGTTTTGTAAACTCCATTTAAGAAGTTTTTTATAATTTTTATTACTTTTAAAATTATATTTATTGGTTAGAAATTTTTCAAAACTACGTAAGTTTGAATTATCTTTTTGGGATATAGTGGCTTCCCATAATTTCTTCTGCATCGAAAAAAATATATTGAATTTTTATTAATTGTGATAACTTTATCCAATAATAATTTAAAATGAGAACTTTTTCACCTCTGATTCGGACTAGTTTTAGACTATCTTTGTTCTTTTCAGACAACAAAATATAGTAGGCAAAAAAAAGATCATACTAAAAGTAGAAATGTCAAAAAATAAAGTTACAGCAGTTCTTGGTCCAACAAATACTGGGAAAACCTTTCTAGCAATAGAAACTATGCTTTCCTTTGAATCAGGAATGATTGGTTTCCCATTAAGATTATTAGCAAGAGAGGTCTATGACAAAATTATAAAAAAAATTGATCCATCAAAAGTAGCTTTAATAACAGGAGAAGAAAAAATTATCCCAATTAATGCAAAATATTTTCTTTGCACAGTAGAATCAATGCCCATTGACAAGATTCTTGAGTTTGTGGGGGTAGATGAAATTCAAATGTGTAGCGATAATGAAAGGGGTCATATTTTTACAGATAGATTATTAAATCTCCGAGGAGAAAAATTAACAATGCTAATGGGATCTAATACAATAAAACCCATTTTACAAAAACTGAGTGATGATATTGAATTTATTAATAAAGAAAGATTCTCAAAACTTTCATTCGGGGGACATAAAAAAATATCAAGAATAGAGAGAAAAAGTGCTGTAATAGCTTTTTCAGCTGAAGAAGTTTATGCAATTGCTGAGCTCATTAGAAGACAAAAAGGTGGGGCTGCTATTGTTATGGGTTCACTAAGTCCAAAGACACGTAATGCTCAAGTGAGCTTGTATCAATCTGGGGACGTAGATTATTTAGTTGCAACTGATGCAATAGGAATGGGTATAAATATGGACTTAGATCAAGTTTTTTTTTCAAATATTAAAAAATTTGATGGTAAAAAATTAAGAAGACTTAATATTTCTGAAATAGGGCAAATTGCAGGACGAGCTGGAAGATACTTAAACGATGGATCTTTTGGAATAACTGGTGAATGTGGTGAGATTAATCCTGAAGAAATTGAAGCATTAGAACAACATAAATTTCCTGAAATACAGCAAATATTTTGGAGGAATTCAAAATTAAACTTTAGTAGTAAATTAAATTTAATTAAATCTCTTGAAGAGAAACCAGATAAAGAATGGCTTAGACGAATTTATGAATGTGAAGATGAAAAGGCCCTAAAATATTTTTTAAAAGATGCAACTAACTTTCAAATGCCGGAGAATTCATATGATTTAAAAATTTTATGGGAATGCTGTCAAATACCTGATTTTGTAAAGAAAACATATGGAAATCATTTAGAAATTATTAGTAAAGTTTTTAAATTCCTAACCATTGAAAATAAAAGAATTCCAAATCAATATATGAAAGAACAGCTAGCTTCGTTAGATAAAATTGAGGGAAATGTGGACTCTATATCAAATAGAATTGCAAATGTTAGAACATGGTCTTACGTTGCAAACAAAGCAAATTGGGTAGAAAATCAGGATTACTGGGTAGAAAGAGCAAAAAATCTTGAAGATAAACTTTCTGATAGATTACATGAAGAACTAACAAAAACTTTTATTGATAAAAGAGCAAGTGTGCTTGCTAGAGGGTTAAAACAAGATATCGCTCTTAGTACTGAAATTATAGGAGATGAAAAAGTAATGATTAATAATCAATATATTGGGAATTTAAAAGGTTTAAAATTGCACTTAGATTTAAAAGTTGATGCCTTAGATGCTGATATAAAATCTCTTAAAAAAGCAGCTAGACAAAATGTAAGTCCAGAAATAATCAAAAGAATAAAGCAGATAATTGATACTGGATTAATAGAGTTAAAAAACGATTATAAAATTTATTGGAAAAATTATCAAATAGCCAAGCTATTACCTGGTCAAGATTATTTGAATCCAAAATTACAACTCTTTATAGATGAAATGATTGAAAATGACGAGAGAAGTAAACTTGATTTATTTATTCAAGAATGGTTACAAAAAAAAATAAATACAGAATTAAAAAGCTTGGTTGATTTAAAAAATACTGAAGAAAAAAACTCAGACCTTAGAGCTTTAGCGTACCACCTATATGAAAACAATGGGGTTGTGAAGAGAGAAGAGGTTTTATCTTATCTTAAAAAGCTTGATCAAAATGAGAGGAAAAAGCTAAGAAATTTAGGAGTAAGATTTGGACGTTATCATATTTTTTTATTTAAATTATTTAAACCCAGCACAGTCTCATTGAGAACTCTATTATGGAAAAATTTTAATGAAAAAAAAGAACAATTAGAACCTCCAATGTTCGGGTTAAATTTTTTGGAGCGAGACAAACCATCTAATAGAGAATTTATGCTTTTATGTGGATTTGAAAAATTTGATAGGTTTTATGTAAGAATTGATATTCTAGAAAGGCTATTTTTGATGATTTTTAATTCAAAAAACAAAAATAATGACACTGAGATAAAACTAATACCTGAAATGTTAAATTTATTAGGTTGTAATAAAGAAAATTTTACTAAATTATTAAATAAAATGAATTATAAAACTTTTAAAAAAGAAAAAGATCTTTACTTCAAGTATTTACCATCTAAAAAAGTGTTTAATAAAAAAAATGTTAATAAAGAAATTAAAGACAACCCTTTTCAAGTTTTGAAACAACTTAATTTAGATTAATGTTTAACCTTTTTAAAAATAAAGAGAACACTAAAGAAAATAATATTTCTATAATTGCAGTTTGCTCTTTATTAATTCATTTAGCAAAAATTGATGAAAATTACACCGAAAAGGAAAAAAACATAATAACTAAAGCATTAATTGAAATGGGAGCGAAAGATGAAAATTTAGAGGAGATAATTAGAGAAGCTGAAAAAAAAGAACAGGATTCTAATCAAATATTAGATTTTACAAAAAAGGTTAAAAACATGGGTGAAGATGAAAAAAAAATTATAATAGAAGCGTTATGGAAGATTATTTACTCTGATGAAAACGCAGATGTTTATGAAACGAATCTAATGAGGCGTTTGTCAGGTTTGTTGTATCTAGATAATAAAGTAGTAGGTGATATCAAAGAGAAAATTAAAAAAAAGCTATAATGACATATCTTGTAAACGAAAAATGTATTAAGTGTAAATTGATGGATTGTGTTGAAGTTTGTCCAGTTGATTGTTTTTATGAAGGCAAAAATATGCTTGTAATTAAACCGGATGAGTGTATAGATTGTGGCGTTTGTGAGCCAGAGTGTCCAGTCGATGCTATAGTTTCAGATACAGAGCCAGGGAGCGATAAATGGCTTGAGATGAATACAAAGTACTCTGAAATTTGGCCTAACATAAACGAAAAAAAAGATCCCCCTGCGGATCATGAAAAATTTAAAAACGAAGATGATAAATTTGAAAAATATTTTAAAGAAAACATCTAATAAGAAAAAAAAGGTAAAATCAAAAAAAAAAGTTAAAAAGAAATTAAAAACACCAAAGATAAAAAAAGTTCTTAAAAAAACCAAAACTAATAAAATATCTAAAAATTTATCTAAACCAAAAAAAATAGAAAAATCCCAAGTAAAAAATGAGGCTTTAAGAATTCCAAAAAATAGTGAGCAAAAACCAGAAATTAAAAAAGTAAAAAAACAAGAAACTGAAAAAAGGGAGTATAAAGTCAAGGATTATGTAGTTTACCCAAAACATGGTGTTGGTCAGATTACCGAATTCAAAAAGATTAACATCGGTGGAATTGATGTTGAAACATACATTTTAAAGTTTGAGAAAGATAAAGCTAGTGGGATGGTCCCAGTAAATAAACAATCGCATTTAAGGCCCCTTGCAACAATCAATCAAGTAAACAAATGCATTAGTATTTTAAAAAGTAAACCTAAAATTAAAAGATCAATGTGGAGCAGAAGGGCACAAGAGTATGAAGCAAAAATTTCATCTGGTAAAATATATGAGCTTGCTGAAGTTGTAAGAGATCTAAACAAAGGTGACGATTTGATGATAGATCAATCTTATAGTGAAAGACAACTTTTTGAAAAAGCCTACGACAGGTTACTTACAGAATTTCAAATTGTAATGGGAACTAATCTAGAAGATACTCAAAAGAAACTTGATAAAGCTCTCAAAAGAAATTTGGAGAAACAAATTCAAAAAGTTGAAGCAAAACCTGCATCGGAAGAAATCCCTGAAGAAGTTGTAGCGGAATAAAAAAAACGCTTCCCACGCAAACGCCATGAGAAGCGTAATCAATTAAAAAGAATACTAAACTATTTTCTTCTTCTCTTCTTAGCTTTTTTCTTAGCTTTTTTCTTAGTTTTCTTTTTAGCAGCTTTT
>CACPMF010000009.1 GCA_902634935.1 uncultured Pelagibacteraceae bacterium
TGGGCCATACTTTAATCTAACAACTTCTATTAAAGTTTTTCCTTTAGGGTATTTTTCCCTAAATTGTGTTCCAAGATATATTAAAATAAATAATGGAAATGCAGTTCCTAATGCATATCCAATAACAGCACCTATTCCACCCCAAGTGGCAGCTGATGCAGGTCCAAACAATATCCATGCACCTAGTGCTGATGCAACTAAACTGGATGTTAATGAAAATGTCCCAACAGATCTATTTGCTAAAAGATAATTATTTAGTCCTTTAAATTTTTTAGAATAAACTATTCCAAGTATTACAAAAATTATTGATATTCCAAGAACTAGTAAAATTGCATTTTGTTGGCTTAATAAAATTATATTATTCATTTTTCTCCCTTTCTGAATTACCGGACAGGTTCAAAGAGTATTTCTCAGTCCATTTGGACACCCCTAAATTTATTTATATATATTTTATAATTTTATGGAAGATTTAAATTACAAAGTCATAAAGCATTTTTGAACTACTAATAAAAATTAAAGCATAAATAATGTTATAAAATAAGTTTTCCTCAATAATTTTAAGAAATTTAAAACCAATATAAATTCCTAATATTGATAGTGGGAATAACAAAATAGAATTAATTAGCGTTCCTGTATTCATCATAGATAGATGAATATATAATGGTAACTTAATTAAGTTTACAAATGTAAAAAAAATTACTCTCGTTCCAACATAAATTTCTTTTTTAAGTCTCAAAGGTAATAAATAAATACTTGTTGGTGTACCTCCAGCATGTACACAAAAAGATGTAAATCCTGCAACAATTGTACACATTGAGCCCTTAATATTATTTTTTTTATGAGGTTTAATTTTATTTTTTTTAAATATGAAGTAATGGCCTGCAAATATAAAACCCATTAATCCAATTAGAAATTTTAAAAGATCTTCAGAAAAATATGAAAATGTAAGTGAGCCAATAATAATTCCAATTGCAGCTGATGGGATAATTAATTTTAGGGTTTCAAGGTCATAATTTTTTCGAAATCTATAAACTGCTATAAAATCTGAAAATATTAAAATTGGTAACATAATTGCTAATGCTTCTGTTAATGACATTGATAGTGTCATTAATGGAATTGAAATTAATGCTATAGAACCTCCCAATCCAGATTTTGCTATTCCGAATAGAATTATTGCTGGAATTACTGAAATTAAGAAAATAAGATTTATTTCCATTCAGTTTTACTGAAGCTGAAATAATTTTTTACCTAGTGGACTAATTGGTTCTTGAGGAATTGGTTTCTTACCAGTTTTTTTTTCGATAATTTTAATTAATTTTTTAGCTAAGCCTTTTCGTCTAAAAATAGGATTTACGAATATATATTCGATCTCTCCCATCTCATTATATCTTGCAAAACCAAGTGTTGTGTTAATATTTTTGAATGTAATTATACCTTCAGTTTCTACACACTCATAATTATTTAGATTGTCCATGATCAGTCATATAATAATAATCCTAGAATAGACAAGGCAATAATTGAAATAGTTACTATTATATAATTAATTTTAAATTTGAATTTTTGATAAAAATAATCCTCAATTTTTTTCCAAAATATAACTATGAGTAATAAAATAATTACGGGTAATACAATTTTAACCATTAAATAAGTTAGACTAATTAGTTTATTTTTTAAATTAATTAAATTGTCTTTAAGACAAATTTCTTTGCATAAAATTTGCTTTCTGCTATGCACTCACAATGACAGATAAAAACTTTGGTTTTGGCACACAAATTAGAAAATCTCCTTATTTCAATGCAACAGTCAGATACGGAGCAAAAGGGTTTTCAGTTTATAACCATATGTATATTCCAAGAGATTTTGGAAGTCCTGAACAAAATTTTTGGAATTTAATAGAAAATGCCATTTTATGTGATGTTGCAGTTGAAAGGCAGGTTGAGATAACTGGGCCAGATGCATACAAATTTATACAATTATTAACTCCAAGGGATTTATCTAAGCTTGCAGTGGGTCAATGCAAATATGTTTTAATAGTTAATAACGACGGTGGAATTTTAAATGACCCAGTTTTATTAAGACTTGATACAAATCATTTTTGGCTGTCACTTGCTGATAGTGATGTATTATTTTGGGCTCAGGGAGTTGCAATAAATTCTGGTTTGAATGTTAAAATTACAGAACCCGATGTTTCACCATTGCAATTACAAGGTCCAAAATCAGGAGACATTATGGTTAAACTATTCGGTGAAAGTATTAAGGATTTAAAATACTATTGGCTTAAAGAGTACGAGTTAGATGGAATTCCATTAATTGTTTCAAGAACTGGTTGGTCAAGTGAACTTGGATATGAAATATATTTAAGAGATGGATCAAAAGGTGATGACTTGTATGAAAAAATTATGACTGCTGGAAAAAATTTTGGTATTCAGCCCGGTCATACTTCATCAATAAGAAGAATTGAAGGTGGGATGTTATCTTATCATGCAGATGCAGATATAAATACTAATCCTTTTGAACTAGGTCTTGATAGGTTAGTCAACTTAGAAAGTGACATTAATTTCATTGGCAAAGATGCATTAAGAAAAATCAAAAACGATGGAATAAAAAGAAAACAAGTTGGTATTGAATTAGATTGTGAGCCGTTGTCAGGTCCTAACACAACTTTTTGGACAATAATGAATAAAATTGAAAAAGTTGGGAAAGTTACCTCAGCTGTTTACTCACCAAGACTTAAAAAAAATATTGCTTTAGCAATGGTAGATATAAAATACACAGATTTAGGAACAAAATTACAAACTGAAATTGATGATAAAATAGTTAATTGCACTATTGTGGAAAAACCATTTTTTGATCCTAAAAAGAAGATTGCCTCAAGTTAAAATTAGAAAATAAAATAAGTAATCAATAATACGATTAATACAATTATGGACCAAATCGATAAATTGGTTAGAAATTGTTTTAATTTTGAATTAGTTTTTAGAAAAGCAGGCAAAACTAATATTAATACAGCAATTAGAGATATCGCTGGAATTATTTGTTCTAAATTCAAACTACTTACTGTTTTATGTTATAACCTTTTTTTAACAATGTTGTTACAACAGTTATACAAGTTATTAAAAAAAGTAACATACAGCCAATACTTATCCATATGTTAAAATCTGAAACACCATAAAAAGAGTATCTCATTCCATTAATTAGATATACGACAGGATTAAAATATGTAACTGTTTGCCAAAAAGAAGGAAGCATATCTAAAGAGTATAAGCTACCACCTAAAAAAACCATTGGTGTAATTACTAATGTTGGTACAATTGACATTTGTTCAAAATTAGAGCTCATCAATCCAATTAAAAAACCAAATAGCGCAAATGTAAAAGCTACAAGCACCAAAAGAAATATCATAAGTAATGGATATTTGACTGTTACATCTACAAAAAACAAAGAGGTAACAAATATAACGACGCCAACAATTAATGTTTTAGTTGCTCCTGCCCCAACAAATGCAAGTACCACTTCAAACGTAGAAATTGGAGCAGCTAAAATTTCATAAATAGTGCCATTAAATTTTGGAAAAAATATTCCAAAAGAAGTATTGCTTATTGATTGTGTCAATAAAGTTAACATCAATAAACCTGGTACTATGTATGAACCATAACTTAGCCCATCAATACTCTCCACGTAATCACCAATAACAGATCCAAAAACAATAAAGTAAAGAGAGGTGGATAACACTGGTGAAAGTAAAGATTGTAGTAACGTTCTTCTAAACCTATCCATTTCATGAAGGTAAATTGCTCTTAAAGCATAAAAGTTAAATTTCATTATTTTCCTTTACTAAAGTGACAAATATTTTTTCTAAAGAACTCTGTTCTGTTTTAAGGTCTCTCATTTTTAAACCAGCCTCTTTTATTTCTTGTAACAAATTTGTAATTCCAGTTCTCTCAGCTCTAACATTATAATTATAAATAAGCGACATTTGATCTTTTCCAATTACTAATTCATATTTTGAAAGTTGGTCAGGAATTTGAGTTATTTTATCTTGTAATTCAATTAATAAAGTTTTTTGACCCATTCTTTTAAGTAAATCATTTTTATTTTCTACAACAATTATTTCTCCTTGGTTAATTACAGCTACTCTATCTGCAATTGCCTCTGCCTCTTCAATGTAATGAGTTGTCAAAATTATTGTTACTCCTGTTTTTCTCAATATATCCACAACATTCCACATATCTTTTCTTAACTCTACATCTACTCCAGCTGTTGGTTCATCCAAAAAAAGTATTGAGGGTTCATGCGAAAGTGCTTTGGCAATTAAAACTCTTCTTTTCATTCCACCTGATAATTGTCTAAGTCCAAGATCTTTTTTATCCCATAAACTTAAATCTTTTAAAACTTTTTCTATATGTTTCGGATTAGGAGATTTGCCATACAAGCCTCTCGAGTAAGATACGTTATTGAAAACCGTCTCAAAAGCTTCCAAGGTTAATTCTTGGGGTACTAATCCAATTCTTGATCTAGTTTCGCGGTATTGATCAATAATATTATAATTGTCGACAGTAATATTGCCTGATGTGGGAGTTACAATTCCACAAATTACACTTATCAAAGTTGTTTTCCCAGCTCCATTAGGACCCAATAATGCTAAAATTTCTCCTTTTTTAACTGTTAGATTGATATTTTTTAAAGCGTTAAATCCATTGCTATAAACTTTAGATAAGTCATTAATTATAATTTGATTTTCTTCCATGGGGGTGGAGAACATATAATTGTTAAAAAGATTATTACAAGAAATTATAAGAACACGTCTTTTAACTAAAATGAAAATAATAGGGTTTTTTAACTAATCTAATGACAAGCTTGATTGAATTTTTTAAGTCTCCAATAATTATAAGGCCATGGAGTTACAAAACCAACTGCCAACATAATTGGAACTACCCACCAGGTAAGTATTGCGCCACCTGTTAAGAAATAATCAGTTAAATTCATTGCAACTTCCATACTGATCATAGATATAAAACTCATACCAATAGCTGTGTGAAAAGCTTTTTTGAAATCAAAATTTTGTTTCATCAGAATTATTGTCTCTAAGATAATACTGGTTATTAAACCATTTATGATTGCTAAAATCATAATGGCAAGGACGGGAAAAGGAATTTTGGTTAATTGAAAAAATAAAATTGTTCCAAAATCTCCTATAGAACATCCAAGTAAACACCATGCAGTGTTTTTTGCACTTCTTTTCCAAGTATGTTTACATGACCAATTAAAATTTAAAGTTTCTGAACTCATTTTTTACTAATTTCCAACTGATGAAAATATATATCATCATTCCAATATGATTTAATATAAGAAAGAATATTATCAATCCCCTTATCCTCAATACTATCACCAAAACCCATCATTTTACCTTCATAATTTTTTATCAGTTTTGCAAATCCATACTTTATAATTTTATGCAACAACTCATCAGAATGATGCCACGTATGTCCTGTTCCATTTAAGGGTGGCGCTTTTCTATGTCCGTCTTCATCAAATCCTTTCCAGTTCTTTGCACCAGCTAAATTTACTTGATGACAAGACGCACAATATTGATTGTATAATAATTTTCCTGCTTCAATTTTTAATGGATCATCTTTGGTTATAGGATAATGGGAATGCGAATAAGCAGACTTAATGAAACAAAAAGATAAAAGTATTATTAAAAAAAAATTTTTTAACATTTAAATCTTAATGTGGTTTTCTATATCTGCTATGACAAGCATTGCAATTTGCCCACATTAATTTTTTGTAAGTTGCCTGAATATCATCTACTTCTTCCATAACTTTAGCTAATTGTAACATGTCATCTGCTGCTTTTTGCATTAAAGCGTTAAATGCATCCTTTTCTTCCCAAATAATTGGTAAAGCCTCAGTACCATAGCCTTCTTTAGAATTTTCTGGAAAATAGTTTAACAAGTTTTCATAATTTTTACTCATTTCAAGAATGTAAGGTTCTGATTCCTCGAATTCAAAATCCTTAAGTAGAATATTTACTCTTTTTGCTAATTTCGCATTATTGCTAAAAATTGCTTTTCTACCTTTAATTATATCCTCTATACTTTCTTCTGAATGGGCAATAAAATTGGTATTTAAAAAAGAAGCAGCGACAAAAATAAATAATAAAAATTTATTTTTCATAAGTATGAATTATGAGAGAGGTGAACATAATACAAAAATATAATATTTTAACTAAATTTTTCCACTGGCTAAGTGTCATAGGTCTAGTAGTTCAAATACCACTTGGTTTTTATTTAGTTAGACAAGAATTTTCTGATTTTAGAATAACAATTGAGGAAATTCACGTATTAATTGGAATAACAATTTTTTATATTACTTTATTAAGACTATTGGTGAGACTTTTTATAAATTCTCCAGAAAACCCAATTGAAGCATTTCCAGGTCAAATGATAATTGCAAAACTAAACCATTTTCTATTATATTTAACACTTCTGACAGTCACTTCTTCTGGGATATTAAAAAAACTGTTTAATGGTGAAAAATTAAATTTTGGGATTACTGAGATCAAATTAAAATCGAATTTTGATTATGCTGATTTAAGTTATGATGTGCATATATACTCAAATTATACTCTGATTGCTCTAATATCTTTGCATATTTTAGCGGCATTGTTACATACCTTTGTTTTTAAAGATAATGTTATCAAAAGAATAACATGATTAGGTTAAAAAATTTAATATTTGTAGTTTGTTTTACTTTTTTCTCATTTTCAAGTTTTAGTTTTGAAAAATCATCTGGTTTTTCTTTAGATGAATTTTATAAACAAAACAATGAAGGAAAAACAATTGTAATTAATTCTTGGAACGAATGGTGTTCAGTTTGTGCAACTCAAACTTCTATATTTGAACAAGCAAAAAAAGATTTTCCAGATTTTGAGTTCTTTTTTTATGAACATGATAAAAATAAAAATATAAGTGAAAAGCTAAATATAAAGTTTTGGACGACTATAGCGATTTATAAAGATGGGAAAGAAATTGCTAGAGAAATTGGTTTGGACAAAAAAGAGGATATTTACGACTTACTCAAAAAAGGTATTTAATTTAAGATTTCAGAAGCATTAGCGTATTGGTGACCAAAAACATCTGCTACAGCTTTATAAGTAACGCTACCTTTGTGAACATTTAATCCGGCTAAAAAATTCAAATCCTCTTTTAAAGCTTTTTGATAGCCATCTTTTGCTAGTTTGCTTAAAAAAGGTAAAGTGGCATTGTTTAATGCTATAGTTGAAGTTCTAGGAACCCCTCCTGGCATGTTTGCTACGCAATAATGAACTACATCATCAACTATATAAGTTGGTTCTGCGTGTGTTGTCGGTTTGCTGGTTTCAACACATCCGCCTTGATCAATTGCAACATCAACTATTACAGATCCTCTTTTCATTTTCTTAAGCATATTTTTTGAAACTAATTTTGGTGCTTCAGCGCCTGGAATTAAAACTCCTCCAACTAATAAATCACATTCTGAAATCAATTTTTCTATGTCTGTTTCATCACTTAATTGAGGAATGATTTTATCTCCAAACATTTCAGTTAATTGTTTTAGTCTCTCAGCTGATTTATCCACAATATGAACTTTTGCTCTCATACCAGTTGCAATAATTGCAGCATTTTCTCCAACAACGCCTCCACCTAAAATAACTACATTACCAGGTTCTCCACCAGGAGCTCCACCAAGCAATATCCCTCTTCCTTTTTGATTTTTCTCCAAGCAATGTGCTCCAGCTTGAACAGACATTCTGCCTGCGACTGCACTCATTGGTGCAAGCAATGGAAGTCTACCATTATTATCTGTTACTGTTTCATAAGCTATGCAAACTGATTTTGAATCTATTAATCCTTGAGTTAATTCTTTTGCAGCAGCTAAATGCAAATAAGTAAAAACTATTTGATTTTCTTTAATCATTTTTACCTCTTTTGCTAAAGGCTCTTTGACTTTAACAATTATTTCAGCGTCATTAAAAATATCCTCTGCCTTATCAATAATTTTAGCTCCAGCTGATTTATATTGATCATTGTCAAAACCAGCTTCAAAACCACCATTATTCTCAATTAAAACCTCATGACCATTTGAGGTTAAAGTTCTTACACTTTCGGGAGTTAATCCTATACGATTTTCTTGCGGTTTAATTTCCTTAGGAACACCGATTTTCATAAATTGGAATTAATTTTTTTTGCTTTTTGCGTAGTTTGAAATTCCAGTTCTTAGTTTTTCAATAATTTCATCTATATGTTTTTTTTCACAAATAAACATAGGAGCAATAATTAAACAGTCTCCTGTTGCTTTAAAATTTACTCCTGCTTCATAACAATGTTTAAAACATGTAAATCCAGCGGCTCCAGGCTTTTTATGCATTTTCATGTCTATACCGCCCATCATTCCATAACCTCTAATATTATCTACTGCTTCTAAATCTTTAAGAGACATTAAACCTTCTTGGAAATAGGGACTCATTTCTTTTGCTCTATTAAATATATCTTCTTTCTCAAATATATCTTGAACTGCTAAACCTGCTGCAACGGAGATTGGTATTCCTGAGTATGTGTATCCATGGAATAATTCTATTGTTCCTTTGGGTGCGCCATCCATTATTGAATCGTAAATCTCCTCTTTACATGCCACTGCACCCAATGGCGATATACCGTTAGTAGTTGCTTTTGCCATTGTGATTATATCTGGTGTTACACCGTACTCTTGAGATGCAAACGGTGAGCCTGTTCTTCCCCACCCTGTTATTACCTCATCAAAAATTAAAATTATGCCGTGCTTATCGCAAATCTCTCTTAGTCTTTGTAAGTATCCTTTTGGTGGAACTAAAGTTCCAGTTGATCCTGCAATTGGTTCTACAATACATGCTGCAATATTTTCTCCTCCAAAGTTTGTACAAATTCTTTCTAAATCATCTGCTAATTCTGCTCCTGTTTCTGGCTGACCTGAAATAAATTTATGTTCTGGTAAATGTGTATGCCTCATATGAACAACACCTGGCATTAATACACTTGCAAATGTTTTAACATTATTGATCATGCCACCAACAGATGTCGCTCCAATATTCATTCCGTGGTAACCTCTTTCTCTACCGACAAATCTAAAACGATTACCTTCTCCTCTAGATTTATGGTAAGCTATTGCAATTTTAATTGCCGTTTCAACTGCAGTTGATCCACAAATCGTATAAAAAATTCTATTTAAATTTCCTGGGGTATGTTTTGCAATTCTTGTTGCAAGTTCAAATGAACCTCCAAAACCTTGTTGGAATGGTTGAGCATAATCAACAGTTTTTAATTGTTTGGTTATTGCATCAATAATTTCTTGTCTCCCATGACCTAAAGGATTGCAAAATAATCCAGAGCTTGCATCAATTTGAGTTTTTCCATGATGATTTTTTAAATAAACTCCTTTTGCTTCAACTATTAATCTTGGATTTTCTTTAAAATCTTTATTGGATGTAAATGGCATCCAATGTTCATTTAAAGAATTTGGAATATTTGGTTTCTCTGAACTCATAAATTTTTTAAAAAAGTAAGTTTTTATTCTCTTAGACTAATTCATTTTGATTAGACAGAAAATAAATATACCATACAACTCAAAGTTGTCTAAGTTTTTAATGTCACCCCTTATGCATAATTCATTATTTACATCAATCTTATAATGAACTTAAATACGCGCCGTAAATTAAATTTAATTACAGGAGAAATAATGAAAAAAATAATTAGTTTTATTTTAGGAAGTATATTTGCTCTAAACCTTGCAATTACTGCCGCTAATTCGGCAGCGAATGTAGTTAGAGTTGCATACTTTTTAGAATGGCCAAGTCCTAATTTAGAAGACATGCAGAAAAAGAATTTTGCAAAAGCTCTTGGAGTGCCAGTTAAGTGGACAAACTTCACTAACGGTGGTGCAATGACTGATGCAATGTTAGCTGGAGATATTGATATTTCTTATTCACAAGGATTAGTCCCTTTCATCAATGCTGTAAAATCAAAAGCTCCAATTAAGCTTGTTGATATTGCAATGGAGTATGGAATGGGTGGAACTACGTGTGTAACATCGAACGCTTCAGGTATTACAAAAGCAAATGCAACAGAACTAGAGGGTAAAAAAGTTGCTGTTCCACTTGGAACAATGGCTGAATATGTTTTTGATGAAAGTATGAAAGTTGTTGGAGCTGACAGAGGTAAAATGGATATCATTCAAATGGACCCAGAAGAAGGTGCTGCTGCTTTAGTAAGTGGTGATGTTGTAATGGCATGTTTATTTGGTGGTAACTCAATTAAGGCTGCAACTGCAGTTGGATCAAGACTTTTAACTGTTCAAGAAGCAAGAGATGCTGGTATTTTAGGAATAGATATCACATCAGTGACAGATAAGTTTATGAAAGAGAACCCTGGAATGTTAAGAACATTCATCGAAGTAACTCATGAAGCTAATGACAGATATAGAGCTGGTAAAAGCGATATGAATTCTATGTCAAAAGCATCTGAGATGAAAGTTGCAGACATGAAAGAAACTTTAGATGGTTTCAAGTTTTTAACTCCAGAAGAAACTAAACAATCTATGGAAAGTGGTAATCTTGATGCCTTCTTAAAAGGTATGGGAACACCAGACGGAGCAGTAGATACAAGTTTCTTACCTCTATAATTTTGTAGGGTAAAAAATTTAATAGGCACCAATTTTTAATTGGTGCCTATTTTTTTGGTAAAAATTCTAATATAAAGTCATTGAATGAGTGATCTAGTTTCTGAAAATCTAAACATGATTTTTAAAACCCCCAAAGGGGAAACTGTTCATGCATTAAAGGATGTAAGTTTTACTCTTAAAAAAGGAGAACTTCTTACTGTTTTAGGCCCATCAGGTTGTGGAAAAACAACTTTATTAAATATTACTGCTGGATTTTTAAGACCAACCTCAGGAAAAATAACTTTAAATAATAATGAAATAGATGGACCTGGTGTTGAAAGGGGTATGGTATTTCAACAAGGTGCATTGTTCGAATGGTTAACAGTTGCAGAGAATGTGAACTTTGGATTGAGGATGAAAAAAGAGGATCCAAAAATTACTGCAGAAAAAGTTGATGAATGGCTTGATATAGTCGGTCTAAAAGGATTTGGAAATACTCCTACCTATCAGCTATCAGGTGGAATGCAGCAAAGAGTTGCCTTAGCAAGATGTTTAATAAATGATCCCGATTTAATTTTAATGGACGAACCATTAGGCGCTTTAGATGCATTAACTCGAGAAAAGATGCAATCTTTAGTTTTAAAGATTTGGAAGGAAACGGGAAAAACAATCATATTAATTACTCACTCAGTTGAAGAAGCCTTGTTACTTGGTGAAAGACTTTATGTAATGGCACCAAGACCAGGAAGAATACACAAGGAGTACAATCTTCCTTTTGCAGAGATGGGTTTAAAAGAAGACTTAAGGGAAATTAAAAAAAATAAAGATTTTTCATCTAAAAGAGAGGAAATTCTATCTATGATTTGGGATATGGAAGAAGAAATTATGGGGAAAGATAATTAAATGTTAACCCAGTTTGCAACAATAATAATATTTGTAGCGATAATTGGATGTATTCTTTATGGAAGAAGATTAATAAAGACTGAAAAAGTTGATGCAGTTTTTGGAAACCCTGAAAGAGCAAAGGGTGGCACGCATTGGATTGTTGTAGGTAGTAGCGCAATCTTATTAGTTTGGTTGTATTATTCTTGGGATATAGCAAAAGGGTTTTACCCAAAATCTGCAAATGAGTTATGCCAAGTGGCAAAAATCAATGAGTCATTGATGGGTTTAAAATATCAATTTCCTATTGAAGAAAGAGAGTTCAAAAGTACTTCAATTATTAAAATCGAAAATAAAAATCTTAAAAATATAGCTAATGAAATTCAAAATTCAAATGATCTAAATGATCAGCAAAAAAAGATATTAATTGGTTTTGTTGATGAAACAATCCAGCTCATTCCTTTACTTACAAATAATAATTTAATGGAAATGGATACAAAAATTAAGATTAAAGAAATGACTGAGGAAATTAAAATTTTGAGCTCAAATTTTAAAAAAAAAGATTATCCATTTGAAACTGAGGCAGAAAAAAATGAAAGACTTAAAGCTGTCACGGAACAAGGTGGATGGGGTATTACTACTGTAAAAACTGGAACTGGCTCTATAGAAAATACACTTGAAGTTCCATTAGTTCCAGGGACAAATAGAGGTTTAAAATTTCATGCTGCTGCAGCAAAACTTAAAGTGATTAGTGACAAATTTTTTAAGTTAAGAAATCATAACTCATATTTTAAAAATTCAATTAAAGAATTAAAAAATGAAATCAAAGCGTACAGGAAAAGTTTGGATGATAGTGAGGAAATAGCATCAACATATGCAAAAAATATTGTAAAAATAGCGAGAAGAATAGAATTTGCTAGCATCTATCCTCCAACAGCTCTTAATGAGATGAAAGATGCAATAATTGAATTTGATAATCTTCAAAAATCTGAACAAGGTGGATTAAGATTAATTGACATACTTTTATTTCCTGCAGGAACAATAGTTGCGAGTGGTCCAAGTTGCTCTGAACAAGGTTCAGGTAGATGGCTACCTAAACCATCTGATACCTTTAACAAATTTATTCTTATGTCTAAACCAAGTGTTGGATATAAAAATATTCCATTGCTTTGGATTGAAATGGTTGATGTCAGTTCTATGATTGGTTTTATCCTACCAGATTGGATTGCAGATGTTTTACCTGGAGAGTATCCAGTTCACACTAAAGATGGAATTGTAAAGGAAAATTTTAAAAGCAAAGTATTAAAACTAGTAACAGGTGATTTTAAATTATTTAAAGTTCCTGTTCCGTATGGACATATTTGGGACTCTTTTTTAAGAGTATTTTTAGGATTAGTTTTTGGAATTATAATAGGAGTGCCTTTAGGTTTGTTTATGGGGTTAAACAGATTTGCTAAAGGATTTTTTGATCCCTTAATTGAATTATACAGACCTGTACCGCCTTTAGCATGGGCACCTTTGATAATTTCAGTCTTAGGAATTGATAATACTGGTAAAGTTTTTCTGTTATTTATGGTTTCATTATCAATAATGATAATATCAGCAAGAGCAGGGGCATCAGGTACTCAGTTATCAAAAATTCACGCAGCACACTCTTTAGGTGCCTCTAAAAAACAAATTTTAAGACATGTTATTTTCCCTAATTCTCTTCCTGAAATATTAACAGGTATAAGAGTTGCTGTTGGAATGTGTTGGGGTACTTTAGTGGCAGCAGAGTTTTTAGCTGGCACAACTGGTATTGGTTTTGTTGAAAACGTTGCTAAAAAGTACTTTCAGTATGAGGTAATTTGGATCACAATATTTATAATGGGAATGTTGGGTCTTTTGTTTGATATTACTCTTAGAAAAATTATCGATAAAACTATACCTTGGAGAGGTAAAGGCTAATTTCAACTCATAAACTTAATGAATAAAAACAAAATATTAGAGTGGACAGGCGTTATAACTGCTATTATTTATTCACTACTAGTTGCCTTAAACATTGGGGCTGAATTTCTTGGTTTTGCATTATTATTAATCTCTGCAATTTTAATCGGTTTATGGGCATATTTAGGAAAACATAGAGGGATTTTATTACTTCAAATTTTTTATGCCACAGCAGGTATAATTGGAATGTTTAGGTGGTTTTAATGAAAAAAGAAAGGTTAGAAAAATTACTAACTAAAATATTTCTTAAACATAAATTAAGCAAAGCACATGCAAAGATTTGTTCAGATGCATTAGTTAATGCAGAATTGGTTGGTGCCACTGGTCATGGTGTCTCTAGATTAAAAATGTATTGCGACAGAATAAATAAAAAATTAATTAATCCAAAGCCGAAATTTAAATTTAAAAAAATATCTCAATCCATAACGCAAATTGATTCCGATGACAGTATTGGTTTTGTAGCTGCTGATATTGGAATTAAAAAAGCAATTGAGAGCGCCGAGAAAACAGGATTAGGTTTAGTTGGTATTAAAAGAAGTGGTCATTATGGGTTATCAGGATACTACGCAGAACAAGCAGTTAAAAAAAATTTATTAACATTAATTTTTACTAATGCTCCCCCCGCTATAGCTCCACATGGTGCATTAAAAACTTTGTTTGGAACAAATCCAATTTGTTTTGGAACACCTACCTCTTCAAAAGTTCCTTTTATTCTAGATACTTCTGTATCAATGATAAATAGAGGTAAAATAAGAGTTGCAGCAAAAACTGGATCTAAAATACCAGAAGGTGTTGCATTAGATAAATATGGAAGGCCAACCACAGATGCAACTAAAGCTCTAAAAGGTGTGCAATTGCCTATTGCTGGATTTAGAGGATCAGGTTTAGCATGGATGGTTGATATCTTAAGTGGAGTTTTCACTGGAGGAAATCATGGAGGAAAAGTTAAAGATCCATTTGATGATTTTTCAGGTCCTCAAAACATTGGTCATTTATTTATTGTTATGAAGTCAAATTTATTTGTTAAAAATTTTAACTCAAGAATTAAAGAAAATATAAGAAGAGTGAAAAAACTCCCAAAACTAAAAAATATAAAAGAAATTATGTATCCAGGACAAAATAAGTTTAACAGATATAAAAAAAATTTTAATAAAGAGATTAAAATTACAGACGATATTAAAAAAGATATTGAGAAACTCTTGAATTAAGTTGCTACAAAAAATAAAACTGCAACAACGCTTATAAATAAACCAGTCAAAACCCTAGTTTCTATTTTTTTATTTTTTTCTTGAATTTTAAGTCTGTTATTCAGTTTATTTATACAAATCTTATGTTTGTTTGTTTTATTGTTACTTAACTCAACTTTATTTTGTTCAGCGCTTAATGTTTTTGGATCAGATACGTTAACAACGGATCCATTGGGGTCAAATTTGGAATTGATTAAAATTTTTGGATTTAATTTTGTTAAAGTCTCAATACTCATCTTATTTTTTATAATTTGATTATAGTCTAAAAGTTTAAAGATACTCAATCTTTGATATCACCAAATTAGGTTTTTTTAATGCAACCTGTTCATTTTGGGTCGCGATCTTTTATTTTAGCTCTAATTTATCTTTTTTAAGAGAAGCACAAATATTATAGATGTGACAAACATGATCAAAGCATATGAGGCAGTTGGTATCAAATAAATTGTTTCATCGAATATTTGAGTAGATACAAATACTGCTAAAGTTCCATTTTGAAGTCCACATTCTAGCGAAATACATTTTCTTTGTTCAATGCCACTTGCAAAAATTTTAGCAATATAAAATCCTATAACCATCATTGTTACATTTAATATCAGAGTTATTATGCCAGCTCTTGATATATAAATAATTATATTGTCCCATTCCTCTAACCAAATAGATATAAAAACTATAATAAAAAGAGTTAAGGAGATTTTTTCAATTAAAGCTGTTCTTTCAATTATAAAATTTTGTGCAAAATTTCTTATTAACATTCCAATTAGTACAGGTAATGTTACTACCAAAAACATTTTGATTGATATCCCACTCATTGAAATTTCCTTAGATAGGTAATTTATATCAAGTAGCTCAGCAGATTTAATTACGATAAATGGAACAGTTAAAATACTAAGTAAACTTATTATTGCTGTCAATGAAACAGAAAGAGCGACATCTCCATTTGCAAATTTTGTAAGAATATTAGATGTAACACCTCCTGGTGCAGCAGCGATTATCATTACTCCTAGAGCTAATGCTGGTTGAACATTTAAAATTTTTATTAAAACAAAAGCAATTATAGGAAGTAATATTACTTGGCAAATCAATCCAACTAAAAAATCTTTTGGTCGTTTAACTACTCTTGTAAAATCACTCGTTGTAAGACCTAAGCCCAATGTTAACATAATCAATGCCAGAGCAATTGGAGCAATTTTTGTTACAACTTCCATATTTCTGACATTATCAAAAAATAAATGATATGTTAGTTTTTTTAATTTTGATATAAGATTTTAGATGCTTTCAGATAAATCAACAGTATGTCCAAATAATCTCTTAGACCTTGCTCATCAAAAAAAAGGTATTAAGGTTGCGATAACAAATGCTGGAATGACACTACCGATGATTTCAGCAATGGATGCGGTAAAAGAAAAACTGATTATACCAGTTTTAATTGGTAACGAATCTGAAATTAAAAAAACTGCAGATGACATCAAATTTGATATATCTGAATATGAAATAATAGACGAACCAGTAGAAAATAATACTGCCAGGATTGCAGCGAAACTTGCCTCAGAAGATAAAATTAAAATAATTGTTAAAGGACATATTCATACAGATGTTTTGATGAAAGAGGTTTTAAAGCGAGAACATGGTTTATTAGGCAAAAAAAGGCTTAGTCATATATGGCACATGACATTAGAAAAAGATGATAAGCCACTTATAATTACAGATGGAGCATTAAATGTTAATCCAAATGTTAAAACTAAAATGCACATTTTAAGAAATGTAATAGATTTTTGTCATCGTATAAATATTCCAAAACCAAAAATATCAATTTTATCAGCAACTGAAGAAGTATTGGATAGTATGCAAAGTTCTCTTGATGCAAAGGAGATTACAAATTTAGCAGCAAAAGAGGGTTTTAATGCTGACATTTTTGGTCCTTTGGCTTTTGATAATAGTATATCTAAAAAATCCGCAGGTATTAAAGGTATAAAAAATATTGTTGCTGGAGATGCAGATGTTTTGCTAGTACCTAATGTTGAGACTGGAAATGCACTTGTAAAAATGATGATTTATTTTATGGGAGCCTGTGCAGCAGGTGTGGT
Source organism: uncultured Pelagibacteraceae bacterium (assembly GCA_902634935.1). GTDB lineage: Bacteria > Pseudomonadota > Alphaproteobacteria > Pelagibacterales > Pelagibacteraceae > Pelagibacter. Next base: position 16,874 of record CACPMF010000009.1, read on the forward strand.
AGTTGGAGGTAAAGTTCCAGTAGTAATTACAAGTAGATCAGACGATGCAACAGCTAGATTAGCCTCAATAGCTGCTGCGGTAGTTGCGTTAGATTAAATTATCAAGAGTATTAATAAAAAATATCTTTGTTGAAATGAGTATTTTAATACATTAAATAACCTCAGCAAAATACGCATCAATGACAATTAAATACCTTAAAAAATCTCCTAAAACATCTTCAACTGATGATAATAAAACGAGGGATATTGTTCAAAATTTACTTAATGATCTAGAGAAATCTAAAGAGGAAGGTTGTAAAGAATTAACAAAAAAATTTGACAAGTATGAGGGTGAAATAATTGTATCCAAAGATAAAATTGAGGAAATAAAAAAAAATTTAAATCAAAAAACAAAGGATGATATTCAATTTTCTTATGAAAGAGTGAGAAAATTTGCTGAGGCTCAACTTAAAAACTATGGAAATGATTTTGAGGTTGAATTATCTGATGGTTTATATGCTGGTCAAAAATTAGTTCCTGTTAATACTGCGGGTTGTTATATTCCAGGTGGAAGATATGCTCATATAGCTTCGGCGGTTATGAGCGTAACAACTGCAAAAGTTGCTGGAGTAAAAAATGTAATTGCTTGTAGTCCACCAAAAGCTCAAGTGGGCGCCCACCCCACTATCATATATACTGCTGATTTGTGTGGTGCAGATGTTATTTTAAATTTAGGTGGAGTTCCTGCAATCGCTGCAATGACATATGGTTTATTTGGTAATGCTCCAGCAGATATCTTAGTTGGTCCAGGTAATCAGTTTGTAGCTGAAGCAAAAAGAATTTTATTTGGAAGGGTTGGAATAGATTTATTTGCTGGTCCCACGGAAATTGGAATTATTGCAGATGAAACTGCTGATCCTGAGATAGTTGCAGTAGACTTAGTTGGACAAGCTGAACATGGTTATAACTCTCCTTGTTGGTTATACACTACAAGTAATGAGCTTGCTGAAAAAGTGATGAAAAGAGTCCCTGAATTAATTTCAGAGTTACCTGAATTGCCAAGAACTAGTGCGGAGGCTGCATGGAGAGATTTTGGTGAAGTAATTCTTTGCGATACTGACGATGAAATGGTTAAGATAAGTGATGAATATGCTCCAGAGCATCTTGAGGTTCAAACAAAAAATTTAAAATGGTTCCATGACAGACTAACGAATTATGGATCTCTATTTGTTGGTGAAGAAACAACAGTAGCTTACGGAGACAAATGTTCTGGAACAAATCATATTTTACCAACTAAAGGAGCAGGTAAATATACAGGGGGATTATTCGTTGGAAAATTTATAAAAACACTAAGCTTCCAAAGAATGACAAAAGACTCAACAAAACTTGTGGGTGCTGCTGCGGCAAGAATTTCTAGATATGAAGGTATGGAAGCTCATGCACGAACCGGCGATGTAAGATTAAGAAAATACGGATTTTCTAATTAAAAAATTTTAAAATTTCAAAAATCACATAAATTGAAATTAAGCTCATTATTAATGAAATAATCCATTTTATTATAACCCAAGCCCTTACGTTATTAAGATATTTTGAAAAATAATTTGCTAAATATCCCAATAGGTAGAAAAATAAAAAAGAAGCAATAGAACCTCCAATACCAAAATAAATTTTATAATTAATTGGGAAGTTTTTTGAAAAATTACCAAGAAAAAAAACTGTATCAGAATAAACATGCGGATTTAAATAAGTAAAAGCGAGTGTTTTTAATATAATTTTTTTTCTCTCATCATGTTTCTCACCTTTATCTATTTCTATGTTTTTAAATTTTTCAGAAATTTTTGTGTAAATGAAATAAATTAAAAAAATTAATAATAAAATATTGAAAATTAGTTCAGTTATTTCATTAAAATATGTTCCAAGATACTGAAAAAGAAAAATTCCTAAAAAAATCAAAATTGTATCTGATATTGAACAAATAAAACATATTAAAAAAATATGTTGTTTCTTAATGCCCTGCTCTATTACAAAGATATTTTGTGGTCCTATTGCTAATATTAAACTTAAACTGGTTATAAAACCTAAAATTAAAAAACTCATCTTTTTTTATCTGCATTTACTATCGATAAAATAATGAGAATTAAAAAAGGAATACAAAATAAGTTAACTGTTTTCCAGCTTGCAATAGAAATAAGTATACCGGCTAACAAACTTGCTAAAGCCATGGAAGAGAAAACTAATAAATCATTAAATCCTTGAGCTTTAAATTTTTCTTCAGGTTTATAAGTTGTGACTAATAAGCTTGTGCCAGATATAAATAAAAAGTTCCATCCTATACCTAAAAAAATCAGACTTATAAAATAGTTTAAAAAAGATGGTTGAAAAAAAGATAATAAAATTGTGAAAAAATAGAATAAGACACCTAAATACATCATATTACTATAACCAAACTTTTTGATTAAATTTCCAGTAACTAGCGAAGGTAAAAACATTGCCAAAACATGAAATTGAAGAACTATTCCTGTTTTTTCTAAACTTAACTGATGCACAATATGCATACTTATTGGAGTTGCTGTCATTAAAAAAGACATTACTGCATATGCAAATGCAGCAGAGGTAATTGCTTGTAAAAATTTTGGATCTGAAAAAAATTCTGAATAATTTCTTGAGTTATTTTCCTTATTTGAAACAAAAGAAATTTCTCTAATATCCTTAAAAAAGAATAATAAAAATGAAGGTATTAATGTTAAAACTGCTAAAGTTAAATATGAACCTACATATAAATAATCACTTACAAAATTTTTAGTATAATTTGCCAAACCAATTCCAAGAAAAGCAGCAACTATTCCAGCTAACAATAATGATGAAATAGCTTTAGGCGCTTTTTCCTTTTCTACACTTTCTGCTGCAGCAAAACGGTATTGATGAGTAAATGCCATTGTGGCCCCTAAAATAAATTTAGCAAAACAAAAAATAAAAAAACTTTCTATAATTATTGCATAAGCGCCTATCAAACAAGAAATTGAACCAGCTACAGAAGCAAAAATAAATCCAAGCCTTCGTCCAATAATGCTCATTATCTTAGCAGCAAAGATTGTAGCTGCTGCTGTTCCAACAACATAAATTGATGGAGGAAGTGTAGAAAGTGTTTTTATAGAACTTAAGTCTGATCCAATAATACCACTTATAAAAACTGTAACTGTAGCGGCTGTAAAACCAAATACTTGGCTTAAAATAAGTATGAAAAGATTTCTATTCATCTATAGTGTTATTACTTGCATAAATTAAATTAAAATATAGTTCTACTAATTAATATATATAGATAAATTAGCTTTTATGATTGGTATTCTTGGAGGAATGGGAACGCAGGCAGGTTTAGATTTTTGCAGCAAGCTTGCAAAATTATATAGAGGAAAACTGGATCAACAGTACCCTATGTTTATTCTTTACAACAAGTCTAATACACCAAAAAGACCTGAGAACTTGAAAAAATATTACAATGTGCTCAATGAGTTGATTAAGGGTTGTAAACTGCTATCCAAAAATAAATGTAAATTTATTGTTATGCCTTGTAACACTGCACATTATTGGCATCAAGATATTCAAAAAAAAATTAAAATTCCCTTATTAAGCATGCCCAGGGAAGTTTTTAATTATACAAAAAAAACTTGTAAAAAAAATACGAAAATAGGAATCCTTTGTACTGAAGCAACATTGAAAACAAAAGTTTACCATCAATATTTTGATAAAAAATATGATTTTATAAGTCCAACTAAAAATTTACAAACAAGCTCTGTAAACAAATCTATTAAATATGTAAAAATGGGAAAAGTGAAAGAGGCAGAGAAAGCATTAAGACCAGCTGTTAATCAACTAATAAAAAAAAAATGTAAAAAAATTATATTAGGTTGTACAGAACTTCCTATAGCTTTATTTGCATATAAATCTTTTAAGAAAGCAAAAGATTCTAAGTTGTTTATTGATCCAAATCTTTTATTGGCCCAAGTATGTATGAGAAAATACAAAAATAACTAAATTTTTTTATTACAAACTAAATATAACTTTCTAGGAAACTTTCCCTCATCAAATTTTTCAATAAACAAATTTTCAAAACCATCTAAAAGACTATTTATTTTATCCTTAGAAAAAAAATGTATAATAAATCCATCTATTTCGTATAAATCTTCTCCTCTATGAACACCTTTTTTAAAATCTCCATCTTCAGTGTTTCTAACGGTATAAATATTTAAGCCTCCAGGTTTAAGTATTCTTTTTACTTCATTGTTTAAATTTATTAACTCTAAATTTGTTAATGCCATACAATATAGCATATGAGAATAACAAGCTTCTATTGTATTATCTTTAAATGGTAATTTCTTTCTAACATCGAACTTTATTGTACGAATTGAAGAATTCAAATTTTGTTCGTTTATTTTTTTATCGATAATTGATATGCCTTTTTTACTATAATCAAGTGCAGTAATTTTAATTGAATTTTTAGCAAAAAAAATTGTGTCTCTTCCTAATCCTGCTCCTAGCTCGACAATATTTGATAAATTTTTTTCTTTTAAAACGGAAAGAGTTTTTTCTGCTGAGTAACTTTGATCTAAACCAAACATCTCAGGCTTAATTGAGAAATTAGTCTCCCAATGCTGAGATTGTTGGTTTAATATATTCTTATCCAAATTATTTAGAAGGATCTGGAACCTTTCTTAAATATGGTTTTACCGTCTCCCATCCATTTGGATATATTTTTTTCGCTTCCTCATCTTTAACAGCCGGTAAAATAACTACATCTTCACCTTTTTTCCAATTAGCAGGAGTAGCTACTTTATGTTTTGCTGTTAGTTGCATTGAGTCTATTGCTCTCAATATTTCCAAAAAGTTTCGCCCTGTTGCCATTGGGTAAGTAAGATATAAACCAATTCTTTTATCAGGTCTTATTACAAAAATAGTTCTAACTGTCTCGTTATCAACAGCAGTTCTACCCATTGATGTTGTTCCTGCATCACCTTCCAACATATTAAATAATTTAGCAACTTTAAGATCTTCGTCTGCAATTATTGGATAGTTTGGTTTTGAACCTGACACATCTTTTATGTCTTCTAACCATTTGTTATGGTCATCAACTCCGTCTACACTAAGACCTATTACTTTCACGTTTCTTTTGTCGAACTCATCTTTCATTAAACCTAGAGCTCCTAGTTCAGTAGTACAAACTGGCGTAAAATCTTTTGGATGTGAAAATAATACACCCCAGCTGTCACCTAACCACTCGTGAAAAGAGATGTCTCCCTCTGTAGTTTTAGCCTGAAAATCAGGACACATACTGTTTATTTTTAACATTGTTTCTCTCCTTATTATAAAATTATTATATGTAAAATTGTTTTATGAAGCAAACTTTTAAGAGATTGATCAACTTTAAATTCAATTTTTAATAACTATATAGAAATACTTATGAGTGAGTTTTTACAATCAATTATTGATCGAGATCCAGCAGCGAAATCCAAATTAAGTTTAATATTGACTTATCCAGGTGTTAAAGCAGTATTTTTTCATAGATTGGCTCATTTTTTTTCAGTAGCTAAATTTGATTTAATTGCGAGAATTATTTCCCAGTTTTCAAGATTCCTAACCGGTATTGAAATTCATCCTGGCGCAAAGATTGGTAAAAATTTATTTATAGATCATGGGATGGGAGTTGTAATAGGTGAAACATCTGAAATTGGTGATAATGTCACAATATATCATATGGTTACTTTAGGAGGTATATCTCCAAGTATTAATTCTAATAATCAAAGAAATATAAAAAGGCATCCTACCTTAATGGATAATGTAGTCGTTGGATCTGGTGCACAAATATTAGGTCCTGTAGTAGTTGGAAAAAATTCAAAAATTGGAGCAAATGCTGTTGTAACAAAAAATGTTGAGGAGAATGCTGTGATGATAGGAATACCAGCAAAGAATGTTGGAACTGCTACAGAAGAATTTAAACCTTATGCTGTAGAAAATGACAATTCAGAAAAAAATAATGATTAATATCAAAGATAATTTTTTACAGTCAATTGGTAATACCGCTTTAATAAAATTAAAAGCAGCCTCAGAGATAACTGGATGTAATATTTATGGAAAAGCAGAATATTTAAACCCAGGAGGATCTGTAAAAGACAGAGCGGCTTTGGCACTTATAAAAGATGCTGAAGAAAAAAAATTAATTTCAAAAGGTGGAATGATTGTTGAAGGAACAGCAGGTAATACTGGTATAGGTTTATGTCTTCTAGGAAATTCTTTAGGTTATAAAACAACAATTGTAATGAACGATAATCAAACACAAGAAAAAAAAGATACTTTAATAAACATCGGTGCAGATTTAAGGTTAGTACCACCAAAGCCTTACAGTGATGATGGCAATTATGTAAAAGTTGCAGGTAGACTTGCAGAAGAATTAAAAAACTCAAATAATTATGGAGTAGTCTGGGCAAACCAATTTGACAATACTGCAAATGCTAGAGGTCATTATGAAACAACTGGACCTGAAATATGGGATCAAACAGAAGGTAAGGTAGATGGATTTGTTTGTGCATCAGGCACAGGTGGAACGATTGGAGGGATAAGTAGTTATTTAAAAGAAAAAAACAAAGATATAAAAATATATTTATCTGATCCAGCAGGTTCTGCCTTGTACAATTACATTGAAAATGGTGAATTAAAATCCGAGGGTAACTCAATAACTGAAGGTATTGGGTCCAGTAGAGTAACAGCAAATTTTGCTGAAGCAAAAATAGATGGAGCATTTTCAATTGATGACCACGAGTCTTTACCTTTGCTTTATAACTTAATAAAAGAAGAGGGATTAAGCTTAGGCACTAGTTGTGGTGTAAATATTGCTGGAGCAATTAGACTTGGGAAATTAATTGGTCCAGGAAAAACTATTGTAACAATTCTCTGCGACAAATCTGATAAATACAACTCAAAGATGTTTAATAAAAAATTTTTACAGGAAAAAGGTCTACCTACTCCTAGTTGGATCTAAAAATCACATACCAGTATTGTGATATAAAGTTTACAATTTTTCTTTAAAATTAATTAAACTTTTTAGGAGGATTATAATGAAAGACTATTTAGCAACGCATATATTTAAGTCTGAGGAGATGAAAAAAAAATTTCATGAAGTTGTAAGTTCAACATCCCCTGAGGATTTAAAAAAAGGAGTAACCGGAGAAAAAGCTGTATGTCATATGACAATGATGGGCGCTGGCGACTCGATGAAAGTATTTTGTAAGTGGCAAGCTGAAAGTCCACAAGCAATTATTGATCAACTTGGAGATATGAATAATTTTTTTGACACAGTCTCTGAAGAATGTTCACAAACAATGAATTTTGCAGAAATGTAAGGAGAAAACTATGAAAAAAATAATAATATTAATTTTTTTTACACTATTTAGCTCTAACTTATTAGCTGAGACAGGAAAGTTTAATGCTAGCGGGATGGGCTCATGGGAAGTAAATGTTATGGATGCTGGTAATGGCAATATGAGTATAACATATGACGGTAATGCTGGACTTACTGACAAAGAAGATGGAAGTATATTTGATAAATCTACTATGCATTGCATCGGAGGACTTACTTTGACTGCAGGTAAGTTTGATGATGAAACTGGAATGTGTACATTTTATCTGAGTGATGGGGAAAAAGTATTCATAAATTATAAAGGTAAAGGAACTGGAGGAGTTGGAGGTTCTGGAGATTTCATTATTATTGGTGGAACTGGAAAATATGAAAACATTTCAGGTACTGGATTTTCAAGTAGACAAAATCTTAAAGGCAAAGCGGGAATGGCTCACTCAATGAATCAGATGAGTGGTGAATATACTTTTTAATTTTAAATTAATACTGAAAGGATAATAAAATGGACGCAAAAGAAAGAACAAAGATGGGTTATGATCTTTTTAATAAAGGTGACATGGAAACTTTTTTTAAGGAAATGGTTGATGAAAACACAACTTGGACATTTCCAGGAAAAGAAGGTGTACACCCTTTATCAGGAGTTCACAAAGGACCTCAAGCGATGATGGCTGCAATGGGTAAAATACCAGCACTGTGGTCTAATTTTCATCTAACTCCTATTGATATGATAGGTGAAGGGAACAAAGTATTTGTTAGAGCTAAGGCAACCGCAGATGGCATGGATACTATGTTTGGTCATTATTTTGAAATTGGTGAAAATGGAAAAATGCTAACTATGATGACGTTTGATGATACGCTTTCAATGTTTAATGCAATGAAAAAATAGAAATTTTAACAAAGGTAATAAAATGGAAAAAGAAATGTTAGTACATTTAAAAATTAAAGAAGGTAAATTAGAGACTTTCATGGGATGGATGAAATCTGATGAAGGTATGGGTGTTAGAAAAAGTGTTGCCTATCCAGAAAAAACTGTTGGTGCTATGATACCAGATAAAAGTGGAATGCTATTTAAAGTTTCTGTTCATAATGAAGAAGGAATGAAAGATTTTGTAACTGGAAAAAATCCTACAGCAAAAGCTATCTATGCAGAATGTGTAGAGAATGCTCAGTTGTATGATTTATCTAAAGTCAATCTTTAAAAGAAAAAAACATTGAAATTGTTAATTCATCATATTGAAATTTCAAATAATGACTGGTTACGTAATTTTTAATATTAAAATTACAAACCCTAAGAATTACAAAGAATATATTGAAAAAGTAAAACCAATCGCAGAGAAATTTGGAGCAGAATATATTGTAAGAGGTGGAGAATTTGAGTTAATAGAGGGTAATTGGGAACACCCAAGAACTATTGTGATAAAGTTTCCTAGTTATGAGAAAGCTCAGGAATGGTATAACTCAGAGGAATACAAACCAATAAAGAAAATCCGTTTAGATAATGCAATATCAAATGGAATAATAATAAAAGGAGAATAAAAATGTCAATTTTAGCTAAATACAATAAAGCCATGGAGAGTAAAGATGAAGCAGCATTAAGAGATATAATTCATGACGATTATACGTTTACGATGCATAAATCAGGAAATGTTTTAAAAAAAGACGATGTAGTAAAATGGGCAATGAGTGGAGATATCAATAGAGATAAAGTTAGAGTTATTTATGAAAATGATGAAATTGGTGTTGAACATGCATTTGTTACATTTAATGATGGAAATAAAGAAGCAGTAATGGCTGTTTTTAAATTTAAGGATGGCAAAGTGTTTGCACTTGAAACTGGTGCAACCCCGATGAACAAATAAAATATTTAAAATTAAAAGTTTAAATTTTGTTTTCAAAAAAATACTCAAACCTATTATTTATAGTTTTAATGGGATGTGGGATGAGTTTCATGATGACTCTCCTAATAACCTATATTAATACTGGCTTTGACAAAGATTATTTTAAAAGATTTATAACTGCATGGTCTGTGAGTTTTCCAGTGGCAATGATAGCAACCTCAATTGTTGCTCCTGTAGTAAAAAAAATTGTAGATAAAATCACAAAATAATAGGTTAATATAAGTAATGAAAAAGGTTGATTTTTATTTTTCAATAGGAAGTACTTATACTTATTTAACAGTTACTAGGATATTAGATGTTGAAAAGAAATTAAATGTAAAATTTAATTGGGTTCCATTTAGTGTGAGAGCAATAATGAAGGAAATGAACAACATACCTTTTCCAAAAGATAAACAAAATAAAGTTGATTATATGTGGAGAGATATAGAGAGAAGAGCTAAAGGTTATGGTTTTTTTGCAAAAACTCCTGTGCCTTACCCATTAAGTGAATTTGATTTAGCAAATAAACTTGCAATATTAGGATTAAAGGAAGACTGGGGAGTAGATTTTGTAAGATTAACTTACAAGAGATGGTTCCAAGATGGAAAAGAACCAGCTACAGAGCCAAATATTTCTGAGATATGTAATGAGCTTAGTTTGGATAAAGAAAAAATTGTAAATAATGCAAATTCTCAAGAAATAGAAAATAAATACTTAGAAAACACTGAAAGTGCAAGATCACATAAAATATTTGGCAGTCCTTCTTTTGTTGTGGGTAATGAAATATTTTGGGGAGATGACAGAATGGAAGATGCAATAAATTGGTCAAAAAATAATGAGTAATTTAAATGCATATGTATATTTAATTGTTGCTGTAATTTTAGGAACAGCGTCCAATGCTTTTGCAAAAAGCGCTCAAGGTTTTACTCTATTAATTCCAAGTATATTAACTGCAATTACAATTGTTGGCTGTATGTTTACACTTTCACTTGTAATGAAATCAATTTCTGTTGGAGTTACTTACGCATCATTTGCAGGATTGTGCATTATAGCTACAAGCGTAGTTGGAGTTTTAAAATTTAATCAAATTCCTAATTTTACAACCATCCTTGGTTTATTTTTAATAATTACAGGTGTTTTAATTGTAAATCTCTTAGGTAACACAAAATAGTTACCATGAAGAATTGGGTTGATTTAGAAATTCAATTTCCTCTGCTGTAGATCTTCTTCCTAACATTTTATTTCTGTGAGGATATCTATGAAATCTTTTAATTACCGCTGTATGATCTTTCCAAAATTTTTTTATTTCTAAAAAATTTGGATGATTTGATAGATAATTTGTTAATAACTTATACGCTCTATCGTGATCAATAATTTCTTCACTATGAATATATGGAAGTAACATAAAAAATCTTTGATATTCGTCCATTTGATCAAGATATCCATTATAAACAGCATCATTTACAATTAATCTTGCTTTAAAATCGTATTCAAAAGACTTTTTATCATTTCGATAAAGGTTTCTCGAAAACTGATCCAATAAAATAATTAACGCTAAACAAGTTAAAGGCTCATCTTGCCAGTCATCATATTCATTCGAAATTGCCTTCCTGTAATCTTCTTCAAATTTATCTCTAATTAACTGATCAAATTTTTCATCTTTTTTAAATCTTTTTTCAACTATAAGATCATCAAACCAGAAATCTAGAATTGCTTGAGCTCTATCATTCATAAATTTCGTCTACTTTAACTTGATATGACTCAACCAATTTATTTGTTTCATTTGCCATTCCAACTACTGCGATAAGTTCAGCGAGCATATCTTTTGATGCTCCTTTCTTAATTGCAGCAGAACTGTGGGATTTTATGCAATACTCACAGCTATTTGTAATTGAAACAGCAATATAAATTAATTCTTTTGTCATCTCATCTAGAGCACCTTTTTTCATTACTTGCTGCAATGAATTCCAAGTTCTCTCTAAAGTTTCTGGCTCATTAGCTAACATTTTCCAAAAATTGTTTACAAATTTGATATTTCTTTTTTCTTTAATGTCCTCAAATATTTCTTTTACTCTTCCTTTAGCTTCACTTTCCTCTATCATGTTAAATATTGCCATATTACCTCCTTGATTATGCTTAAAAAACTAACTCAATAAAATGTTAAAAAAAAGGAAATTCTCAGATTAATTTCTTAAAATTGTTATAAAGAATTGTTGAATATTTATTCATTAAGGACATATTCATTTTGGCATCAATATCAAATTTCTCAAGTGCACCTTTTCCTAACTGACTTTCAAGAGCAGATTTATATTCGGGCACACACCCCCAATCACTTACTGTAGTATCTTTGATTTCAATATGAAATTGAATTCCGTATGCGTGTTCATGAAATTTAAAAATTTGATATTTTGTTTCAGGTGATGAAGCTATTAGAGTAACAGATTGTATGTTTTCTAAATCTTGAACTTCAAAGGAATGCCACTGTAGTGATTTAATTTTATCGGGAAATTTACTAAATAACTGATCTTTTTTTTTATTTTCTAAAAAATCAATATCTAAAATGCCAATTTCAGGTTTTAATGATTTTACAACTTTTCCTCCAATGACTTCACCAAGAAGTTGGCAACCTAAACAAAAACCTAAATAAGGTTTTTTTAAATCAATAACAAATTCTTTAATTTTTTTTTTTTCTTCAATAAGCCAAGGGTATTCGTTTTCCATCCATGTATCCATGGGACCTCCCATACAAAACATTGCATCAAATTGATCAAGATTTTTTGGAATTTTATCGCCTTCATCTAATTCTATTGTAGTTAAATTTACTCCATCGCTTGTCATAAGATCTTTAATATATCCTGGGTCTTCTATTTTAATGTGTTGAAGAACAATTATATTTTTCATGTTGCTGGCTTGAGCAATTTTAATATTTTTTTATGATTTAATTTATTGCTTGTAGCTAAAATATTACCTGCAAGTCTGCCATTCTCATTTTTCCATGTAGTAAGCATTCCTCCTGCAGCATTTATAATGGGTATGATTGCGTGTACGTCCCAGATTTTATTTGCACATTGAACTATAACATCTAATCTTCCTTCTGCTAATTGTACGTAAGTTAATGCATCAAAACATGGAAAATTAACGATCTTAATAAATTTTTGAATTTTTTTTTGTTTATTAAAAGATAAGTAACCATGGAATGCCGCTGCAATCTTTGCATTTTTTAAAGACACTTTTGAATTAACATTTAATTTAATTTTTTTTCCATTTTTAAATAAATATGAGTTTTTTTCGTCTTTATTTAAATAATACTTTTTTAGTTTAGGAAAATTTGCAAGTCCCACCATGGGAGTTCCTTTATAATTTAATGATATTAAATTGCTCCAAGTTGGATTGCCGGCTATGAAAGATCTTGTTCCATCAATTGGATCAATTACCCAAGAAAAATCACTTTTTGTTTTCTTGAACCCATACTCCTCCCCCATGATTTGGTGATCTGGAAATCGATCTAAAATTTTCTTTCTAATGAATCGCTCAAAAGCTTTATCAGAGGATGTTACTGGATCATAGCCTCTTCCTTTTAATTTATTACTTATTTTAAAAGGTTTATTTAATTTTGAATAATAGTATTTTGTAAGTTGTTTTGCTAAAAGATTAAGAAAATTAAAGTAAATTTTATAATTAAAGTTTTTGTTCATTGCATCACGTATTAATAAAATATTTAAATCAATACAAACGAATTTATCTTGAAAAAAAAGAGTTTTTGAAGGAAAGTTTGAAAAGTTATGAAATTCGAAGTAAGTTCAAACAAAATATTTTCATTCAGTGGATCAAATAAGGAAGAAATTCACCCTTTTTGGTTAAGAGAACGTGTCAGTGAGAAAGAGTATCTAGATGAGGGTACTCAGCAACGATTGTTTGATCCATCCTTAATGAAGCAATCTGTTGAAATTGTAAATGCGGAAATAAATGGAGATTTTTTAAAAGTAAAATTTAATGATGGTGTAGACTCTCGATTTGAAATTAAAAAATTGTCCGATGAACTTAGTTTAAATTCACACAAAACAATAGATATCGAAAAAGTAAAATGGAAATCTGATTTCAAAAATATAAAAAGTTTTAAATTTTCAGATAAATTTACTGATAGTAATGAAATGTTAAATTTTCTTATAAATTTTTATAAATATGGCTTTGTTGTTATTCAAGATGTACCAACAAATGACAATTTTCTTGTAAAATTTGGAAATATGATAGGCAGTGTTAAAAGAACTAATTTTGGCGAACATTTTAATGTAAGATCAAAACCTAATCCAAATGATTTAGCTTATACAGCGCTAAAATTATCTCCTCATACAGATAACCCGTATAGAAATCCTTTTCCTCCATGTATACAAATTCTTCATTGTATAGAAAATGAGGTTAAAGGAGGTTATTCAACTTTAGTTGATGGATTTACAGTTACGGAAGATTTAAAAAAGTTAAATCAAGATTATTATAATATTTTAACAAGTACTAAAGTTAGATTTAAATTTTCGGATAAAGATACAATTTTAGAAAGCTGGGCTGAATTAATAAATTTGGATGAAAAAGGGAATTTTCAAAATGTAAGATTTAGTCCAAGATTAGATTATGTGCCTCAAATGAAAAAAGAAAAACTTGAAATTTATTATAATGCTAGAAAATATTTGTCAGATTTATATAATTCTGATGAGTATAGAATTGAATTTAGATTAATGCCTGGAGATTTAATGATGATGGATAATCATAGATTACTTCATGGAAGAACATCTTATAATCCAAATGAGGGTAATAGGTTTTTACAAGGATGTTATTTAGACTTTGATAGCACAGAAGGTAAATTGTTGCATTTGAGAAGGAAATTTAATCTTTAAATAATTCTTCTATTTTGTTTTCAGCCCGCTTGATGGATTTTTCATAATCCAATGCCATTTGATCAGCAGCTATGATTTTAATATTTTTAATACCAAAAAAATTCAACATATGAATTAACCAAGGTGTTAAATAATCCTCATCACCTTGTATTTTAGTTCCGCCAGAGGTGATTACTAAATATACTTGTTTATCCTCAAGTAAACCAATTCTGTCTCCGTCTTTGGAATATTTAAAAGTAAGTTTAACTCTTGCAGCAAGATCAGCCCAAGCTTTTAACGTTGCAGGAGGACCAAAATTATATATTGGCACAGATATGATGATTATATCACTCTCTTTTAATTCTATAACTAATTTATCAGAAAGTTCGAACATTTTTTTATGATGTTCTGTTTGCTGTTCAACTGGGATTTTCATCCCTGACTCTGTTAGACCTGAAATAAAAAGCATCTCATTGTCTAAATCTCTATAGATTAATTGATCATCTTTTTTTTTAATTTTTTTTAGTAATTTTTGAGCCAATGTTCTTGATGTTGAGCCTTCTTTTCTAGCGCTACAATCAATCTGATAAATTTTTCTCATTAATTATCCAAAATTTCCAAGTACAGGGATATACTCTAAAAGATAAAAACCTAGTGCCTGCAATTGGTTTGTTATCATCAATATTCCTGTAATAAGCAAAAGTCCACCACCAATTTTGGAAATAAGTTGCATCTTATTTTTTAAGTTTTTTGAAAAAATCATAAATCTTTGAATAAGATATCCAGATAAAACGAAAGGTATTGCTAAACCAAGTGAATAAAAAAATAATAACAATACTCCTTTGTTGATACTGTCTTCAATTGCAGCTAAAGCCAAGATAGACCCAAGTATTGGACCTATACATGGTGTCCATCCAAAACCAAAAGCCATACCAATTAAAATAGATCCAAAATTACTTGGTGTAATATTTGAATGCACTCTTTTTTCATAATTTAAAAATTTAATATTAATTAATCCAATTATCTGAAGAGAGAAAATAATAATAAATACTCCTGCAATAATTCTTAATTCATAAGAGTAGTCTAAAACTAATGATCCCAGAAATGAAGCAGTTGCTCCAAAACTGATAAATACAATTGAGAAACCTAATGAGAATAGAATTATTGGAAAAATGTTTGTTTTCTTACTTTCCAAAAGTTCATTTAAAGAGCTACCAGAAATATAGGATACATAACCTGGTATCAAAGGTAACACACATGGCGACAAAAAACTGATTAAACCTGCGCTTAATGCAATAAAAAGTTCTAACATTATCCAGTATTTTTCATTGCTGCAGAAATACCGGCTATCGAAGTTAATAATGCATCATTTAAATTCTTTTTATTCTCTTTGCCTTTGGTTATTTTCAGCTTCGATATAACAATTGGCTGAATAACATTAAGTACTTCTGTGTAAATATTTCTTGTAACTATAATATTCCTAAATTGTTTTCTTACATTAATTATTTCTTTAGGAGTTATTTTTTTATTTAATTTTTTTATTGTTTCAAATTGGTATCTTAATTTTTTACCTATCCTTATAAGTTTATGATCTGCTAAGTATTTTTCATAAACTTTTGATATTTCTGGATCAACTTTTGAAATGACCATATCTAGGATATCTAACATCGAATTAAAAAATGGCCAATTTCTCTCCATGTCTAGAAGAGTACTTTTAAATTTTTTAATTGAGGAATATCTTAATGCCTCTGCGCTACCTAACCACGCTGGTAACATAAGTCTAATTTGAGTCCACGCAAATACCCAAGGTATTGCTCTTAGGCTTTTTATGTTGTCTACATTTTTTCTCTTAGACGGTCTTGATCCAATTAAGAGTTTACCTAAAGACACATGTGGTGTCACTGTTTTAAAATACCTAATAAAGTCAGAATTTTGATTAATATTTTTTCTATATGAACTTTTTGAAATATCTGACATTTTTTCAATTAAATTTCTCCAATTCTTTTTTGGTGCAGGTGGAGGATTAAGAGTTGCCTCTGTAACAGCCCCTATATAACTACATAAGTTATATTTAGCTAATGGCTCATAACCGTATTTTTGCTGTATAACTTCTCCTTGATCAGTAATTCTTATTTTTCCATTAACCGAGTATGGAGGTTGAGACCTAAGTGTAGCTTGTATTGGACCACCTCCTCGACCAGGTGAGCCACCTCTTCCATGAAAAAAAGTTACATCAATTTTAAATTTTTTTGCAAGTTTAACTATTTCTTCCTGTGCTTTATATTGATGCCAACTTGCACATATTTTACCAGCGTCTTTACTAGAATCCGAGTAACCAATCATCACTTCTTGCTTATTATTTATCATTTTTCTGTACCACTTTTCCTGAAAAAGTGAATTCATAATAGCTTTTGAGTTTATTAGATCATCTAAAGTTTCAAATAATGGAACAACTCTTAATTTATTTCTGATTTGTGCTTCTTTTTGTAAAAATGAAACAGTTACTATATCAGAAATAGACGAGGTCATTGAAATCACATATGCGCCCAAGCATTCATTTGGTTGTTTAGAGATTGTTTTGAAAGTTGACCAAACTTCCTTATTTTCTTTATTTTTAAATTCAAAATTAGTTAATAAGTTTCTCTTGCTTTTAATTTGATTTGCTAAAAATTTAATCTTTTTCCTTTCGCTCCAATTATAATAGTTTTGTTGATATTTTCTTTTTATATATTCTGCAATCAATTGAGAGTGTCTAGATGACTCTTGTCTTATATCTAATCTAGCAAGATTTATTCCAAAACATTTAGCTCTTCTCATTAAATCTAATAATTCACCACTTGCTAAATTTTCATTTTGGTTTTCTTCCAAAGATTTTCTAACAACTCTTAGTGGTTTTAAAATTTCTTCTCGTGAATTTAGCAACATTTGTTCATTCAATGGTTTGTTGTAAACTAAATGTTGTTCTATGGATCTATGAGTAATTCTCATTTTATCTCTGAGTGGACGTAAATAAACTCTATAGGGTTCAAATGATTCACCTGTTTTTTTTTTAATTTCTTTTGAGCATTTTCCCATTGAATAAGATCTAATTAATTTTGTTAAAGATTTTTCGTACAATTTTGCTGCCTCCCATCGAGATAATAAAATTACTTCTTTAGTCACATCTGCAGTTACATTTGGATTACCATCTCTATCTCCACCCATCCAGGATCCAAATTCAATTGGATTAAAATTTTTTGGAAGACCCTTACCCATATTTTTTACAAAAATGCTGTTTAATCTCCTGTATACCTTAGGAATAGTTTCCCACAAACTATCTTCGATTATAGCAAGCCCCCATCTTGCTTCATCAAATGGAGAAGGTTTTGTTCTCTTCAAGTCATCTGTGTTCCATATAATTGTAATTTCATCATATAATTTTCTATCTATAATTTTTTGTTTTGATGGGAAACTTTTCATCAATTCTCTTTGTTCTAAAAGCTCTGTAATATTATGATATTTTTGAATGAGTGTTCGTCTTTTTACTTCCGTAGGATGTGCTGTTAATACAATACCAATATTTAAATTTTTTGCAGTATTGTAAATTTTATTAGATGAAATTTTTCTATCCTTAAAAAGTTCCTCAAAGATTTCCTCTATAAAAATATTTTTGTTTGCTTTAGCTTTATTGTTCTCGAATTCATCTAAAGTTCTTGAAGCATCAATAGACTCTGCAAGATTTATAAAATTCATAAAATGAGAAAATGCTCTTGTAAGTTTATAAGTATTACTTGGACTAATTTGACTTAATGTTTTGGAAATTTTTTTGTATGAGTCTTTTTGTTTAATATTAGCTCTATTTGCTTTTGAAAGTTTTCTAATTTTTTCAACAAGATTAAAAAATGTTTGACCCTCTTGTTTTTTGATAACATTTCCAAGTATATTTCCAAGAAGTCTTACATCATCTCTGAGTGATATAGTTGGAATTCTCTCATAATATAAATCTCTTTTAATCATAAATATTTATTGTTTTGTGCTATATTAATACAACTTTGGAGTTTTGTTCTCCTAAATTATCTATTGATAACCTAAGTTTGTCGTTAGGTTTTAAAAATTTTTGTGGCTTCATTCCCATACCTACTCCTGGAGGGGTTCCAGTGGTTATTATATCACCTGGGTGCAAAGACATAAATTTACTTAAATAAGAAACAATTACATCCACATTAAAAATCATAGTATTGGTATTGCCAGTCTGCATTCTGACACCATTTAAGTCTAATGACATGTTTAAATTACTAGCGTCCGAAATTTCATCTTTAGTTACTAAATATGGACCAATTGGACCGAAAGTGTCATGTGATTTACCTTTAACCCATTGACCTTTTTTTTCAATTTGCCATTCTCTTTCACTCACATCATTTACCAAACAATATCCTAAAATATGATCTTGGGACTGTTTTTCAGATATATGTTTAGCATGTTTTCCAATAACAACTCCTAATTCAACTTCCCAATCAAGTTTTTTTGAGTCTTTAGTAATTTCTATATCGTCGTTTGGACCGTTTATACAACTTGTTGCCTTCATAAATACTATAGGTTCAGATGGAGATTTTGATCCTGTTTCAGCAGCATGATCAGAAAAATTTAGTCCTATGGCAATAAATTTTCCTGGGTTTGTAATACAAGAACCAATTCTTTCGCTTGAGGAAAATTCTGGTAATGAAGATAAGTCTATACTTTGTAGTTTTGAAATTGTCTCAAAATTTAAATAATCAGGATTGAAATCTTTAACGCATGAACTAATATCTATTATTTTACCATCTTTGCTTAAGATAGCTGGTTTTTCGTAATTCTTTTTTCCAATTCTTAATAGTTTCATTTTCCTCGTAAATATTTATAAATAATTTTTTATTTCTTTGTACAAGTAGCTGTGATCTAAATTATCATATCCTTTTTTCGATAATTTTTTATACAAATTTCTAATAATCATTGAGAGAGGAAGGTTTATCTTATTCATTTTAGCTGTATTTAAAATATTCTCCATGTCCTTTAATTGTGATGCAACTTTACCTCTGGCTTTAAAATCCCCTTTTATCATTCGTAATCCATGAGTTTGTAATATTTTACTATCAGCCCATCCTCCTTTTAAAGCCTTTAAAACATTAATCGGTCTAAGGCCTAATTTTTTAGACAATATTATAGCTTCTGATACTGCGCCAATAGTAATTCCTACAATAATTTGATTTGCGAGTTTTGCTGCCTGACCAGAGGATGGTTTTCCTACATAATTTGGAATTCCTAAGATTTTTAGAACTTTTAAATTTTTTTCATATATTTTTTTTTCTCCTCCAACCATAATAGCAAGGCTAGCACTTTCAGCTCCTTTCGTTCCTCCAGATACTGGGGCATCTAAAAAGTAAACTCCCCTTTTTTTTAATTTTTTATAATTATCTAATGCAGTACTTGGTTTAGTTGAACTCATATCTATTACTGTTGTTTTTTTACAAACATTATTTAAGAATATTTTGCTTCTAATTATTTCGTTTACAGCTTTGTCATCTGTAAGCATTGTAATTATGATCTCCTTATCTTTTACTAATTCTTCAATTTTATAAGATAAATAAGCACCATATTTTTTAAGTTTTTTAGCTTTGCTTATAGTTCTATTGAATATACTTATTTGGTGTTTTGATTTTAACAAATTTTTAATCATGGGGGTTCCCATTAAACCTGTGCCTATAAAACCTATTTTCATTTAATGGTGCTTATTACTGATTATTATTAATTTATTTAATTTAGTGTTCATTTTTATTTACCCGCAAATCAAAATAAAACATATTATGTTGAAATAGAAATAAAAATATTAGTTATTAGGTTTTATTAATGCTAAATGTCAGTAAAATTATTTAAAATAATAAATTTAAATTATGTATGAAAAGTTTGGACAATTTATAGATGGTAAATGGCAAAAGTCTCAAAATAATGAGACCTACGAAGTAATAAATCCTGCAACAGAGGAAATTTTAGGTCATGCATCTAAAGCCTGCCGTGAAGACGTTAAAAAGGCATTACTTTCATCTGAAAGTGGATTTAAAAAATGGAGAAATACTACACCCTGGGAAAGGTCTAAAGTTTTAAGAAAAATTGCTGATAAAATTAGAGAAAAAAAAGATGTTTTAGCTAAATGGATGACCTTAGAGGTTGGAAAGCCTTTGGCAGAGGGAGTTGCTGAGGCAGGGGGAGCAGCTGATATTTTTGAATGGAATTCAGATGAAACCAAAAGAATATACGGTCAAACTGTGGAGAGTAGATTTAAAGACACTCGAATTCACATTTATTATCAGCCAATTGGGGTTGTTGCTGCACTATCGCCATGGAATTTTCCTTTAGTTTTGTCTGCCAGAAAAATTTCAACAGCTTTGGCTGCTGGTTGTTCTGTAATAATAAAGCCTGATGTTATAACTCCAGGTACAGTTATGGAGTTAGTAGATATATGTAGAGAAAGCGGCGTGCCTGCTGGTGTTGTAAATTTATTATCTGGTGATCCGCCAAGTATCGCCTCACAATTAATCTCCTCTGATATAATTAAAAAAATATCTTTAACTGGGTCATCCAGAGTTGGAAAATTAATTTTAAAACAAGCATCAGATAAAGTTCAAAGAGTAACTATGGAATTAAGTGGACATTCTCCATTTATTGTTTTTGATGATGCTGATATTAAAAAAGCTACAGACATCGCTGTAGCTGCTAAATTTAGAAATAATGGTCAAGTTTGCATATCTCCAAGTAGGTTTTATATCCAGGAAAGCAAAAAAAACGAATTTATTAATTTATTCATTGAAAAAACAAAAAAATTAAAAATAGGTGATGGTATGAGTTCATCAGTTCAATTGGGACCTCTAACAACCAAAAAAAGATTAAATGAAGTTGAGGAATTAGTTGAAATAACAAAAAAAGAAGGAGCAAAAGTTTTATTGGGAGGTAAAAGGCCATCGGGATTTAATAAAGGATTTTTTTATGAGCCAACCGTGTTTGATAATGTAGAAGATGATTTTACAATAATGAAGAAAGAGCCTTTTGGACCATTAGTTCCAATACTTTCATTTAAATCTTTTGATGAGGTAATAGATAGAGCTAATAATCATGAGCTTGGCTTATCAAGTTATGTGTGCACGTCTTCTATGGAAAAAGCTCATATAGCTTCGGAACGTCTAGAAACAGGAACTGTTGGAGTTAATACAGCTTTAATAGCAATCGCCGAAGCTCCATTTGGTGGAATTAAACAAAGCGGTTATGGACGAGAAGGTGGATCAATGGCAATTAAAGATTACTTAAATGTGAAATATACTCATCTAGGTATAAAAGGTTAAATAAAAAAATATCCTCTACAATTGTTCTAAATCTTTTTTTGAGATAAGTTTTTTATAAATGACAAAGATTTTTCCTTTGATATTTATTGTTTTGTGGTCATCTGCTTTTATCACAACAAAACCGATTGTTGATCATAGTGAGCCTTTTTCAGCATTAGCTTTTAGATTTTTTTTTGTATCTCTAGGTTTTTTAATTTTTTCAATGTATAAAAATTTTAGTCTAAAAGTTTCTAAATCAAATTTAATTCAATCATTGGTTAGTGGAGTTTTGTTTCATGGAATTTATCTTGGAGGAGTTTTTTATTCAGTTTCTGTTGGAATGCCGACTGGTATAGCTGCATTAATTGTAACATTACAACCTATTCTAACAAACATATTGGCAGGTCCAATTCTTAAAGAGAATGTTTCCTACCATCAGTGGATTGGAATATTGCTTGGATTTTTAGGTGCTGTATTAGTTTTGGGTTTTGACATAGGAAAAAATATTCCCTTTGACGGAGTGATAGCAACAATAATTTCTCTTGTATCAATTACATCTGCCACAATTTGGCAAAAAAAAATTTCAAATAATTTACCGCTAGAAACAAGTAATACCTACCAAGCTCTTGGAGGATGCTTATTTCATATCTTAATAATAGTTTTTATTACAAAATTTCATATTAATTTTTCTTTCACTTTCATAGCTGCAATGAGTCATCAAGTTTTGCTAGTCTCATTTGGTGCTTTTACAATTCTAATGTTCTTGATAAGAGAAAATTCAGCAAGTAAAACAACCTCTTTTTTCTTTTTAATACCATCTGTATCTGCTTTGATGGCTTGGTTATTTTTAAACGAAAATTTATACTTTATTGATATAATTGGTTTTTTAATTGCATCAATTGGTGTTTATATTGCCACAAGACCAGAAAAATAATTTTATGGATAACAAATTTTTTGAAAAAATTAGAATTTTTGATGGAGGAATGGGTCAAGAACTTTTGAGTAAAGGTTTGATATCAAAAGGTACGCTATGGTCTGCAAGTGCATTAATTGAGAAAGAATTTCATAAGTTAGTAACTGATGCACATATTTCCTACATAAATGCAGGCGCAGATATAATTGTAACAAATAACTTTTCTGCAAGAAAAATTAGATTTATTCAAAACAAAGTTTTAGGTAAATTCCAATATGCCAACGAACAAGCAGGTATTTTAGCAAATAAAGCAAGAGAGATTTCTAAACAAAATATATTGATAGCTGGTTCATTGCCATCTCAAAGCGATACCTATGTTGAAGATGCAAGAAGTTCATCAGAAATTCAATCTGATTTTGAGGAGCAGGCTAAAATAATAAGTCCCTATGTTGATTTTTTTTATCTTGATGTTGTAAGCAGTGGTAGAGAAATCGAAATTGCCTCAAATATTGTTGAAAAACTTGGAAAAAAGGTGGTTGTAGGCATACATTTAAAAAAGAATTGCAAATTACCTTCAGGTGAAAGTGTTCAAAATATAATTGAAAAATTTCAATGTAACAGTTGGATAGGTCTAGTTTTTGCTTGTGTATCTCCAGAAATAGTTGAGAAAACATCTGATTTTTTTTCTGATTTAAAACTTCCTTTCGGATTTAAGGTAAATTTATGGGGCATTGAAGAACCAACTCCAGTGCAAACTTTTAATTCAGCAAAACATAATGAAATAGGAACAAATCCTAACATTGCACTTGGTTCTAGAAATTTAAGTGCAAAAGAGTTTTATAAATTTACAAAAAGAATGGTTGAAAAAGGTGCAAGAATTTTAGGAGGCTGTTGTGAAACTAAACCAGAGCATATAAAAGAAATTTCAACTCTTAAATAACCTTTTTACCACCCGCTCGTCTTACAAAGTAAATACCAATTACAACGGCTATAAGTGATATTAATACTTTTACAGTAATTAATTCTTTTAGAAATATATAACTAAGTATAGTTCCAAATATAGGAATTAAATAAGATACTTGTGACTGAAAGATTAAACCATTATCTACTAAAATTTTAAATCTTAACAACCAAGCTATTCCTGTAGATACCAATCCAAGATATATCACAGAAATAGTTGACTGAATTGATGGATTATATGTCCAAGGTTTTTCAATATAAAAAGACAGAGGTATTAAAATTATAACTGCCCAAATTAATATGGAGCCAGTAACATTCTCGTTTTTTTTTTCTTTTATTTTTAAAGTAAGTACACCACCAATTACATAACAAGTAGATCCAACTAGAATTAGTATTGCGGAAATAAAATTACTTTCATTAATTAATAAGTTATCCGAAAATAAGTATACTATTCCTGCAAAGCCAATTAAAATTCCAATGGTTTTTGTAAAGTTAAATTTTTCATTTTTTGTATAAAAATGCCCCAAAATTGTCGAGGATAAGGGGGTTGTAGACATTAAAATTGCAGCTAAATTACTTTGAACAGATTTTACACCATAAGAAATTAGGAAAAAAGGAACAACTAAGTTTATAAAACCAATTATTGCAAACCAATACCAATCTTTTGAAAATGCCTCTACTTTAATTTTTTTATAAAAACATAAAATTAAAACAGGAATAGCTCCAAAAAATACTCTTAATAAAGCAATGGTTACAGGTCCAAATGAATATGTAGCTATCTTTATATTAAAGAAAGCTGATGCCCAAATTAAAGCTAGAAGAGTTAATAAAATATAATCAATTAAATTTGGTTGTCTCATTCTATTAAATTTTCAATTTCTCCATTAGTAAGTTTAACTAAATTATTAAAACTAATCTCAAATACGCAATTTGGATGACCTGCTGCTGCAAAAATTTTTTCAAATCTTTCTAAAGTTATATCAATATAAATTTGCAAATCTGTAAGATGTCCAACTGGTGAAACACCTCCTATTGTATACCCGGTATGTTGTTTTACCTCATCAGGAGATGCCATTTTTATATCCTTTAAATTGGTGATTTTTTTTAATTTATTTAAAGAGCATTTTTTATCACCTGCTATTAAGCATAAAATGAAGTTTTTCTCTGTTTTAAAAAGAAGACTTTTTACAATTGCACCAATTTCACAGTTAAGTGAATTTGCAGCATCAATTGCAGTTCTAGCTGAAGTTTTTAATTCAACAATATCAAGAGAACTATCAAAATCTTTGAGAGCTTTTTTAACTCTTGTAACTGGTTCTTTATTTAAAATATTCATTTCAATCTATAGTTGATTAAAACTATAATACTTTGCACATATATATGTAAAAAATGCATACGTGTTATCTATTTTATATGCATTATTTATCATTTTTTTAATGTTAATCACCCCAGATTACAAAATTAATAGGAGTTAATTATGAGCGCTAGTGATGTACTTAAGATGATCAAAGACAAAGAAGCTGAATTTGTAGATCTTAGATTTACAGACCCGAGAGGAAAACTTCAACACTTAACAATAGACTCTACTGTAGTAGATGAAGACATGTTAAATCAAGGTGTCTTTTTTGATGGTTCATCAATAGCTGGTTGGAAAGCAATTAACGAGTCTGACATGATACTTAAGCCAGATTTATCAAGAATGTTTATGGACCCTTTTACTTCTCATAATACATTAGTTTTATTCTGTGATATTTTAGATGCTGTAAAGAAAAACCCTTATGAACGTGATCCAAGGGGTACGGCTAAAAGAGCAGAGGAATATTTAAAATCCTCGGGAATTGGCGATAAAGCTTTTTTCGGACCAGAACCAGAATTTTTTGTTTTTGATGATGTAAGAATTAAAAACGATATGAATGAAACTAGTTTTGCTATTGATAGCACAGAAGGTCCTTATAATTCTGGCAAAAGATATGAAAATGGAAATATGGGACATAGACCTGGTATAAAAGGTGGATATTTTCCAGTTCCACCAGTTGATAGTGCTCAAGATATGAGAGGCGAATATTTAAAAGGATTAAAAGATGTTGGTATTAAAGTTGAAAAACACCACCATGAAGTTGCTCCAAGTCAACACGAGCTAGGTATGTATTTTGGTACATTAGTAAACCAAGCGGATAATGTTCAATTATATAAATATGTTGTTCAAATGGTTACACACTCATTTGGAAAAACAGCTACGTTTATGCCAAAGCCCGTAGCAGGAGATAATGGTTCAGGTATGCATATACATCAGTCAGTTTGGAAAGGTGATACTCCTGTTTTTTCCGGTGATGCATATTCAGGATTATCTGAAACAGCATTGTTTTATATTGGAGGAATTTTAAAACATGCTAAAGCAATTAATGCATTTGCTAACTCTACAACAAACAGTTACAAAAGATTAATTCCTGGTTTCGAAGCACCAGTATTATTAGCATATTCAGCACGAAACAGGTCTGCATCTTGTAGAATACCAATTACTTTGAGCAAAAAAGGTGCAAGATGTGAAATTAGATTTCCAGATGCTGCTGGAAACCCTTACTTAACTTTTGCGGCAATGTTAATGGCGGGTTTAGATGGTATTAAAAATAAAATTCATCCTGGGGACTCTTTTGATAAAGATTTGTACGAATTACCTGAAGAAGAAGTAAAAAGTATTCCAACGGTTTGTGGGTCTTTAAGAGAGGCAATGGAAGCATTAGACAAAGATAGAGAGTTTTTAACTCAAGGTGGCGTATTTAGTGACGATCAAATAGACGCTTATATTGCACTTAAATTTGAGGAAATTCATAAGTTTGAGCATGCACCTCACCCAGTTGAGTTTGAGATGTATTATAGCAGTTAATAATTAACTACTGTTTGGTTGATGCAATTGAATCTTTGTTAATACCTTTTTTAACAACGTAATCTTGAGTACCGTTTGCTCCAGTCTCAACTTCTTTACGTAAAACTTTAAAGAAAGATCTTTCCTTCAAGTTATCCTTAAGGTCTTTAACAAGATTTTTAAACTCAAATTTATTCATATCTTGCTTATACAATAGATATGTGTTTTGTGCAACTCTGGTATGCACTAAACTAATACTAGATTTTGAAAGACTCACCGCATCCACAACGCTCTGTTTCATTGGGATTATTGAACACAAACGAGGAGGAAAATTGATCTTTTTTATAATCCATTTCTGTACCAAGTAGATAAATTACCGCCGCAGAATCTATAAAAACTTTAACCCCTTTATCTTCAATTAATTCATCATTAGGATTAATTTCTTTTGTGTATTCCATAATATAAGACATCCCTGCGCATCCGCCTGATTTAACTCCAACTCTTACACCGAGAGAATTCTGCTGATCTTTAGACATTATTTCTTTTATTCTTGCTGCTGCATTATCGCTTAGAGTTATTATTTGTTTTGTCATAAATTTAGCTCTAATTTTGCTGCCTCTGACATCATTGATTTATCCCAAGGAGGATCCCAAACCAAATCAAGATCAACTTTATTAACTTCTTTAAGTTCCATTATACTATCCTTAACTTCTTTAGGCAAACTTTCTGCAACTGGACAGTTAGGTGTTGTAAGCGTCATCTTAACTTGGACGTCTTTATCTTTAATTTTAATATCATAAATCAAACCAAGTTCATAAATATTTACCGGAATTTCAGGATCATATATTTTTTTTATTTCTGTAATTACTTTTTCTTTTAAATCCATTTTTAGCTTTCAGTATTTACTATATTTTGAAAATCATCTATTGCTGATGTTAGAGTATGCCAAGAAAGAGTAGCGCATTTTACTCGCATTGGGTACTGTTTTACACCTGATAGACACATTAATTTAGTTTTTTCATCTTCATTTAAGATTTTATTTTGAAGTTCCTCTTTTTCTTTAATCATATCTAAAAAATCGTTTACAATTTCTTTTACCTCAGCTTCCTCTTTTCCTTTAACTAAATCAGTCATTATAGAGGCTGATGCCATTGATATAGCGCACCCATGTCCTTCAAATGAAATATCCTCAACTTTTTTATTTTCGTTTAATTTTAAATAGACATGAACGTTATCTCCACATAAAGGATTATGTCCTTTGGCGTCTTTATTAAAATTTTCAGTTTTTCTTAAATTTCTAGGATTTTTACCATGATCCAAAATAATTTCTTGATATAATTCTTTTAAGTCCATTATATGTTAAATATTTTTTTACAATTTTCAATTGATTGGCTTAATTGATCAATATCATCTTTTGTATTATATATTCCAAATGATGCTCTTGCAGTAGCTGGGAGTTTAAGTTTTTCATGTAATATCTGGCAGCAATGATGTCCTGCTCTGATTGCTACTCCATCTTCATCAAGAATAGTTGCAATATCATGTGGGTGAACACCTTCAATGGTAAAAGAAATCACTCCACCTTTATTTTTTGGATTACCTACAATTTTTATTGAATTATTTTTCCCCAAAATATCTAATCCATAATTCAATAACTCTTTCTCGTGCTTTTCTATATTTTCAATACCAACTTTTTCCATAAATTTTATAGATTCGTTAAATGCAATTACTTGGGCTGTTGCCATTGTACCTGCCTCATATTTATTTGGTAGTTCACCATAAGAAATTCCAGTTTTTTTAACTTCATTTATCATTCCTCCACCACCTTGGTATGGAGGTAGATCGTCTAACCATTTCTTTTTTGCGTATAAAACCCCAATTCCTGTTGGCCCATACATTTTATGTCCTGATATAGCATAAAAATCACAATCTAATTCCTGCATATCTAATTTTAAATGTGGTGCTCCTTGGCAACCATCCACTAAAACAGGAATATTTTTTGAGTGCGCAAGTTCTACAATTTCCTTAATCGGTAATATTGCTCCAGTTACATTTGATAAATGAGTGACGCTTATAATTTTTGTTTTACTAGTTATTTTGTTTTTTATTGCTTCAATAGTTATCTCACCTGCTTCATTAATCTCAGCAAATTCAATTTTAATTTTTTTTGAATTTCTTAGGAAATGCCAAGGAACATAATTAGAATGATGTTCAAGTTCTGTTAATAAAACTTCATCACCTTCTTCTAGATACTTTTGCCCAAAGGTATTTGCTACCAAATTAATTGCTTCTGTAGCACCTTTGGTAAATACAATTTCATTCTTATCTTTGGCATTAATATATCTTTGAACTGATGTTCTTGTATTTTCATAAAGATTTGTTGCAGCAACAGCTAAATAATGAACACTTCTACCTACATTAGAAAACTCTTTAGAATAAAAATCATATATTCTATCAATTACTACTCTAGGTTTTTGTGAGGAGTTTGCGCTGTCTAAATATACAAGATCATTATTTTGAACTTTGTTGTCAAATATTGGAAATTCTTTTTTAATGTTATCTATATCCATTAATTTATCGCCTCCTTTAGATATTTCTGTATTTTGATGTTTGTAATTTTTTCAATTACATCATTAATGAAACCATCTATAAGTAACTTTTTTGCCTGATCGTAATTTAAACCTCTAGACATTAGGTAGAATATGGAGTTTTCATCCAAATTGCCTGAAGTAGAACCATGAGAACATTTTACATCATCTGCGTAAATTTCTAATTCTGGTTTACCATTAAATTCTGTATTTTCGTTTAAAAGTAAGGCTTTACTTAATTGATATCCGTCTGTTTTTTGAGCTTGATCGTTAACAAAAATTTTACCTTGATAAACTCCAGTAGACTTATCGTTTAAAACACTTTTTATTAATTGATAACTTTTTGTATTTTCGGCCAAATGGTTAATATTTGTTTTAATTTCATGATGATTGTTCTTGTCTAAATTTATAATCCCATTAATAAAAGCAGAGCTATATTTTTCTTTTAAATTGCTGTTTATTTCATATTTTGAAAATTTAGATCCAGATGAATAAATAAAGTTTTCTGAATTACTGTTTTCATAAATATCAATATTAGTGAAGCTGTATCTTAGATTTTGATTTTTATTTAAATCAAAAATATAATTTTTAAGGTTTGAATTTTTATTTATAACAATATTAAAGTTATGATTATTAAAACCACTAACTGATTTATCTTCGAATAAATTCAAA
Source organism: uncultured Pelagibacteraceae bacterium (assembly GCA_902634935.1). Taxonomy (GTDB): domain Bacteria; phylum Pseudomonadota; class Alphaproteobacteria; order Pelagibacterales; family Pelagibacteraceae; genus Pelagibacter. The sequence continues at coordinate 46,327 of CACPMF010000009.1, forward strand.
GTTGATAAAGATGAATTTTTATGAAGTGTTAATTCAAATCTTGTATTTATTAAATTTGTATCGCTATCTAAATCACATATGTGGTAAATAACTAAAGGTTTTTCTACAATTTTACCCTCTAAAACATTTAATTTAATTAATTTACTCGCAAAAGCCTTGTTCAAATTATTTAAAGGTTCATTCAAACTTTCACTAAAAATCAAGTTTTCATTTTTTATCTCTATTTTATTTTTATCTATATCTAAAATATCTTCTGATAGGAACTCTCCATTTAAAATAACAATTTTTGAATGTTCAAAATGTTTTGTAAATTTTAAATTGTAACTTTTATTTTCAATGGTATTAAAGCCAAATTTAAGCTCCTTTATGTTTTTATTTATAATAGATTTTAAATCTGAAAACTTCCAATCTTCCAATTTTTTTGAGGGAAACCCACTTTCTACAAATTTATAAAAATGCTCTTTACGCTCTTTAGTGTTTCCTAAAGTTTCATAAGTTAAACTTTCAAATTCTAAATTTTCTTTTAACATTTATAAACTCTCATAACCTTGTTTTTCTAATTCTATTGCTAATTCAAAATTTCCAGTTTTTATTATTTTTCCGTCTTTCAAAACATGAACGAAATCTGGCTTTATATAATTAAGTAATCTTTGATAATGCGTTATTATTAAAAAAGAATTATTTGTATTTCTTAATGAGTTTACTCCATCGGAAACTATTTTAAGTGCATCAATATCTAAACCAGAGTCTGTTTCATCTAATATTGATAATTTTGGATTTAAGATAGACATTTGAAGAATTTCATTTTTTTTCTTTTCTCCTCCTGAAAATCCTACATTTAGCTGTCGTGACAAAATATTTTGATCAAATTTTAATTGTGCAGATTTTTCTTTCACAAGCTTAAGAAATTCAATTGCATCTAATTCTTTTTCACCTTTTGCTTTTTTCACAGCATTTAATGAAGTTTTTAAAAAGTTGTTAGTGTTTACACCTGGAATTTCTAGAGGATACTGGAATGCTAAAAATATTCCTTTATGGGCCCTCTCTTCAATTTCAAGATTGAGTAAGTTGGAATTTTCAAATTTTACATCCCCTTTGATTTCATAACCTTTTTTTCCAGATAAAATATTTGATAAAGTACTTTTTCCTGATCCATTTGGACCCATTATTGCATGAACTTCTCCAGGATTTATTTTTAAGCTAAGTCCTTTTAGAATTTCTTTGTTATCAATACCTGCTTCTAAATTGTTTATTTCCAACATTATCCAACACTTCCTTCCAAACTAATTCCAACTAATTTTTGCGCTTCAACAGCAAATTCCATTGGTAATTGTTGAAGAACTTCTTTACAAAAACCGTTAACTATTAGCCCTACTGCTTCCTCTGAATTTAAACCTCTTTGTTGACAATAATATAATTGTTCTTCACTGATTTTTGATGTTGTTGCCTCATGTTCTATATTTGAGTCTGAATTTCTATTTTTAATGTAAGGAACAGTGTGTGCACCACATTTATTACCCATTAACAGTGAGTCACACTGTGTAAAGTTTCTAGCATTTTTAGCTTTTGGAAAAATATCTACAAGACCTCTATAAGTATTATCAGCGTATCCAGCTGAAATACCTTTGGATATTATTTTACTTTTAGTATTTTTGCCAATATGAATCATTTTAGTACCAGTATCTGCTTTTTGATGGTTATTTGTAATTGCAATTGAGTAAAATTCTCCAACAGAGTTGTCTCCTTGCAAAATACAACTAGGATATTTCCAAGTAATTGCTGAACCAGTTTCTACTTGCGTCCAAGATATTTTAGAATTTACACCTTTGCATAATCCTCTTTTAGTTACAAAATTATAAATCCCACCCTTGCCATCTTTATCTCCTGGGTACCAATTTTGGACAGTTGAATATTTTATTTCTGCATCATCTAATGCAACAAGTTCAACATTTGCTGCATGTAATTGGTTTTCATCTCTCATAGGAGCAGTACATCCTTCCAGATAGCTAACATAACTTCCTTTGTCCGCGATGATTAAAGTTCTTTCAAACTGACCTGTCTCGGATGCATTAATTCTAAAATATGTTGATAATTCCATAGGACATCTTACACCCTCTGGAATGTAAACAAATGAACCATCAGTAAACACTGCAGAATTTAAAGTTGCAAAATAATGATCAGTAACTGGTATAACTGAACCAAGATACTTTTTTACTAATTCTGGATGTTTTTGAATAGCCTCAGACATTGAACAAAATATTATTCCTTTTTCAGTCAGCTTATCTTTAAATGTTGTTGCAACTGAAACAGAGTCAAAAACAGCATCTACTGCTATTCCATTTAATCTCTTTTGTTCTTGAAGTGGTATACCAAGTTTTTGATAAGTTTCTAAAAGCTTCGGATCTAATTCATCTAAACTTTTTGGTTTATCAGAGGCACTTTTGGGAGCTGAATAATAATATAAGTCTTGGTAATCTATTTTTGGATATTTCGGTTTTTGCCAATTTGGTTCTTTTAAGTTTTTTAATCTTTCAAATGCTTTTAATCTCCAATCTAGCATCCAGTCTGGTTCTTTTTTTATTTTAGATATAAATTTTATTACTTCCTCATTTAGACCTTTTGGTGCTCTGATATTTTCTATATCAGTTGTAAATCCATATTTATATTCTTTTAAATCTTCTATTTGTTTATCTCTCATTTATAATCTATTTGTTGATTGATTTAGTAAATCTCTAAGACTTTTTTTTTCAAAAAAATTATTTATATAATCCTCTAATTCATCCCAAAGATCATGGGTGATGCATTTTGCTGTTTTGCCGTTGCACCCTTTTTTTGAATGTTTTTCACACCCTATAGTTTTTACTTTTTCATCTACTGCAAAAAAGATATCTGAGATTTTAATATTAGAAGCTTCTTTTGATAGAATGTATCCACCCTTAATACCACGAACACTATTTACAATATTATTTTTTTTTAACTTTAAAAATAATTGTTCGAGATAAACTAAAGATATTCCTTGTCTCAAAGAAATATCTCTTAAAGAAACTGGCTCATTAGGATCAAACTTAGCCAGATCTGCAAGCGCCATAACTGCGTATCTTCCTTTACTTGATAATTTCATATTATTATTATTTTATGCGGGTTATATATATACCCGACTAAAATAGTCAAGTTTCACGAAAATTTTAAAACTTGCATTTTGTCGCTCAATTTTGATAGAAAAATAAAATTTTTTTTTGAGATTAATTATCAATGACAACTACAGATAACAAAATTGTTGAAATATTTATTCCTGGGCCAGCAGGAAGGCTAGAAGCAAAATATTATAAAAGTAAAAAAAATACATCTCCAATTGCATTAGTTTTGCACCCCCACCCTCAATATGGTGGAACTATGAATAATAAAGTTGTTGTTGATACTTTTCAAACTTTTATGGATAACGACTTTTCAGTCTGTAGAGTAAACTTTAGAGGAGTTGGTAAAAGTGATGGAGAATTTGATAATGGTCAGGGTGAGTTAGCAGATGCTGCCGCTGCACTTGATTGGTTGGAGAGAGAAAACTTTGACAATTCACAATGTTGGATTTCAGGATTTTCCTTTGGATCATTAATTGCAATGCAATTACTTATGAGAAGACCAGAAATAAATAGATTTGTTGCAATTTCACCCCAACCAAATGTTTATGATTTTTCATTTTTATCACCATGTCCTACATCAGGAATAATGATTTATGGTAAAAAAGATGAATTGGTTCCTGTTGAACATATTAACGATTTAAACAAAAGACTAAGTGCTCAAAAAGGAATCAAAGTAGAATTTGATTCTATTACAGAAGCAAATCATTTCTTCTCAAAAGCTGATATTTCTCTTATCAAATCTTTAAATAAATATATTAAAAAAGAAACAGCTCTATATTAATAATTTTTAAAAGTCTCTCCACCTGAAATTGGTTTAATTACTTTTGTTGTAGAAGGAAAAGATATATTTTTTTTAAGATAGGATCTTATTGCTAAATAAGCAAATGCTTGGGACTCAATAAAATCTCCATCGTAATTAAATTTATCGATTTCAAAAATGTTTTTTTTTAATAAATTTGTCAAATTTTGAATTAATGTTTTATTTTTTCTGCCACCTCCACACAAAATTATATTAGAACAATTTTCAAAATTTTCGTTTAAATAATTTGAAATAATCAAGGCTGTAAAATAATTAAGAGTTGCAACAGCATCCTCGAAAATTAATCCTTTAATAAAATTAAAATCAAACTCATTTCTATCGTAGGAATGTCTATCTTTTGAGCTGTAAATATCGTGTTCGATAAATTGGTTTATTATATCCATATTGATTTGACCTGTCGAAGCAATCTCACCATTTTTATCAAAATCTATATTTTTTGTTTTTTTTAGGTATTCATCTAATAAAACATTTCCTGGTCCTATATCCCTAGCAACTATTTCTTCTTTATTACAATAAGTAAAATTTGAAATTCCTCCTATATTTAAAAAAATACATGATTCATTAGGAAAAATTTTTTTTGAAAGTAAAGAGTGGTATACTGGCGCTAAAGGTGCACCCTCTCCATTATTTGCAATATCATTTTTTCTGAAATTAAAAATGACTTTTTTTTGAATTAATTGAGATAATAAATTTGGGTTACCCATCTGGATTGAATATTTTTTTTTAGGTTTATGAATAATTGTTTGTCCATGAAAACCAACTAAATCTACTTCAATAGTCTTCTTGGATATTATTTTTTTTGATATTTCAGAATGAAGAAGAGTGATTTCTTTCTCAAGATTTTTATATTCAGTAATACTTTTTTCTATATCCTCTATTGAATTTATATTTTTAATATAATCTCTTAGTTTTTGTCTAAACACTGCTTTATATTGATAAAAACGGTTTGCTTTTATCTCTAGATGTGATTTTCCATCTGAATTAATTATACTTGCATCAATCCCATCTAGAGAAGTTCCGCTCATTAAACCTAAAGAAGTAATACTATTGTCCATTATTGATTATTATTTTTAAATAAATATGTATATTGAAAATACAAAATTATGAATGATTTTATAAGAGAATTTAAAGACAGAGGCTTTTTCTATCAATGTACAGATGAAGTGGAACTTTCTAATGTACTGAATAAAAAAAGTATCAAAGGGTATATAGGATTTGACTGTACCGCTCAAAGTCTACATGTGGGGAGTTTGTTACAAATCATGTGTTTGAGGCAGTTACAAAAACATGGGCACCAGCCAATAGTTTTGCTAGGTGGAGGAACTACTAGGATAGGAGACCCATCAGGAAAAGATAAAACGAGAAAAATATTGGATGAAAATGAGATTGAGAAAAATATTAAAAGTATTGAGCTTGTTTTAAAAAAATATCTTAAAACTGACAATAAAAAGACGTCTCCTATATTTTTAAATAACTATTCTTGGTTAAAAGAATTAAACTATATTTCTTTTTTAAGAGATATAGGAAAACATTTTACAATTAATAAAATGTTGAGTTTTGATAGTGTAAAGCTTCGTTTAGACAGAGAACAATCTCTAAGTTATATGGAATTTAATTACATGATACTTCAAGCATATGACTTTCTTGAATTGAATAAAAAACAAAATTGTGTTCTTCAAATTGGAGGATCAGATCAATGGGGTAACATTGTAAATGGTGTTGATTTAATTAAAAGATATCTATCAAAAGAAGTTTTTGGATTAACAACTCCTCTTATAACCTTGGCTTCGGGAGCAAAAATGGGTAAAACAGAAAGTGGTGCAGTATGGTTAGATAAAAACCTACTATCTACCTATGACTATTGGCAATTTTGGAGAAATACAGATGATAGGGACGTTACCAAGTTTCTCAAAATGTTTACAGATTTATCTTTGGAAAAAATAGAAGAAATTAAAAATGAAAATATTAATGATTTGAAAATTTTATTAGCTAATGAAACTACAAAAATGTTACATGGAGAGATCGAAACCAAAAAAGTTGCAGAATTAGCAAAATCTACTTTTAAAGAAAATTCAACTGGCGAACATTTACCTAGCGTTAAAATTGGAAGTAACTTAATAGGAAAGAATATTATTAGTTTGATAGAAAATATAAATAATGACTTATCAAAAAGTGAAATAAGAAGATTGATTAAAAACAATGGAATTAAAATTGATAATCAGAAAATTGAAGATGAAAAATTATTAATAAGTAAAAAATTGTTTGAAAGTAAAGGTTTTATTAAACTTTCAGTAGGAAAAAAAAGGCATTTCAAAATTATTATTTAATTTTTTTTTAACTTTTCTAAAGTTCTAGTTATAAATCTTGGTGTTAAAGTTTTAATTGGATTTACAGAAGTTTTAAGATCATTTGGTGGGCCTTTGATTTTAAAACTTACACCAAAAACACCTTCCCCAACCTTTTTCCCTACCAAAATATCTCCTAATAAAGGAATTTTTGATATTGTTTTATTTATTGTGGTAGCTGGCACTAGAGTACCTCTAAGACTTGTTAGTTTATTTTTTTCAATATAACCCTCCATTAAAATAGAAATTGCTGGTCCTATAGCATACATTTCATTTATGTTAGTAAGTGACTGTTTTGATTGATAATTCATTTCAAATTCATTAAATCTAATACCCTCCCCTGTAAGAAGATCTGCAATACCTTGAAGAGATGCAAGTGTAAGTAACCTTGCAAGAGCAGGTAGATCTTGTACTTTAAAATCATATATTTTTAGATTTGCTTTTGTTAAATTATTTTTTTTTATTGACCCAAAAGAAAGCTTACCTCCAGTAAAACCTTTAATAAACTTGTAGTTTTTTATAAATGGCTCAGGCTCTTCAACAAATAAATTAGTAACTTTTTCACCTTTAGAGTTAGTTTTTATTGATAGTAAAAAATCATTTTTATTGTTAATTTTTGAGCTAATATCTGCAGAAATAATCCCCCTTTTTTTTAATGAAATTTCTCCAACTAAATTGGTCAGTTTGCTACTTTTATCAACAAATAAATTGTTAAATTGGATTAATATTTTTGAGTTCAAATTTTCAAATTTTTCAAAAATGTTATCATTATTTTCACTTTTTAAATAATTTGAAATAAGTAATTGGGCGTCAAACTCACTGCCTGATAATTTATATTGATTATTATTTTTTTTTTGAAATTTTAAATTATTTAATTTTTGATTTAAATTTTCATAATTCAAAATTACAGTATCAATATTTTTAATTTTATATTTATTTGATAATATTAAATTACCTACCTGTATAGTATTAGAATTTTCTTTATATTTAATTTCGTTAAATTTTAAATCATTTTTATATCGACCTTTTAGGATTAAATTAGAATTAATATTTTTATTTTTTCTATAATCAAGCGACTTCAAATTTATTAAGAGATCGTTTAACTTGATATTAGCATCAAAATCTAAAATCTCAGAATTTTGGTTTAAATTAATTTTAAAACTATCAAATAAAGTATTGTCTAATGAATACGACCCTTTTAATTTAATATCTTTAATTTTTTTATTTAAATTTATTTCAAGTAAATTATCTTTTAAAAATATTTTATTTTTATACTCAGGTAAAAACCTATTTAAATTTCTGCCATTATTAGAGATCTCTAATTTATTAATTTTTAAATTTGAATTTAATTTATACTTCTCAATTTTTTTTTTTTTATTTAATTCAAATTCAATTGAGTTATTTGAGTCAAATTGTAAATCCTGATCAGGTATTAATTTGCTGTCGATATTTAGTATTTCTTTAATTTGATTAGAGTTTATTTTATTTCCTGTGTTAGAAAAATTTCCCTTAATTAATATATTTTCATTTTTTTTTTTTGAAATTAAAAATTTAGCATCTCCAAAGTTTGGTTGTTTCTTTTCATTGTTTAGAAAATAAAATTTTGAATCAACGTTAATATTTACTATGTGATTTTTATAATCAATTTTTAATTCACCATTATTTATATTGATAGGTAGATTTAAATTTTTCCTAAATTTTATATCATCAAAATCTATTTTTGATTTTATTTCTAATTTATCAATTTTTTTTTTATTAATTAAACTGAATGAAAACTTATTATTTGATGAAAGGCTTACTTTTGAATGTTCAATAAAATCAAAATTATATCCTAAATTTTTTTGTAATTTTTTTACGTCAAAATTCTGTTTTTTATTTGAAATGTCTCCATTGATTATAAAACTATTATCAATTTTTTTTGCTGATATAGTTTCTGAATTAAAATCAATATTTTCATAAATAAATTGCAAATCATTTATAACGTGTTGTTTTTGATCTGATGTAAAATTAAAAGAAATTTTCTCTAATTCACCTTTATTAAAAAGGTTTATTTGTGCATTTTTTACCTTTCCTAAAACACTATAATCAAATTTTTTGCTATTATTTCGAAAGTCAATAAAAATTGAGGCTTTAATCTTACCTTTTTTAATTCGATTTAAAATAAATTCTCTTGAAAAGTCAAAATTATACTCTGAAATAAAACTTTTTAAATTTGATATTTCATTTTCCCTTAGTGAAATTTCTAAACTCTGAACTGATTTACTACTTAACAAACTTGATATACTCAATTTTGAGATTATTTTATCTAAAAAAAGATATTCTTCCCCGATTTGTAATTTAACGTTTGAAGTCTCAAGCTTTATTATCTGTTCTTTGATATCTAATTTTATAAATACATTATTAATTTCAGAGGATAGTTTTGGGTTTATTTGACTTATTTTTGAATAAATTAATTCGTTAAATTTATCTGTTTTAAGACCAAAAAAGTTTAAATAAACAATAGATGCTGATAATAAAAAGATTACAGTAATAAGTATTATAGATAAATATTTACGCATTTATTTTATATAACGAACTCTCAAGAAAATTATCAATTTCGCCATCAAGCACCTTTTCAGGATTAGAGCTTTCAAAATTAGTTCTATTATCTTTAACCATTTGATATGGATGCAATACATAAGATCTAATTTGATGTCCCCATCCAATATCCGATTTTGAATTTTCTATATTTTCGTTTTGTTTTTCTCTTTTTTGAAATTCATGTTCATAAAGTCTGGCTCTAAGCATATTCATGCATGTATCTTTATTTTTATGTTGTGATCTCTCATTCTGACATTGTACAACTATTTTAGTTGGGATATGCGTAATTCTTACTGCACTATCTGTTGTATTTACATGCTGTCCACCAGCACCACTTGACCTAAAAGTATCTATTCTTAAATCTTTTTCAATAATCTCAATGTCTATTTTATCATCTACGACTGGATAAATCCAAACACTTGCGAAACTCGTGTGTCTTCGTGCTCCTGAGTCGAATGGAGAAATTCTAACTAATCGATGAATACCTGACTCTGATTTAAGATAACCATAAATATAATCTCCTGATATTTTTATTGTAGACGATTTAATTCCTGCTTCATCTCCTCTGTGCTCACTTATAAGTTCGACAGAATATCCTTTGTTTGATGCCCATTTCATATACATCCTTCTTAACATTTCTGCCCAATCTTGACTTTCTGTTCCACCTGCACCAGCATGAAACTCCAAATAACTATCAAGATTATCACTATCGTTAGATAAAAAACATTTTATTTCTAATTTTTTCACTCCAGATTTCAAAGTTTGCAATTTATCAAAACTTTCATCTTGTAAAGATTTGTCATTTTCAGATACTGCGAGATCTAAAATTTCTAATATGTCTTTAAACTCATTTTCAAAATTACCAAACGATCCAATTAAAAGCTCTAAATTTTTTTTTTCTTTTAAAATTTTTTCTGATGATTTTCTATCTTGCCAGAAATTTTGGCTCTCAATTTTTTTATTTAATTCTTTAAGTTTCGAATTGAGTCTATTTTTTTCAAAGAAACTCCTTAATTCTTAATATTATTTTGTTAGTTTCTTTTATCAAATTGCTTGTTTCTAATTCCATTTTAATAAAACTTTAAAATATTCGTTTTTGATATATTTACAATATTATCAATATCAATTTTATTGTTATTTGCAATTTTTTCCTCTTTAAAAGACTCTATTATAGTACCTTTAGAATTACTTTTAGCTTTTTTACCAGTAGACACATCTACTACCATCATTTTAATTCCCTTTGCTACTTTGAAAGGTCTTGCCTGATGATTATTGACTGAGTTTTTAATAAATTCTTTAAATATAGGTAAGGCAGTTTTTGATCCAGTTTCAAATTTTCCTAAAGTCCTTGGAGTATCAAAACCTACATAAACTCCAATTACTAAATTTGAGGTAAAACCAATAAACCAAGCATCAGTATTCTTATTAGTGGTTCCCGTTTTACCTGCTAATTGTAAATTAAGATCTTTTAATTTTTTTCCTGTTCCTCTTTGAACAACTCCTTCTAAAATAGAAGTCATTTGATAAGCTGTTTGAGGTGAAAAAATTTGTTTATAATTATTTTTTATTTGAGGAAGATTTTCGCTAGTATATGAAATCAAGTCGCAATCTTTACAAAATCTTAACTGATTTCTAAATATTGTTTTTCCTCCACTATCTTGAATTCTATCTATAAATATTGGTTCAACTAACTTCCCACCATTAACAAAAGACGAATAAGCACTTGTCATCTTAAGTAAAGTAGTTTCTGCTGAGCCTAATGAAATTGACATCAGTTCCTCAGGTCTTTCGTAAATTTTTAGTTTTTTTGAAAAATTTATGATTTTATTTAATCCAATTTCTTGAGCAATTCTTACAGTCATTAAATTTCTTGATTTTTCAACACCTGTTCTTAAGGTTGAAGGACCATAAAACTTTTTTCCATAGTTTTCAGGTTTCCACATTTTTAAATCACTTCCCTGTTCGAGAACAATCGGAGCATCAAGAATTAATGTTGATGGTGTAAAATTATTTTCTAAAGCTAGTGCGTATATAAATGGCTTAAATGCTGATCCAGGTTGCCTTCTAGCTTGTGTTACTCTGTTATATTCACTTTTTTTGAAACTAAATCCTCCAGACATTGCCAAAACCCTTCCTGTAAAAGGATCCATCACGACTATCCCACCATTAACAGCAGGTAATTGTTTTAATTCATAGTTATCCTGATTTATTT
>CACPMF010000010.1 GCA_902634935.1 uncultured Pelagibacteraceae bacterium
GTAGAAAAGCCAATATTTGCAAAACTAAAAAATAAATTTTCCAAAAAGAAAAAATTTACAAGATTTGTTAAAGGAAAATTAACCTTTGATAAAAAAGGCCTTGTTCAATTTGAGGTATTTGAGGGACAAGAGTCTTATAAAATAGAGCCTTTTGTTAAATCTAACGCTTGGGGTGTATTTAAAGATGGTGTTTCAGTATTCAATAAAGGAAATTTAATAGATGTTTACTCAGCATCAGGTCTAAATGAATTTTTGATCAACTAATCGTATTTTCTTGTCTCAAATTTAAAATAAGATTAATAATTCGGGATGCTCGATCTAAAAAATCCAAAAGTTGCAATACCAATAGTTCTTTTTGCAGGACTATTATGGTCTTTTGGACCGTATGTTGTAAGGCATATTGATCAACCTCAGTTGGTTCCTTGGCAATATTTATTTACAAGGGGATTAGTAATATTCATTTTATTAAATCTTTATCTATATTTTGAAGAAGGATTAGATTTTTATAAAAACTATTTTAGAGTTGGTATTTCTGGTGTTTTAGGTGGCATTGGATTGGGCACGGCTATGATGACTTTTATATGGTCAATCACAAATACTAGTGCTGCAGTAACGCTTTTATGTTTAGCCGCAATGCCATTTATAACAGCGTTGTTAGGGTTTTTATTTTTAAGAGAAAAAATTTCACTTACAGTTTGGGTGGCAATTTTAGTTGCAACATTTGGAATTGTTGTAATGGCGTTTGGAACAGGTGGAACAAACTCTCTGCCTGGCCTTGTCTTTGGTTTAGCATCTGCTCTTGGATTTTCTGTTTTTTCTGTAACTTTGCGTTGGAGAAAAGAAACACCTAAATTTACAACAGTAGCAATTGCAGGTTTATTTTGTTTTTTATTTTCATCGGTAATGTTGATTTTAAATGACAGTCAATTTTTATCTTCTAGTAAAAATGAAGCTTTGTTTGCAACTCATGGAACTTTAGTTTGTGCAGGTTTAATATTATATTCAATTGGTTCAAAAAATATTCCTGCTGCAGATTTAACTTTGTTATCTTTAACAGAAGTAATTGGAGGAATATTCTGGGTATGGTTACCATGGCTCGGTATCAATGAGGTCCCAGCAACAAACACAATTATTGGTGGCTTTTTTATATTTATTGCAATTTTCTATTACAGCATGATCATGCAATCCAATAGAAGGTTTATTGGTTTAAATTAGTTTTCTATGGAAAGACCAGATTTTTTTGAATTGAATAATGGTGAAAAAGTAAAACTTCCCTTTTCAGATAGAGAGTACAAAAATAGAGTATCAAAACTTAGAGATGTTATGTCGAATAATAACATGGATATGGTGATTCTAACTTCGATGCATAACATTGCTTACTATACAGGGTTTATTTATTGTTCATTTGGAAGACCATATGGATGTGTAGTCACAAAAGATAAAATAGTAACAATTTCTGCAAATATTGATGCAAGTCAACCTTGGAGAAGATCACATTGTAATAACGTAATCTATACTGATTGGAAAAGAGATAATTTTTTAAGAGCTATTGTATCTATAATTGGAAGAGATGATCCTCCAAAAACAATTGGAATTGAAAATGATCATGTAACTTTAGATATAAAAGAAAAACTAAACTCGATTTTTAGCATTGCTATTTTTAAAGATATTTCAAAGCATTTAATGAAACAAAGAATGATTAAATCAGACGAAGAGATTTCAATAATTAAAAATGGTGCACGTATTGCTGATTTAGGTGCTGAGGAAATTGTAAAACACATAAAACCTGGTCAATCAGAATTAGAGATTGCAATAGCAGGAAGAGATAAAATGGAGAGAGAAATTGCAAAGTCTTATCCTGATGCGGAATATATGGATACTTGGGTTTGGTTTCAATCAGGCATTAATACAGATGGAGCGCATAATCCAAAAACAAATAGAGCATTACAAAATGGAGATATATTATCTTTAAATACTTTTCCAATGATCTCAGGTTATTACACCGCTTTAGAGAGAACATTATTTGTAAATGAAGTTGATGATGCATCTCTAAAAGCTTGGGAAGCAAATGTAAAAGTTCACAAACGTGGATTAGAATTAATCAAACCAGGTGTAAAATGTTCTGATATTTGCGAGGAATTAAATAATTTATTTGCTGAATTAGGTTATCTTCAATACCGAACGTTTGGTTATGGTCATTCATTTGGAATGCTTTCACATTTTTATGGAAGAGAGGCGGGGTTGGAACTGAGAGAAGATATTGATACTGTTCTTGAAAAAAACATGGTGATATCAATGGAACCAATGATTATGATTCCAGAGGGAAAGCCTGGCGCAGGTGGCTATAGAGAGCACGATATTTTAGTGATCAATGAAGATGGTGCTGAAAATATTACTAAATTTCCGTTTGGACCTGATCATAATATTATAAAAAATTAAATGTCAGATAAAGTAATTGTAAATAGTTGGAATGAATGGGATCCATTAAAACATGTAATAGTTGGACGTGCTGATGGGACTTGTATTCCTGCTCCCGAACCAGCTTTAGATGCAAAAGTTCCTGAAGATAGCGATATGAGAGGTCAGTTTGGCCCAAGAACAAAAGACACGGTTGATAAAGCAAATGAACTTTTAGATAATTTTTCATCCATGTTAGAAAAACGTGGAATTAAAGTTGATAGACCAACGCCTTTGGACTTTAATCAACCTACTTCAACACCAGATTGGAAGGCTGAAACAATGTTTGGGTGTATGCCACCAAGAGATGTTTTGCTTACAGTTGGAAATGAAATTTTAGAAGCGACCATGAGTTATAGATGTAGATGGTTTGAATACCTTTGTTACAGACCTTTATTAAAACAGTATTATAACGAAGACCCTAAAATGAGACATGAGTCAGCTCCAAAACCAAGATTAACAGATGCAGACTATAGAAAAGATTATTTATCAGATAAAATTGGAGTACAAAAAAGACTTGAGTGGACTGAACAAAAATATTTTGTAACAACAGAAGAAGAGCCTTTATTTGATGCAGCTGATATTTTAAGATTTGGAAAAGATTTAGTAGTTCAGCATGGCTTTACAACAAATTTAAAAGGAATTGATTGGATTAAAAGACATTATAAAGATCATAGAGTTCATGCAGTAAATTTTCCTGGCGATCCTTATCCAATCCATATTGATGCAACTTTTACACCAATTAAAGAAGGATTAATTATTAATAACCCACAAAGAAGATTGCCTAAAGATCAAAGAAAATTATTTGAGAATAATGGATGGGAAATTTTGGATAGTGCACAACCAGCTCATAATGAACCACCTCCACTGTGTTATTCTTCAACTTGGCTATCTATGAACGTACTTGTTCTTGATCCAAAAACTGTTTGTGTAGAGAAAAGTGAAGTTTATCAAGCTGAACAATTAGATAAATTAGGTATGGAAGTTGTACCTGTTGAGCTTAGAGATGCCTATGCGTTCGGAGGAGGTCTTCATTGTTGTACTGCAGATGTATACAGAGAAGGAACATTAAAAGATTATTTTCCTAAACAATAATGGCAACAATTAAAACAAAAAGAGATAGAGTAAAATTTGCATCTGATAATGTTACAGGAGCATGTCCAGAAGTATTAGATGCCATTTTAAAAGCTAATGATGGAGATAGAACGCCTTATGGCAATGATGATATTTCAAAGAGTTTACAAGATAAATTTTCAGAAATATTTGAAAAAGAAGTAGTTGTTTTTCCAACATCCTCAGGGACAGCAGCCAATGCACTTGCGTTATCTACAATGACACCTTCATTTGGAAATATTTATTGTCACAGACTTTCACATATCAATGTTGATGAGTGTGGGGCTCCAGAGTTTTATACAGGTGGAGCAAAGTTAGTTAATCTTAAAGGAATAGATGGAAAAATTACAGCTGAAGAACTTAACAATTCAATAGGTGGAAAAGGAATTGTCCATCATACACAACCCTCATCTGTAAGTATCACACAACTATGCGAAACAGGAGAAGCTTATAATTTAGATGAAATTAAAAATATTTCTGAAGTAGCTCATAAACATAAACTTAATATACACATGGATGGAGCTAGATTCGCTAATGCTTTAGTCTCATTAAATTGCAGTCCAGCAGAAATGACATGGAAATCGGGTATTGATGTACTTTCATTTGGAGCAACAAAAAATGGATGTTTAGCAGCAGAGGCAATAATTTTTTTTAAACCAGAATTAGTTGGTAACTTGCCATTTTTAATGAAAAGAGCGGGGCATTTACTATCAAAAATGAGTTTTGTTTCTGCACAATTAGAAGCATACATTTCAAATGATGTTTGGATAAAAAATGCCAAACACGCAAATGCAATGGGAAAAAAATTAAGCCAAGGTTTAAAACAGCACAAAAATATAAAAATTGCATATCCAACAGATGCTAATGAGGTGTTCGTCAAAATGCCTAAAAAAATAATCTATCAACTTAACTCAGAAGGCTACACCATAAACGACGATGAATGGGATGGTAATGCGGTTAGATTAGTGACAGCATGGAACACAGATCCAAGTGAAATTGACACTTTTTTAAACTATATTAAATCTTAGTTAGCTTGGATTTTCCTTTAAAAATTCAATATACTTAATTACATCATCTAGTTGATCATCAGGTATATCTTTGTAACTGACATTAAATTTACTTTTCACACAAATTGCAACATGAGCGTAGGGGTTTCTTCCTTTAGGATGATTGGGGTGATCAGGTAATTGTCCAACCAAATAATCACCAGCTTCCTGAATAATTTTCCAGAGTTTACTTGCGTTTTCTTTATTCATTATTCTACTCAATATTATTGTATAATTTAATTATAAATGACTAAAGATAAAATTAAAATTCATATAAGAAATAATCATTGGAAAAAAGGATCTTTGCCTTGTGACTTAGAAGGAGAAAAAAATAGCAGTGTTACAAAAGATTTGTTTGAAAAAAAATTGAGTAAATATCCTAAAATAAAAGATAAAATTTCTTATTTAATTGACTGGGATGATGATAATTGGAAATCCTCAATGAAAGATGCTGATATTTTACTTGCATGGAATTTTCCAACAAAAGATTTAAGTAAAATTGCACCTAAATTAAAATGGATTCACATTGTATCAGCTGGAGTTAATCATCTCTCTCCGTTTAATTGGGTTAAAAAAGAATTAGTTTTAACTAATAGTAGAGGAATACAAGCAAAAAAAGCTGGTGAATTTGGATTAATGAGTATTTTGATGCTTCAAAATCAAATGACAAGAATTATTACTAATCAAAAACAAAAAGACTATGTCACTTTATTAAGTAACCCAATTGAAAATAAACATGTTGTGGTAGTCGGAACTGGTTCATTAGGAGGTTCAATGATTAAACATATCAGTTCATTAGGTGCAAATGTGACTGGTGTTAATAGACGAGGTAGAAATGTTGATGGATGTTCAAAAGTTATTAAATTTGATGAAATTGATAAAGTTTTACCTGAAGCTGATTTTCTTTATTTAGCAGTTCCTGAAACTAATGAAACAAAAGGAATGATAAACAAAAAAAGGTTAGATGCTTTAAAACACACATGTGGGATTGTTAACATTGGACGTCAATCTGTAATGGATTATGAGCATTTAAGAAAAAAATTAAAAAAAAATGAAATCTCTGGAGCTATTTTAGATGTTTTTTCGGAAGAGCCTATAAGTAGAAATTCTAAATTTTGGGATACTCCAAATTTGATAATAACACCTCATATATCTTCAGATAGTAAAGGAAAGTACATAGAAATGGTTTTAGAAAAATTTTTAACAAACTTAAAATTATTTATTGATAATCAAGATTTAATTAACCAAGTAGATCCTCATCTAGGATACTAATACTTCCATTATTTTACGATATTATTTTATTTTTTTCGTTATCCACAATAACTGGACTTTCATAATATGTGATTTCTGGCTTAGAGTATCTTTCAGTAATCCACTTAATTCTTTCTTCATCAAACCATTTTTTGGCGAACTCTATTTTTGTAAAAGTATAAACACCACCAGCATAACCTTTTTCAATATCTGCTATGTAATTTTTTCTCAATAATCCTTCAACGTCTACATATAACGTAGATGTTTCGATAAACTTTTCTTTTAGAGTTTTTAAATTAAGTTCATTAGATATTTTAAATTTAACTATTACTGTAATCATTAATTCTTAACTTTTTTAATTGTACAAATATTTATTCAAATTGTTATTGTTAATCTCTAAAATTAACAAAATCTATAGGAAGACCAATATCTATTGCTTTTATTGCAGAAATTGCTTCCTGAAGATCGTCTTTCTTTTTTCCATCCACTCTTAGTTCTTCTCCCTGTATTTTTATTTGGATTTTAAGTTTCATTTTTTTTATATCAGCAATTATTTTTTTTGCATTTTCTTGGCTAATTCCCTCTTTTAACTCACTTACTTGTCTTATTGCTCCTCCAGATGCACCTTCAGAACTTTTAATATCAAATACTCTTGGATCTACTTTTCGTCTTATAAGATGTGTTTGTAGTAATTCATTTACTTGTTTCAATTTAACCTCATCAGGTGCTATTGTAGTTAATGACTTTTCTTTTCTCTCTATTGTAATGTGAAGCCCTTTAAAGTCATAACGACTTCCAATTTCTCTTAAACAATTATTAAGAGCATTGTCAAACTCTTGATAATTTATTTTACTTATCACATCAAATGAAGGCATAAAATTTGTTGGTAATTATTTTACTAAATTTAATTTAAGGATGCTATTTTATTTTTTTTGTGTTTCTAGAATTAAACCAGTATGCTTGAATCAACATTTTATTTCACATATAACTTCTTAAAAAAACGCTTATGCCTAAAATAATTAAATTTTACGTCCATACAGTTGATATGGTCTGTGAAAAAGTTGGTCGATTTGTAATGTATTGGGTTTTTTTTATGATGTTCCTTTTGATTTTATCATTTGTAACAAGAAACATAATTAATTTCCCATTAATGTGGATAATTGAAATGGCTCAATTTACTATTACTGCATATTATCTCCTAGGTGGAGGTTACTCAATGCTTGCTGATGATCATGTGAGAATGGATTTATTTTATGGCAGACTCTCAAAAAAAGGTAAAGCAAAAATGGATGTTTTTACAAGTTTTTTTCTGATTTTTTATTTAATCCTCCTTTTTTTTGGATCAATAACAAGTTTAATTTACACAATTGAAACTAAGCAAAAACTTTTTACTGCATGGGCACCTTATGTTTGGCCGATAAAAACACTAATGCTTCTTGGTATTTTATTAATGCTACTTCAAGCGTTTTCTACTTTATTTAAAGATATTGCAAATATGAAAGATAAAAGAATTTAATTATGCTTGCTGAATATTTAAGTTACGAATTTATCGCATTATTTATGTTCATAACAATGTTGGTTATGATGTTTACAGGTCAAAGAGTTTTTGGTGCTATTGGTTTTGTTGCTGCTGCTTCAGCATTATTGATTTGGGGTGAGGGCTCTATGGAGATGCCATACACAGCAACATGGAAACTTTTTAAGTGGTATCCCATGCTTACCCTGCCTTTATTTATTTATATGGGTTTTATGATTTCAGAGTCAGGAATTGCTAATGACCTATATAAAATGTTTCATGTTTTATTTGGAGGAGTTAAAGGTGGTTTAGCTATAGGTACAATGTTTATGATGGTAGCAATCTCAGCAATGAATGGATTAAGTGTTGCTGGTATGGCTATTGGAGCAACAATTGCTTTACCTGAAATGCTAAGAAGAAACTATGACAAACGTATGATAACAGGAGTTGTTCAGGCTGGTAGTTCGCTTGGAATTTTGATACCGCCAAGTGTTGTTATGGTTTTATATGGTATGATTGCCAGACAACCAGTCAGCAAGTTATGGATGGCAGGAATACTTCCAGGTTTATTGATGGCTTTCCTATTTTTAATTTATATTTATGTAAGATGTAAATTACAGCCAGAACTTGGTCCCCCTCTAAAAAAAGAAGAGAGGAGTGTTAGTACTTTAGAAAAGATAAGACTGTTGAAGGCTGGAATAATTCCTTTCTTAATTTTTTTCTTCATGACAGGATTATTTTTAATGGGAATTGCAAGTCTCGTAGAATGTTCAGCAGTAGGTGCCTTTTTAGCGACATTAGCAGCTATATATAAAAAAAGATTTAATAGAGTAGTTTTAGATAATACTCTTAAAAAGACATTGGGTGTTTCATGCATGTTTATGTGGATTATTTTGGCTGCTTTAACTTTTGGAGCTGTATTCGATGGTTTGGGAGCAGGGCGAGCTATTGAAACTTTGTTTATAGAAAAGTGGAATTTAACACCTTGGGGAGTTTTAATAATGATGCAGCTATCATATATTTTAATGGGGATGTTTTTAGATGATACTGCTATGCTAGTAATTGTTGCACCATTATATGTTCCTTTAATAATTTCGTTGGGGTTTGATCCAATCTGGTACGGAGTTCTTTATACAATTACATGTCAAATTGCTTACATGACACCACCATTTGGATATAATTTATTTTTAATGAGAGCAATGGCTCCAAAAGAAATTACCCTTAATGATATATATAGATCTATTATTCCTTTTGTTTTGATTATGGTTGTAGGCTTAGCTATAGTTATGGCTTTTCCAGAAATTGCAACATATTTACCAGAAAAATATTTATCTAGATAATTCAACTTTAAGTTTAATTTATTTTTTTTTGTTGAAAATTTTCCTGAAATTTGAGGAAAAATAAAGTTCCATAAGAATTTAATTTATAATAGAATTTTTAACAATTTATAAACGAGAGGAGACCAAGTGAAAAAAGATAAAAAAATAACGACGAATAAAAGACGTTCGTTTATTAAAAAAGCGGGTTTACTAACGTTAGGTGCAGCAGGTGCAACTGCTATTAAAGCTCCATATGCTTACTCTGCATCGAATCCAATCAAATGGAGATTGCAGACATATTCTGGAGCTCCACTTGGTGCGCATGTTATTAAGCCTCAAATAGAAGCTTTTAATAAAGCTGCTTTTGGAGAAATGGAAATCGAGCTTTATTATGCAGACCAATTAGTACCAACTGATGAATTATTCAGAGCAATGCAAGCAGGAACTATAGATGCCGTGCAAAGTGATGATGCAACGATGGGTTCGCCGGTTGATATTCAAGTATTTGGTGGCTATTTTCCATTTGCAACAAGATACAGTTTAGATGTTCCATCTTTATTTAAATATTATGGTTTAAACGAAATTTGGGATGAAGCTTATAGTGAAGTCAAAGGAGTTCAATGGCTAAGTACAAGTGCATGGGATCCTTGTCATCTATTCACTGTAAATAAAAAAATAACTAAACTTTCAGACATGAAAGGGCTTCGTGTTTTTGGTGTTCCAACTGCAGGTAAGTTCTTAGCAAGATACGGGTTAATACCAGTTATTGTACCATGGGATGATGTAGAGGTTGCTATGCAAACTGGTGAATTAGACGGTGTTTGCTGGTGCGGATTTACAGAGGCCTATGAAGTAGGTTGGGCAGATATTTGCAAATATGCACTTACTAACTCAGTCACAGGTGCATGGTTTGGATCTTATTTTGCCAACCAGAAAAGTTGGGATAAATTAAGTCCAAAACTTCAAGCTCTTTACAGAATGTCGATAAACGACTCTCATTATTATAGACAAGTATGGTACTGGGGTGGAGAAGCTGATTTACGAGTTAATGGTAAAAAAATGGAGTTAACAAGTCTTCCAGCTAATGAGTGGAGTCAAGTTGTAAAAGACTCTGAACAATTCTGGGATGAGACTTCAAAGATCAGTCCAAGAGCTAAAAAAGTTGTTGATGCATTTAAGTTATATGCAGCAACAATGGAAAAAGCGGGCTATCCTTATAGATAATAATTTTATTTTAGGCGCCTTTAATCAGGCGCCTAATTTCATTTAAGGTTTTGACGTAATTCCACCGTCAACTGTAATTTCAGTTCCAGTAATATAATTAGCCTGATCACTTAATAAAAACATACATGTATTTGCTATATCAGTTGGCTTTCCAACTCTCTTTAAAGGTATAAAATTTTCTAAATTTTTTTTGGCTTTAGGATTTTTTTTCCAACGTCTTTGCATACCAGTTTCTATAGGACCAGGTAAAATTATATTTGATCTAATATTTTTTGATGAAAATTGAATGGCTAAAGATTTTGATAATCTAATCATTGCAGCTTTTGAAGCACCATAAGCATCTTGTGGCTTATCATCCCCAGATAAAGCATCAATAGAAGATATGTGAACCATAGAACCAAAATTATTTTTTTGCATTTTTGGAATTATAATTTTCGATAAAAACATCATTGATTTAAGATTAATTTGAAAAACTTTATCCCAAGTTTCTGGCAATATATCAACAACAGATATATCTTTGTTAAACCATAAAACACCGGTTGTATTAATTAAGTAATCAATTGTTTTGTTGTATTTATAAAAAAGATCTATTTGAGATTTTAATTGTTTAAGTTTGGTTACATCAACTTTTTTAAAAACACATTTTTTATTTTTGTTAAGAAAATCTTTTTCAGGCTTTTTTACATCTAACATTAAAACATTAATGTTGTTTTGAGATAACATTTTTGAAATCTCCAAACCCATTCCTCCACAAGCGCCAGCAACAACTGCAGATTTACCTTTGTAATTTAATTTCACTTATTGCCCTTTTCTCAAATGAAAGCTTTTAGGTGCTGTTAATTTTTCGTAAGCAATTTCAGATAATGAGCACCCTTTTCCAGTCTCTTTTACACCAGTCCATGATAATGCAGGATCAAGGTAATCACATCTATTCATAAAAAAAGTACCGGTTTGTACTTGATTTCCTATTTTTTCTGCAACTTCAACATCCTTAGTCCAAATAGATGCAGTTAAACCATATGGACTATCGTTCATAAGTTTTACAGCTTCATTTTCATCAGAGACTTTCATAATTCCTACACAAGGTCCAAAAGTCTCCTCTGTCATAAAATCCATTTCATGACTAACGTTAGTTAAAACTTGAGGAACCAAATAGTTTTTATGCTCTTTTGGAAAATGAAATTTATTTTCATCAATCATTTTTTTTGCACCTTTATCAAGAGCTTTATTCATTTGATTAATTATAAATTCTGCTGCTGAAAGTTTGACAACAGGACCTAGGTTATTTTCTTGTTCTAAAGGATTTCCAAGTTTGTAGTTATAAGTTTTTGAAATAAATAATTCTAAGAAACTGTTATAAATCTTTTCATCAACATAAATTCTTTCAATTCCGCAACAAGATTGACCTGAATTAAAAAAAGAACCATCTACTAAATTATCAACTGTTTTTTCTAAGTCACAATCATATCTTGCATAAGCTGGATCTTTGCCTCCAAGTTCAAGAGCCATATCTATAAATTTTTCATGAGTAGCTCTTTGAACATCATATCCTGCTTTTACTGAACCTGTAAAAGATACAAAATTTACTCTTTTGTCAGATACAATTTTTAGACCATCGCTATGATTTAAATGTAGAAAATGAAAAACATCTTTTGGCAAAATTTTTTTTGCAGATTGATAAAGTTGTTCAGCACATAAGGGAGTTTGAGCAGAATGCTTTAAGATCACTGTGTTTCCTGCTGCCATTG
Organism: uncultured Pelagibacteraceae bacterium; assembly: GCA_902634935.1. Lineage (GTDB taxonomy): Bacteria > Pseudomonadota > Alphaproteobacteria > Pelagibacterales > Pelagibacteraceae > Pelagibacter. Next base: position 11,675 of record CACPMF010000010.1, read on the forward strand.
CTGGAATAATAGAGTTAACAGCTGTTAGGTAAGGGTAGTTCCATGGTGCAATAACAAAAACTACTCCAAGAGGTCTTCTTCTGATAAAATTTTTAAAATTTTTGTCTGTTGATACATCAATATCTGCTAATTTTTTTTCAGCTATAGAAAGCATATAGTCAGCTCTTTCCTTAAATCCTTTTAGTTCACTAGCTGCCTGATTTATAGGTCTTCCAATTTGCCTACATAATTCTTCTGAAATAATTTTATCACGAGATAGAAAATCATCTACAAACTTAGTTAATAGATCAACTCTTTCTTTTACACTCAAATTTGACCATCCAATTTGAGCGATAGTTGATTTATTAATTGTATCCTCAATTTTATCTGAGTTGTATTCTCTTTCTATGTAAACTGTATTATCGATTGGAGTAATTGTCTGTTGCATAAAAGACTTGATTAATTTTTTAATTTAAAGTGATATATAGCATTAAATCATTAAACACTAAATATAAACATGCAAAAATATAATTGGAATTACCCAACCACAATGTGGGTTGGACAAAACAGAGTTAAAGACCTAAGTAATGCTTGTAAAAATTTAAATATTAAAAAACCTTTGTTAGTTACCGACCAAGGTCTAGCTAGATCAGAAATCATTTTAAGCGCACTAAATGATTTAAATGACGAAGGAATTTCAGTTCAACTCTATTCTAATGTTGTTGGAAATCCGACAGGCACAAATGTAAACGAAGGTGTTGATCATTATAAAAAAAATAATTGTGATGGTGTTATTGCATTTGGTGGAGGCAGTGGATTAGATGTTGGAAAAGCAATAGCATTTATGTCAGGACAAAATCTGCCTTTATGGGATTTTGAAGATGTAGGAGATAATTGGAAAAGAGCAAATAGTGCAAAAATAGCTCCTATTATAGCAGTTCCCACTACAGCAGGAACAGGATCAGAAACCGGGAGAGCATCAGTAATATTAAATGAGGAAAGTGGAGTTAAAAAAATAATTTTTCATCCAAAATTTCTGCCATCCATAGTAATTTTGGATCCTTGTTTAACGGTTGGTCTTCCATCAAAAATTACTGCTGCAACAGGAATGGATGCTTTAGCACATAATCTTGAAGCATTTTGTGCACCAGGATTTCATCCTATGGCAGATGGAATTGCTCTTGAAGGTATGAGATTGATAAATAAATGGCTTTTAATTGCTGTCAATGATGGGAAAAATTTAGATGCAAGAATGAATATGCTTACAGCAGCAAGTATGGGATCTACAGCTTTTCAAAAAGGCTTAGGAGCAATTCACTCATTAAGTCATCCTGTAAATGCTCTAAATAATGTTCATCATGGATTATCAAATGCTATTTTTATGCCTTATGTATTATCTTTTAACAAAGATGTAATTGAAGAAAAAATAATTAAAATTTGTGAATATTTAGAATTAAAAGAAATATCTTTCAACGGATTTATTGATTGGACACTTAAGCTTAGAAAAGATCTTGATATACCTCATAAGCTCTCAGAAGTTATTGAGAAAAAAGATTTTGATATTAATCGACTTTCTAAGATGGCATTAGAAGATCCATCTACTGGAGGAAATCCTAAGAAACTGACAGTTGAAGATATGAAAATAATGTATGAACACAGCATGTCAGGCAATTTATTTTAATCACTAAAGTGAAAACTCTAAACATATTGATTGTTGAGGGAAATATAGAGGAAGATTCAAAAATTTTTATTAAAGCAGCTGGTAAAAAAGTATCAGAAAATTTAAAAGAATTGTTTTTAAATTTTGAACCATCCACGAATGTAGAAATAATTCATCCAGGTAATTTAGATGAAAACTCTAGAGCATTAGATAAAATTAAAACATATGATGGTATTGCATTTACTGGGGGCGCAATGAGATTAAACGATATGTCGGATGAGATTAAAAAACATATTAGTTTTGCAAAGAACTGTTTAGAAAATGGTAAGAAAATTCTGGCCATTTGTTGGGGATTGCAAGTTTGTTCATTTGCAGTTGGTGGAAAAGTAAATAAAGGAAAAAAAGGTGCTCACATGGGTATTGCCCAAAATATAAGAATAAACAACATAGGAATAAAACATCCGCTTTATCATAATAAAATTAATAATTTTAACACACCTGCATTTAATTTTGATGAAGTAAGTGAGATACCAGAAAATTCAGAAATTTTAGCAAGCAATAATGTAAATGATGTTATGGGATTATCAATTACATATAAAAATAGTACAGTATGGGGATTACAATATCATCCTGATTATAGATTTGATCAAACAATTAATTTGACAAAATTGAGAAAAGGAAAATTAATAAGTAATAATTATTTTTCAAATGAAAATGATTTCACAAAACATATTTCTTTAATTCAAGAAGAAGAAAAAAAACTAAAATTTGAGAATAGAACTCAAGAAATTAAAAATTGGCTAAATTTTATTAAAGAAATATAAATTATTAATTTAAATTTTTTTCTATTTTTCCATTCAATGACATAAGATTTAACTCTAATTTAAGTCTTGGATGTTTTCTCCTTAAATAAGATTTTATCTTTTCAAATGAATTTTCATGAATTTTCGTCTCATTTTGAAGATTAAATTCTTTTACCCCATTTACAATTTTTGCTGCACCACAATCCATGTGATTAATGACTATTAATTTATTAATTTTATGAATTTTTATTGATGTATTTAAATTTTCCCAGAAAGTACTGTGCCATTTTTTAAACTTTGGAGCTGTCACTCCAACAGCAGCACCAGCTATTGTAAAAGCACTATATTTACCAGTTAATTTTCTTCTTTTTAAGTAATTTGAAACTTTAGTTTGAAATCTTGGGTCCATGCAAGAAAGAACCATGGCTTTATATTTTTTTTTCATAGTTTAATAATTTCCTTTTTGATTGGCCCCTTTATAAAAAATTTCTTGAAGATTATCGTTTTCTTGTTTTTTAGTTTTTATGTCATCTGCATCTAATAATGATTTTGGTCTTCCTATTTTTTTATGAAAATTAAATTTATCTTTTCCTCTTGCAAGCTGAACACTATTTTTTCCAATTACTTGTTTTACATTACTTCCAATGTAACTTTGTATAACAAAACCTATCCTTCTATCATCGCTTTTGTTTAAACCTGAGCCATGCACTGTTTTAGGATGGTGTAGTGACATTTGTCCTGCTGACAGTATTAATGCCTTTGTTTCTTGTTCAGGAACATTGTCTACTGTTTGACCTCTAGTTAATAGATTTCCCTTATTAAATTTTTGATCATGATCTTTAAGGTTATCTTTATGAGATCCTGACCACATTCTCATACATCCATTCTGTTCATTTGAGTCTGTTATCGCAACCCATGCAGTAACCCAATTATAAGGCTCTAATCCAATATATTTTGCATCCTGATGATAACTTACAAATCCCTTTTCTTTTGGATTTTTTATAAATAACGTTGTTCCACAAACAAGAATATCTTTACCAATTAAGGATTGTACTGCATCTAATATTTTTGAATTATGAGTTACTTCATCAAGTAAAGGTGAGATAAGATGTGCATTGTATCTTCCTGCTTTTTCTAATTCTCCAGGCAATTTTTTTTCAATAGTTTCAATTTCATCTCTAATTTCTTTTGCTTTGTCTTTTGAAAAAATATCTATAGGTGAAATAAATCCCTCATCCTTGTATTGTTGAAGTTGATTTGAGGAAAGATAAGTCATACTATTTTGAATGCCTGAAGTTATTAAAATTGGAATTACAGAAAAAAACAATCAAAAAATTCAAGAAGTAAAGACAGTTAAAGTAATTGCAAATCAAGGTATAGTAGGGGATAGGCATTTCAAAGAATTTAACGACCCATTTAATCAATTATCTCTAATAGAGTCTGAGAATATTGATTATTACAATATTAAAAATGGTTTAAATATTCCATATATAGATTTTAGAAGAAATATAATTACCAAAGGAATTAAGCTGAATGATTTGGTTGGAAAAAAACTAAAAATTGGATCTGTTGAAGTTGAGGGTATGGATTTATGTAGACCCTGCAGACATCTTAATGAAACATTAAATCAAGATAATGTTTTAAAGGAATTTTTAAGAAAAGGTGGTCTTAGATGTCAGATTTTAACATCTTCCAGTATAAATATTGGAGATAAAATTGAAGTTCTAGATTAATTGAATTTTATCCAAAAGTTTGTTTAGTTTCATTACTACTTGAATTTTGATCTAGTGTTGCAGGTGCATCAGGATCCAACTCTAATCCTGCAGGAGTAATAGTTGCTGGTACTGGGGTAAAAGTTGAATCTGGATTTTCAACAGTTTCTCTCACTCTCATTCTATAAAGTCCGAAAGCTCCAATTAAGCTGTGAATTAGTATTAGAAAAACAAAAAAACCGTTTAAACCAAACCAACCCATAAAGATAGAGCAAAGAATTGGACCGCTTATTGCCCCAAAGCCAAAAATTAATTGTAAACCACCTCCTGCTGCAACAAATTTTGTCTTAGGCACAAAATCATTAGTGTGAGCAAGATTTAAAGAAAATAATGGTAGACATAAACTTGAATATAATCCAACAGCTATAAAAAATACTATTTTTCTGAATGCTAGTTCATTCATGTAATATATATTTTGTAACGGATCATTTGCAGTAAGAATTGATAAAATCGCTAAAGCTGAGCTTCCAAAGGTTGTAATAACTATAACTGTCCGTCTATCATATTTATCAGATAAATATCCAATAGGTCCTTGACCTAGCACACCAGCAATTGTTGCAATAAATAAAAGTACTGATGTTTCCAAAAGAGATAATTTTGCAAGTGTAGCATAAACTGAAATTAAAGAAAAAAATGCTGCATGAATTGCGCCAGTAAAAAAGGAACTGAATGTACCAAGAGGAGAAATTTTATATAATTCCACAATACTTATAGTTTCAATTTTTTTGAATTTTGGTGCAGGTCTTTTTGTTAGTAAAATTGGAACAAGAGCAATTGATAATAACACAGATACTAAAATAAACGGTTCATAGTTTTTAGGTTCACTAACATTAAGCAACAACATACCAATTGCTAAACCAAAAAATATAACCATCATGTAAGCTGAAAGTAGCTGACCTCTGTTTTTATTAGTAGCTCTATCATTTAACCAACTTTCAGTTACCACATAACAGCTAACTAAACTTACACCTGTTACAAATCTACTTATAGTCCACATTATTGGATTAACATAAACGACAGCCAATAATGCACTTAAAGATGCAAGTGATGCAAAAGCTGCAAATACTCTTATGTGTCCAACTTTTGATACAAAATTAGGAGTAGTTTTTGATCCAATAAAATATCCGACATAATATCCTGACATGAAGATACCAGTTGTTAAAACACTAAAACCCTCCAAAACTGATCTAATGCCCATCAATTGCATTTGCAATCCATGAGCAATCATCATTACCCCTATTCCCATAAAAAGAGCCCAGGACTTTTTTACTTCTTTTTGCATTTATATATTTACTGTCAGTTAAATCTGGCGGCTAAGTAGTTTTGGTTTGTGTTTTTTTTATGGCTAATAATGAATGAATTGCAATCGTAATTATAATCACAATCCCCCCTAATATAGTTTGTAATGAAGGCTGTTCTTTAATAATTAGCCAGACCCATATTGGTCCAATAATTGTCTCTAAAAGAAAAAACAGATTAACTTCAGCTGCAGTTATAAATCGTGGGGCTATAGTTACTAAAACAAACGGTATTGCAACACACATAACACACATAATAGGTATAAAAATCATATCTGTACCAACAAGCGAAAAGTCTTTAACGAAGAAAAAGGCAAATATAGCAACACATAATTTACCGATCACTGCAGAGGGGACTAAATCGGTAGATTTTGCATACCTTGCTAAATTGGCGTTACAAGCCAATCCAAAAGCAGTAATTAAACCAAAAAGGTCACCGTAGAAATTACCTAAGCTTAATGAGTCGTAAAATATGTAAACACATGCAGTAAAGGTGATGATTATTGCGACCCATGTTTTCTTTTCAGGTTTTTCTTTTAAAAAAATTGCTCCTAATATCGCTGAAAGCATCGGGGCAAGTGCTATCATTAATAATGTATTTGCTACATTGGTATTTTGAATTGAGATTATAAAAGTAATATTACAAATCGAAAAACTTATTACATAAAATAATCCTGGATAACCGATTTTGAATAAAGCATAAAAAAAATTTTTTTTATAAAAAATGATAAGACCAAAAAGTACAACTAAAAAAGGTATTGCTCCTCTATAAAAAAGCATGCCCCAAGTTTCTATGTTAGATAATCTAATAAAAAGAGAGTCTGGCGTTATAAACATAACACCAATAAAAGCCATTAAAGAACCTTTTTGCTGGTTGGTGAGATTTTTCAAGCTCTCAAACCTTTCCAGAAATAATCTGCAAGGTTTATATTTGATAAATCAAAAAAAGTTTTTAAGCCTGTAGGCGAAGTAACATTAATATCTCCATTTAATTTCTCATCTATAAAATCAATTCCTGCAAAATAAATGTCTTCTTTCACAAGATCTTTTGCAATTATATTAGAAATTTTAATTTCTTTTTTTGTTAATTTAATCAATTTTGGTTTTGCACCTTTGCTCATATTACTTAAAATTGATCCAGATTTTGGCACTCTTGAAATACAGCCACAAATCTCACCATTGATTATAAAAACTCTTTTATCTCCAAATTTTATTTTTGGTAAAAATTTTTGACACATTATGTGTCCGTGTTTTTTAATAAACTTTAAAATAAGTTTTTTGTTTAATTTGTTATTTATGTAAATAATATCATTACCACTGTAACTATGAATTGGTTTAAGTATTATTTTTTTGTATTTTTTATAAAAGTGCAAAATATCCTCTACTTTTTTTGTAAATATTGTATCAGGCATAAAATTAATAAATTTCATTGAGTACAATTTTTCGGAAATATTTCTTATAGAGGTAGGATTATTAATTACTCGAACTTTATTTTTAATAGTATCTAAAATGTAGGTTGTAGATATATATTCAAGATTGAATGGTGGGTCTTGACGAACTAAAATAAATTTTACTTTGGATAAATCAATATGTGTTTTTTTAATTATTTTAAAAAATTTTTTTTTAGAGTAATCAATTTTAATAAAACTTCCATTTGCAAAAACTTTTTTATTTTTAATTGATAGATTTTCTGTCTCATAATAAAAGATTTTATAGCCTCTATTTTCCCCACTTTTTGCAAGAAATATACTTGTATCAGTTAATGGATTTAGGTTATTTAAGTTATTACCTTGAACAGCAATAATTTTATTGGTCATATAAGTTTGCTAAATTCTCATCTTTAGAAAATTTATACAACATATGATCTGCATTTGTTTTTTTATTTTCAATAATTCTAAATAAATGATCTATAAATTTTTCCTCGTTCATACCTTTTTTGTTAAGTATATTTCTGTTTGTAAGTCCTTTTTTTGAAATATTTAGAATTACTGAGGACCAATACAATAGATCTTTGCCCATAAGAGGAGTGGATAGTCCTTTTTTTGGTGCATTATTGTAAGCCTCTAAAACTTCATTTACATCCCATTTTTTCATAACTTCTAAAGCTTCATCTAAATTTCCATAAAGCAGCCCTGTGTTAAAAGCAGGACCGGAACATAAACAATCCCAACCACAAGCATCCATAGATCTTAATTCTATATATTTTTTTAATCTGTTTTCTGTAAATATGGTTCCAAGATGCGCACTCAATTCTGCCTCTGTTGGTTGTAAATTTTTAATCTCATTTATTTTTCCATCCATGAAGTCCTTAAATATATATTTTTTTCCTGAAATATATTTCCCATCAGATTGTAAAAATAATAATGGCATACTCATTGCAAATGCAGCATAATTTTCAAAATTTACTTTTTCTAAAAAAAATTTAGGTAGACCACCACGTGATGTTTGTTGCCATACATGTGATCTATATGAAAAGTAATTGCTATTTTTTTTTTCAATGATTGATGAATTTGCAAATAAAGCGATATTAATTGGAACTAAATAATTTGCTAACTTAAACTTTTTTGAAAAATCTTCTTCAGAAGTATAATCAATGTTTAATTGTGTGCCGCATGTTCTATACATCATATCTAAACTTAATGGTCCACCTTTAGGCATGTCTTTAGTCATGACTTCATATCTTTGTTTTGGGTTGTTTGGTATCTCTGATAGTTTGGATATAGGATCAAATCCTGCGCTAATAATTCGAAAATTAAGTTTTTCTAAAACTTGTTTTAATTCAAACAAATACTCATGAGACTCTGAACACGCTTCATGAATATTACCTAGTTTTGCTCCAGATAACTCAATTTGGTTTCCTGGCTCAAGTGTAATATTTTTATCTTCTTTGCTAAGACCAATTACTTTATCATTCTCCTTAACTGGCTTCCAACCAAACTCATAGAGATGGTCAAACATTTTTGTTATGGATGAATAATCAATTCTCTTATTATCTTTTTTATTAAATATAAATTTTTCATGTTCAACACCAATTTTTAGATTTCCTTCTTCTTTGATGCCATCTTCAAAATATTTAATAATTTGGTCTTTATTATTTATCATTTTAATTACGTATATCTTTTAAATAATCATTTATCTCATTAATACTAGATATTTTGTTTGAACATGTCTGATTTTTACAAATAACAACACCTGAATCAGAATTATTTTGTGTGTTGTATATAAATATAGCTCTATCAAAATAGTTTTTTAATAAATAATCTTTTATATCTTTGTTATCGCCATAAAATGTAAATGAAATAGTTTCGTGATACATATCTAATGCTTTAACAAAGCTAAACATTTGTGAGAAATTTGAGTTTAAAATTTGGTGAAATGATTGTTGAAGTATACGTGATTTTTCAGACCAATGTTTGTCATTTGTCATGTAATATAATTTATTTATTTGAATTAAATAAACACTATTGCCGTTAGGTATATTATTATCATTTAAATCAACAGGACTAACGAAAAGATCATTTATTTTGATAGGATTTTTTTGAAGAAGTTTTGATTTGTCGTCATAAAACATATTCCATGCTTCAACCATTATTTTGGAAGCTTCATCTAAATATTCTTTTTTTTCCTCAATTTCGTACAAATTTAATAATAGTTTTGAATAGAAAACATAATCTTCTAGAAAAACATCAATTTCTTCTGACTGATAACAATGAAATATTTTGTCTGACATTTTTTCTTTAAGTATTTTGAACTTTTTAAAAGCAATTTCTTTAATATTCTCGTCTTCCAAAACAACAGATGCATTTAATAAAGCCGTAATTAAAAATGCATTTTGATCCGTTTGAGATTTATCATCAAATAATGGTTTAACTCTTTTGTTTCTGATTAGAATTAGATCTTTCTCTGCTCTTGTAATAATTTCTTTTTCTTTTTCATCTAAACTATTATGTTGCTCAACAAGAATATTTTTACCCTCAAAATTACCTTCATTATTTACTAAGTATTTTTTAGCAAATATATTTAAATTATTTTGCAAAATCTTACTAAGTTCTTCAAAAGACCATGTATAAAATTTTCCTTCCACACCTTCACTGTCTGCATCATATGCTGACCCATATAATCCAATGTCATTTACAAATTCTGTATTTATATAGTTTATTGTTTGAATTAATTTACTTTTAAAGTAATCAGATTTTGTACTTTGATAAAATTTTGATAAAAGGCTTATAAACTGAATGTTATCATAGAGCATTTTTTCAAAATGTGGAATGATCCACTTATCATCAACTGTATATCTGGCTATGCCTCCTGCCAATTGATCGTAAATTCCTTTTGAACAAATATTTTTTAATAACGTCTCAACTGGTTTAAGATATTTTTCATCATTAGTTTTTAAATAGAAATAAAACATGGCATCAAATAAATAAAATTGAGGAAATTTTGGAGCACCTTTGAAACTCCCATGTTCCTCATCTAAATATGAAATAATTTTATCTACAAAAGGTAAAAGAGGTTGATTTAAAACTGCAGATCTTTGATTAATTTTAGAAAAAATATCCTGCATTTGTGAAGCTTGTGCGATTATTTTTTCTCTATTATCTCTATAAACATCTGAAACATTATTTAAAACTTTTCTAAAATCAGGTCTTCCTTGCATTTCTTTTGGAGGAAAGTAAGTACCTCCTGTAAAAGGAACACCATTTTCATCTAAAAACATTGAAAGAGGCCAGCCCCCTTGTATACCAGTTAAAATTGATAAGCTTCTCTGAAAAACGTAATCAAGATCTGGTCTTTCTTCTCTATCAACTTTGATATTTATAAATTTTTCATTCATTATTTTAGCCGTTTCTTCATCTTCAAAACTTTCATGAGCCATAACATGGCACCAATGACAACTGGCATAACCAACACTTAGAAAAATTGGTTTTTTTTCATCCTTAGCTAATTTTAAAGTTTCACTTTTCCAGGGATACCAATCAACAGGATTATTTTCGTGTTGTTTTAGATACGGACTTTTCTCAGATGTCAGTCGATTAGTCATATGAAAATTTAGTGATGATAAAAAGGATCTCTTGCGAATATTTTCCTTACCATAGGCTCAAATTCTTTTAATGTCATTGATTTGTAATCTGGATCAAAGGAACATTGGTCGTAATTCTCACAGAAATCAATAGTTGCTTGATAATATTTATGATCTTTATATCTTTCTCTAGCATTTTTATCTCCACCCAAATGTTCTGCTGAATAATAAGTTTGAAACAAACCATGTTTTTCAATAATCCAATGTGTTTTTTCAGATACATAAGGTCTTAATATTGATGCAGCATACTGTGAGTGATTCATTGGAGCTAGTTCATCTCCAATATCATGCAATAGAGTTGCAACAACCATTTCCTCGCTCTCTCCATTCTTAAATGCTCTAGTAGCTGATTGTAAAGAATGTTCTAATCTTGAAACTTTATATCCTTCAAGTGTGCTATCTAGTTTTGAAAGATAGTTTAAAATTCTATCAGCAGTTTTTCTTTCATATTCTTTTTCGTGTTTGTCTAAAAGAGCATAATCATCTTTGGTTCCATGCTTCATTTCAGTAAAACTTACTTTTTTCATCAGTTATTTGAACCAGTACTTAAGAGTGATAATTGAGTAACTTTATCCCCACCTAATTCATCAATTATTTTTACTGGATAATCACCAGTAAAATAATGATCTGTTAATTGAGGATAGTTATCATTTCTTTTTTCAAATCCCATAGCTTTATACAGCCCGTCTAAACTTAAAAATTTCAAACTTTGTGCACTTATAAATTCTTTTATTTCATCTACAGTTTTGTTAGCAGCCAATAGTTCTTTCTTTGTAGGGGTATCTACACCATAGAAATCAGGATATTTGATTTCAGGACTAGCAATTCTAACATGTACTTCTTTAGCTCCAGCATCATATAACATCTTAACTATTTTATATGAGGTTGTTCCTCTTACAAGCGAGTCATCGATTAATATTATTTTTTTATTTTTAATTACTGATAGGTTTGCATTTAATTTTAATTTTACCCCAAGGCTTCTAATTTGTTGAGAAGGCTCTATAAAAGTTCGTCCGACATAATGGTTTCTAATAAGACCTAAATCAAATTTTACTTTCTTTTCTTGGGCATAACCTAATGCTGCAGCATTTCCAGAGTCTGGTACTGGTACAACTATATCAGCATCAAAACTATCTTCTTTAGCTAATTGTGCTCCGAAATTTTTTCTATATTCATAAGCAGTTTTTCCATTTAAAATGCTATCAGGTCTTGAAAAATAGATATATTCAAAAATACAAGGCCTTACTTTTTTTGGAGGAAAAGGTTTTAAACTTTGTAATTCATCATTTTCTACGTAAACGATTTCTCCATTTTCAACTTCTCTTATAAATTTTGCACCTATTATATCTAATGCGCATGTTTCTGAAGTAAAAACGTAGGAATTTTTTAACTTTCCAATAACAAGAGGACGAATACCAAGTGGATCTCTAACTCCTATTAAGCTATTTTGAGTCATCATAACCAAAGCATACCCTCCTTGAATTTGAAATATAGCATCAATAATTTTATCAATTGTTCGACCTCTTTTTGACTTAGCAATTAGTTTAACGATAGTTTCTGTGTCTGAAGTTGTGTAAAAAATAGATCCTTCTTCAACCATTTTGTTTCTCAAAGTGATCGCGTTAGTTAAATTTCCATTGTGAGCTACACCAATACCTCCAGAATTTGTATCTGCAAAGAATGGTTGTACGTTTCTTAAAGCAGTGCCTCCTGTTGTTGAATATCTATTATGCCCAATAGCAAATTTTCCTGGTAAATTGTTTAAAACTTTTTCATCATTAAAATTATCTCCTACAAGACCAAATCTTTTTTCTGAATGATATTTTTCTCCATCAAATGAGACGATCCCACATCCTTCTTGACCTCTGTGTTGCAGAGCATGCAAGCCTAAAGCTGTTAAGGTAGAAGCTTCAGGAGAGTTGCTTATTCCAAAAACACCACACTCCTCCTTAATTTTTGGACTATATATCCTGAACTTTTTCTTTAGCGTCTTGATATTCTTTTTCATTGGGAAATTCGTTTATAAGGTACTTACTACCTTTTTCAACCATAGGAAATGTAAATGAATCCTTTAAGTTTAAAGGCCATTTTTCATAATTATAAACAATATTAGCAGCTGTGAATAAACAAACCACAAACACATATGACTTAACGATTCCAAATATCAAACCAAAAAATTTATCAATTGTACCAATACCAGAATAGGTTACAGCTTTGCTTATTGCTTTGTTTATCATTAATATCAAGAAAATTATCAATACAAATAAGCTAACTCCCAAAATTATATCTAATACATATTCGTTGTCTAAAATATTTTCTACATAGGGTTTTGCTTTTGGAAAAATAAAAATTGTTAAAATATATGCCAACACCCATTTTGCAGCTGATAAAATTGATAATACAAATCCTTTAAAAGCCCCTCTAATCATTAACAAAATTGTTAAAATTATATAAGAGTAATCAAATACTGTAATTTTTTCTAAAATATCTTGAATATTGTCAATCACTTAATTGAAAATGGTTTAACAACTAATAATAAAGATGGAAGAAGAGTTAGCACAGAAATCATCGCTAATAACATTGCAATACCTGTAAATATACCGAAATAAATAGTTGGAATAAAATTTGATAATACTAAAATAGAAAATCCAAATACAATTGTAATTGAAGTATTTAATATAGCAACTCCTACAGTTGAGTGACAAACTCGAAGTGTTTCATTGTAGTTTTTAATTTTTGAAAATTCTTCCTTAAACCTATAAATATAATGAATACTGTTATCAACAGCAATACCAATAGTTATTGCAGCAATTGTAATTGTCATCATATCCAATGGTATACCTGCTAATCCAATAATACCTAAAATAAAAAAAGCAGCTATAAAATTTGGAACAACCCCAATTAAGGATAATTTGATATTTCTAAATAAAACAATAAACATAATAAATATCCCAACCATAACAAAACCAAGAGTTAATATTTGAGATTTAAACAAACTTTGTAACAAGTTATTAAATAAAATTAGAACACCTCCTAATTTAAATTCATCTTTTTTAAGTCCCAGTTTATTTTCTAAATCGAAATTAATTTGATTAATTAAGTCATTCCTTCTTAAATCTTCTAAAGAATCTTTTATTCTCAAACTTATTCTTGCCTCTGAGTCTTTTATTGAAATATAAGGATCAACTATTTCTTTTTTAATTGTATCAGGAATTTTTGAATACAATACACCCATCTCTAGTGTCCCTAATGGCTTGTTGTTATTTAGTTGAGTTGCAACTTCAATTATAGAGGAAAAAGAAAGTACTTTGCCTACTGGCTCTAAGCTGTCTAAATATTTATGTACATTGTTAATTTTATCAATTTTATCTTTAGTAAACCAATATTTGTCATTATTTTGTTCTTCATCACCCCAATCATCCTCAAAATCATCATCAGACTTTTCCTCTTTATTTTTTGGAAACTTAAGTATTACCTCCAAAGGAGTAGTGCCACCTAACTTTTCATCAATTAATTTCATGCCTTTATAAATTTCGGTATTTTTATTGAAGTAATTGATGAAACTATTTTCTACCTCTAATTTTGAAATACCAGCAACACTTAAAATAATAACAAATACAGTCGTTCCAAAAATAATATTTTTTCTATCAATTGCAAAATTACCAAGAAAATATGTAAATTTTGACCTTTGATCCTTTTTTATATTGATATTTGAGCTTTCAATAAAATTTAACAAAGTTGGTAGTAGTGTAAATGTGATTATAAAAGATGTAAGCAATCCCATTGTCATCATCCAACCAAAATCAATGATTGGTTTTATTTCACTAAATATTAAAGATAAGAATGCACAAATAGTTGTAAGAACAGTATAAAGTATAGGCCAATACATATTACTTGTAGTCATTACTATGATACTGGTTTTTGTTTTCTTTGGAAACTTTTTTGAGAGTTGAAGAAATCGAGTACTCATATGAATATTCATTGCCATAGTAAGGATTAGCATCATAGCTATAAAGTTTGAGGATATAACTGTAACTTTCCATCCAACTAAACCTAAAAGCCCCATCATAATTATCACAGAAAAAAAACAACTGCTTATAGGAACAATAATCCAAACTAATTTTCTAAATACAAACCAGAGTGTTACAATAATAAAAATTAATACTCCAAGCCCAAATACAATAATATCATTTTTAATAAAAGTCATCATATCGTCTGCAATCATAGGAATGCCACCCAAATGAATTTTACCAACATTATTAAAATTTTTTATTACCTCTCTTATCTCTAAAATATTTTCATGATTTTGTTTTTTTATCTGATCCTTATATTTTTCTAACTCTTGCTTGTTCTTGAATTCTTTGTTTTTTTCCCTGGGTTTTAGATAAACAATTATTCCACTAGTTTTACCATCTTCACTTATTACAAAATTTCTAAATACGGGACTATTTTTAATTTCTTGAAAACCTCTAATTTTATCAACATCATTATCTTTTAATGATTTAAAATTATTTAATCTTTCTAAAAGAGGTTGATCAGTGCTATTAAGAAGAGGTATATCTAAAAGAGTGATAACATTATGAACCCAATCTAATTTTTGAACTTCTTGTTTTAGTGATAGTAAATTTTTGATGGATTCAGACGAAATCATTTCACCATTTGGAGTATAAGTTAATACTAAAAATTCTTTTGCTTCGTACCTTTCAGAGATTTCATTTAAGTATTTTAAGTCTGGATCACCTTCAATAAGAAGAGTATCTGATGATGCATCAAGCCTAAAATTTTTCGAAAAATAACCAAAAAAAATTAAAGAAATTAAAAGTAGAAGAAAAACTAATTTTGGTTTTTCAATAATATTTTTTTGATAAAAATTAGCCAACATTCAGTATTAGCTTATATATTTAAAACTAGTTGTTTTGAATATCTTTAAATTTGGTAAACATAGCCTCAAATTCAAGCATTATATTACCCGTTGGACCATGACGTTGTTTACCTATAATTATTTCAGCTAAACTTGAGACTTCATTCATTTTTGCCTGCCATTCTGCGTGCTCAACTGTTGCAGGTCTTGGTTCTTTTCTCTCTAAGTAATATGCTTCTCTGTAAACAAACATTACAACATCCGCATCTTGTTCAATAGAACCAGACTCTCTTAAATCAGCTAATTGTGGTTTCTTATCATCTCTTGCTTCAACTGCTCTAGACAATTGAGAGAGAGCAACAACTGGAACTGATAACTCTTTTGCTAGCGCTTTTAAACCTTGTGTAATCTCGGATATTTCTTGAACTCTCCCATCTTTAAAGTTTGATGCTCTCATCAATTGAATATAATCAATAACAACCATATCAAGACCATATAATCTTTTAATTCTTCGTGCTCTATTGCTGAGAGCTGCAATTGAAATAGCTGGGGTTTCATCAATATAGAGAGGCAATTCAGATATATCTTTTGAGGTTTCAATAAATTTATCAAATTGCTCTTCCGATATTTTTCCTCTTCTAATATCATTAGATTTAATTCTAGATTGCTCAGCAAGAATTCGAGTTGAAAGCTGTTCTGATGACATCTCTAGAGAAAAAAAAGCTATTGAAGACTTTTTTCCATCATCTTGTAATTTTTTTGCTGCATTGAATGCTATATTTGTAGCCAATGCAGTCTTTCCCATTGATGGTCTTCCTGCAATTACAATTAAATCAGATTTATGTAGTCCACCCAGTCGATCATCAAGATCTGTTAGACCAGTAGGCACACCAACAATTCCTTCATCATTTTTATATGCGCTTGAAGCCATTTCAATTGTTTGTCTCATGGCTTCATCAAATTTAATCAGTGAATTACTTAAAGAGCCTTTTTCAGCTAAATCAAATAATTTTTTTTCAAAATTCTCAATAATTTTTTGTCCATCATTATCTAGATCATTTAGTTTTGCGGTATCAATTACATTTTCTGAGATTTTGATTAATTCTCTTTTTACAAATAGATCATAAATTAATTTTGAATACTCAATTGCTTGCCTTGAGGATGTTGAAAATTTAGTCACCTTTACAAGATACTCAGGTACATTTAATTCGTCTTTTTCATTTTCAAAATAATTTTTAAGAGTAATTGGATTTGCCAACATTCCACTATAAATTAACTTTTCTATAGCCCCAAAAATTTTTTGATGCATTGGATCATAAAAGTTTTTATTAACTATTATCATATTGATCTCATCAAATATTTCATTTGAGAGTAAAATTGATCCAATTACTGATTGTTCAGCTTCAATATTGTTAGGATGTTCTTCTAATTTACTTTTTATAATGTTAAGAGATTGTGACATAGTAAAATCCTATTTAAAAATAGATTATTTACAATATTAAATAAGAATTGGGGAAAAAAATGTATAATTATTTTATTTCTTCTTGAGGGATTACTTTAATTATTATTTGAGTTTGTACGTCAGAATGTAGGTTTAATTCAACTTTAAATTCGCCTAGAGATTTTATTTCTTTTGAAGGTTGAATATTAGAGGGATTTATTTGTACATTTTCTTTTTCGTAAATTAACTTAGAAATTTCTGTAGGTTTTACTGATCCATATAATTCTTTATTTTCAGTACTAAGTTTTTTTATCTCATAAATCTTTTTTTGAATTTTTTCTGAAATACCTTTTGCCTCTTTCTTTTTGTCTTGATCTTTTTTACTTAGCTCTTGTTTAATTTTTTCAACTTCCTTAATATTTTCTTTAGATGCAAAAAGAGCTTTTTTTTTCGAAATTAAATAATTTCTTGCAAAACCTCTCTTAACATCAATTATTTCCCCAATTGATCCTATTTTTCTTACGTTCTCTAAGAGGATAACTTTCATTATATTAACGCTAAATTTCTAGCTCTTTTAATTGAAAGAGATAATTCTCTTTGTTTTTTTTGACTTACCGACGTTATTCGGGAAGGAAGAATTTTTCCATTTTCAGATATATATTTTTTTAAAAGCTTAATATTTTTATAATCAACTAATGGCGCACCCTTTCCTGAAAGAGGACATTTTTTTTTAAATCTATATTTATTATTCTGGAAAATACTCAGTTTTGAAAAATTACTTTGTGAACCTCTTTTTTTGTTATTTCTCTTTTTCATTATTTTTTAATTTTTTTATCTACTTCTTTATCATCACTATTTTTTTTGAAGTAATCTGTTTCTAAATCAAATTTTTTAACTTTTACTGTTAAATATCTTAATAAATTTTTGTCAATTTTCTCGTTTTTTTCTAACTCAGAAATAGTTTTTCCACTAGCTTTAATTTTAAAATGTAAATAATTACCCTTTTTATTTTTTTTTATTAAATACGAGAGGTTCAGTAATCCCCAATTTTCAAGTTTTACAATATCACCTTCATTCTTTTCTACTATTTTAGAGTACTTTTCTTGAAGCTGTTTCAACTGTGAAGGGCTAGTGTCTTGTCTAGCTATAATTGTATGTTCGTAAAAGTTCATATTTATTCTTTTAAAAATGTGAGGATATACTATTATTAATTTTTAATTACAATACAAAAAATACAATATTTACTTAATATATTTAATGTTTTCTGTTTTATTCCCTGGTCAAGGTTCGCAGTCTCCAGGGATGGCAAAAGTTTTCTATGATAACTTTGATTATGTTAAGTTTTTTTTCAAAGAGGCTGATGATTTACTTAATAGTTCAATAAGCAAATTAGTATTAGAGGGTCCTAAAGATCAACTTGATCTTACTGAAAATACTCAACCAGCAATATTTCTAGTAAGTTATAGTATTTTTAATGTTTTAAAAAGAGAAACCTCATTTGACATTGATGCTGCAAATTATTTTGCTGGTCATTCACTAGGTGAGTATTCTGCATTGGCATGTGCAGAGTCATTAACATTTTCTCAAACAATTAAATTATTGAAAAAAAGAGGTCATGCTATGCAATCAGCAGTTCCTAAAGGCCAGGGTGGTATGTTGGCGGTTTTAGGATCTGATATTGAGAGAATTAATGATATTTTAGAGATGAATAAAGATAATTTTAATTGTTACGTGGCAAATGACAATTCAGTTGGTCAAATTGTGATTAGTGGAAATAACAAAGATTTGGAAAAATTTTCCTTAGAATTAATAAATAATAAAATAAAAAATATAAAACTTCCAGTAAGTGCCCCGTTTCATTGCAAACTTATGAATAGTGCAACAAAAATTATGGAGGTAGAAATATCTCATTTGGAGTTTAAATCGCCAAAAATTGATATTGTTTCAAATGTAACTTCAGAACCAGTCAATGAAATATCTGCTATAAAAAAATTATTGATAAGCCAAATAGAGAAACCAGTAAGATGGAGAGAAATTATTAATTATATGATAAACAAAAATATAAATAAATTTATAGAAATTGGTCCTGGTAAAGTACTCTCAGGATTAGTAAAAAGAATGAACAGAAATGCAGAACTTATACAAATTAACGATTTAGAAGATTTAAAGAAGTTATAGGCTAATGATAGATTTAAAGGATATTAATATTATTCTTACTGGTGCTACAGGAGGAATAGGCAATTCTATTTTAGAAAATTTAATTTTATCTGGTGCTAATGTATTAGCTACGGGTACTAATGAGGAAAAACTTAATTTAATTAAAAAAAAATATAAAAATGTTCAAATAAAAAAATTTGACATATCAAATCATTTAGAAATTGAAAATTTCATAAATAAAGCAAACGAAATCTTGGGTGGAAGAATAGATGTGTTAATTAATAATGCTGGAATTACAAGAGATAATCTTTCGATAAGAATGAAAGATGAGGAATGGAATAAAGTTATTGATATTAATTTAACCTCCACTTTCCTTTTGAGTAAAAGTGTCGTTAAAAAAATGCTTAAGAGTAAAAAAGGAAAAATAATAAATATTACATCAATAGTTGGACACACGGGCAATATTGGGCAAGCAAATTATACTGCTTCTAAAGCTGGTGTTGTTGCAATGTCTAAAAGTTTAGCTCTAGAATATGGAAAGAAAAATATAAATGTAAATTGTGTCTCCCCAGGCTTTATATCAACTGAAATGACTGATAAAATTAATGACGATTACAAAGAAGTTTTAAAATCGAAAATACCTATGAATAGATTTGGTACCCCAAATGATGTTGCAAATACAGTCATTTTTTTATGCTCAAAACTTTCGGATTATATTACAGGTGAAACAATACATGTTAATGGTGGCATGTATTTTAGTTGACAAAATCAACAAAATATTTATTAACGACTTAACTTAAAGGATATAAATGTCAGACGATATTTCAAGTAAAGTAAAAAAAATAGTTGCAGACCATCTAGGAATTGACGAAGCAAAAGTAACTGAAGAGTCAAGTTTTATCGATGATCTCGGGGCAGATAGTTTAGATACTGTTGAATTAGTAATGGCTTTTGAAGAGGAATTCGGGTCAGAGATCTCAGATAGCGATGCAGAAAAGATTCTTACAGTAGGAGATGCTGTAAAATTTATAGAGAATAAAGCTAATTAAATTTTAGTATTAAATGTCCGGAAATAATGAGGGGATAATAGTAGTATTATCATCTCCATCGGGCGCAGGTAAAACCACATTAGTTAAAGAAATTTCAAGAAAAAATAATTATCAAATATCTATATCTCACACAACAAGAAAACCTCGTTCAATCGAAAAAGACGGCAAAGATTATTATTTTGTCAGCGATTCTGAATTTAAAAATTTAATTGATGAAGATCGATTTTTAGAATATGCAAAAGTTTTTCAACATTATTACGGATCATCTAAAGATGCTGTTTTTAAAAAGCTTGAAAGTGGACAAAATGTTATTTTTGATATTGATTGGCAAGGAACGGAACAAATTAAGAAACAAAAACTTAATTATAGAATACTTACAATATTTATTTTACCACCAAGCCGAGATGAGCTTTACAAAAGACTATTAAATAGAGATAGAAATGACGAAAAAATAGTAAAAGAAAGAATGGCCCAATTTAATGAGGATGTACTTCATTGGAAAGATTATGATTTTACGGTTATCAACGACGATTTAGAAAATTGCTATAAAAAAATAATTAAATTTATTGAATCTAAAAATAATGAAAATGATCCCGATTATCAAAAATTAATATCTTTACACGTGAACAGTCTACTTAATTAATTTTTCGTAAATTAAACATATTTTATAAAAGGTATTTTTATCTAAATTTTGCGGTCTTAATTTTACATCTAATTTTAATTCATCAGCTACTTTTTTTGGATTTTTAAAAATAATATTGAGTGGTTTTTTTATCATTTTTCTTCTCTGATTAAAAAAAATATTTGTAATATGTTCAAGATTATTGGAGTTCTTAAATTCAATATAATTTGATTTTGGTTCAAAAATCAACAATGTGCTAGTAACCTTTGGTTTTGGATAAAAAGAAGATGGTTCTATATCCATGATTTTTTTAATGTTAAATTTCCATGAAGAAAATATAGATAATCTTCCGTATAGATTTGTATTATCTTTAGCTAAGATTCTCTCAGCAACTTCTTTCTGAAACATAAAAATTAATTTTTTAAATGTGAAATCTTTCCTATTGTGTTTAATAAATTTAACAAGTATTTGGCTAGAAATATTGTATGGGAGATTTCCAAATACAATCAAATTTTTGATATTTAATTCATTAAATTTGTACTGTAAAATATCTTCGTTGATAACAACGATACTATCTTTAAATTTTTTATTTAGATGCTCAATTAATCTTTTATCTTTTTCTATGACATATAACTTTTTAGGTTTTTTGAGAAGAATAGTTTCAGTTAAATTACCAGTTCCAGGGCCTATTTCTAAAACATAATCTTTCTCACTTATATTACCGTTATCACATACTTTTTTAATAATATTTTTATCTAACAAAAAATTTTGTCCTAAACTCTTTTTAGGAATTATATTCATTAAATTTTATTTATAAAATTCATCGCACAAAAAATAGATGAAGGATCTGATTTATTTTTAAGATACATATTGGAATTTGGTCCATGATCAGGCGAAACTCTAATAAATGGTAATCCAATTGTAATATTGATAGCATCAAAGTTAAATAATGTTTTTAAAGGTGTTAAAACTTGATCGTGATACATTCCAACGACCACATCATATTCATCTATATTTTTTTTTATAAAAAAAGAGTCTGCAGAAAATGGTCCTTTTACAGAAATCATTTCCTTCTTTAGTTTTGTTATTGCCGGGATAATTATTTTTTTTTCTTCGCTAACTTTGCTCACTGTTTCACAGTGAGGATTAAGACCCAGAACTGCAATTCTAGGTTTAAATTTAAAAATCTTTTTATAAAAATTATTTATTGATCTAATATTTTTAATAATTTTTGATTTTGTTATATTTTTTGAAACATATTTAATTGGCAAATGTGTAGTAATTGGAGAAACAGAAATATTCTTATTATAAATTAGCATAACAGGGTTTTTTGAATTTGTTTTTTTTGCAAGATATTCTGTAACTCCCAAGTATTTATTATCTAAAAATTTTTTTTTATCGATCGGTCCATTTACAAGTACTATATTTGAATCCTTTTTTAAAATAGAGATAGAATTTTTAAAACAATCAGAGATGTACTTTTTATAATTTTTTTTTTTTATCTCAATATTAAAAATATTTAATTTATCCTTAATTGCACTTTCAAAGTTAGAAATTTGCTTAATTTCTTTTTTGTAATTATAAATTTTAGCTTCTCTCTGAATTATCTTTTTATTTCCTACTAATATTAACTTTTTATTTTTTTTGTACTTTTTTGAATTAAAGTACTTAAATAATATTTCTAAAAAAACACTTTTAGGTTCCGCAGTAACAATTAAAACTTTATTTATACTCATCTATAATAGCATTTTGTTTAAGCTTATTATAATAGTTTAAGGAGTAACTATTTAGTTGTCTGTTTTGCTCAAAAATAATTTGTTTTTTTGTTGCTTCATCTAAATCAAATTGATCTTTAAGCTCCCTTTTTGAGTTAATTTTTAAAATTAAATTTCCACTCGGAATTTTAATAGGTTTTGTATATTCACCAATTTTTAAAGAATTAATTTTTTCCTGCATCTCTGGTGATAAATTACTCAAATTAACCCAACCAATTTCACCTCCTTTTGAGGATGTATCTGAAATACTAAACTTGATAGCAGCATTTTTAAAACCATATTTTTCAATGAATTGATTTAATTCATTAAAACTTAGCTCATAATTAAACAGTATTTCTGAAACGTTAACTTCATAAAGTTTCTCTTGTAGACTTCTATATATTTTAATTTTTTTCTTAATTGCACTTTCATCAATTTTTATTTTTTCTTTAAATTTTTCATATATAAGAGTATTCCAGAGTTGTTCTGTTACAAGTTTATTTTTAACTAACTCCAAACTTATTCCCTTATTTTGTAAAAAATTTATATAGTTTGATTTATTCTCATAACCTAAACTCTCGTAGTGTTGTTTAATAAGTTTCTCCTCAAGATTAGAAATCTTATCAATATTTATAAACTTTTTAATTTCTTTCTTCTTTAATATTTCTCTAGTCAACGAATTTTTTGACAATTCAAGTAAATCTTTTTTACTTAAATCTTTTAAGTTGCTACTTGTTATTAGTAAATATTTTATTTGGTTTTCTAAATCAACATTTGTAATAATTTCATTATTAATTTTACTTATTATTATAACTTCTTTAGAATATAATTTTATAGAATTTAAAGTTAAAACTAAAATCAAAAAAAAATAATATACTTTTTTCGATAACATTATTTAAAGTCTGTCGCTTGAGGTCTTAATTCTGCGAATGGAATAAACCTTATGTAGAACAATAAACTTTTATCTGGTAATATATTTCCATCCTCATAAAATTTCTTAGTATATTTTACTGATGTAGTTAAGCAATCAGTTTGATATTGATATGTAAGATTATAATATTCGGTAAAGTCTGTTTTTAAATTTTTTATAGCATCGAAACTTATTTTATTTTCTTTGTTAAAATTGTAACTTGAAGTATTGCTTATAGACTCTGCATTACCTATTTCGTTATCCTTGGATAAGTAGTTAAAAACAGTTTGAAAGTTACTAAAATTTAAATTTGTTGAAATAGACTGATAATTTGAATTTTTAAGATCTCTGTCATATGAAAAATCATAATTAATATCTAAAATCTGCATAGGTGTAAAATTAATTTTACCAACAATATCTGATCTTTTTTGGTTGAGTTTACTCTTTGTTGGTAAATTATTTTTATTTTTATCACTTATTGAATTCGCTATTCTGAAATTCAAAATATTATTATTTAGTTTATCATCAATATCATATTCAATACCAAGTGAAATAGATCCACCTTCTTCTATATTTCTTTTCGAGCTAATTCGATTTAAAGAATATATATTATCATAAGTTAATCTTAAATCCTTGTTTGCTATATCTTTCGAATTATTTGGACTGTATCTAGTTACAACAATTGGCTTCAAGTAAGTGTTAAATTTATCTGTTTTCTTCATTAAAGGTAATTCAGATCTCAATAAAATTGTTTGATATAAATCATTAGTATCAACATCATCGATTGGTGTGCTAGTAAAAGAATTATCTTGTTTAATTAAAATTTGATAATTACTTTTGACTCCAGTTGTTGAAATAAAACTATCTGAATTGAAGAGAAAATCGTTGGTAATTACAGCTTGATAATTATTGGTATTATAATTTTGTTGATAACCAGAACTATTAAAATAAAAGTTACCATTGTAATTTTGATCAATATTAATTTTCTTGTTAAAATCAAAGTTTGGAAATACATAGCGAAAACGGTCACTATCTCTGATCGATAAATCCTCATAAATAAAAAAATTATTTTTAAAAGATGTATTTTCATCTATTTTTTTATTAAAACTTAATTCTGATGTTAATAAGCTTTCATTATTTATAATATTTGAAGAAGTCGACAAATTATGTAATTTCAAATATTCATCGTTAGATACACTTTGATAATTAAAATCGTAATCAGTCCCTTGTTTAGTTTTTCCATTTGATTTTAAAAAAAAATGAGAATTTGTGTTTTTTCCATCATTATTATAACTAAAATCAGATATTAAATTTGAGTTTTCAAAAGCCTGCCTGTATTCAGATTGCAAAATAAATTTATCATCTAAATACAACCTTGGTTTAAATGTTAAGTCTTTATCTATGTCAATAGCTTTATAGTATGGAATATTAATCCAACTTCCATAATTATTTGAACTACCATATGTGGCCGGCAAAAATCCAGACTTTCTTTTTACTGTCGGATCTGGATGGCTAAAGAAAGGAAACCAAAAAATTTCTTTATCAAAAATTTTTAGCCAGGAATTTTTATAGTTAAAAGTTTTTTTAATTTTATCATGAGTAAACTCTTCGGTTTCAAGCTCCCATCCTGGACATGATTTATTTTCAGTATTACATGTAGTAAAAACCGTTTTATAAATTTTAGTTTCTTTACTGTTCGAAATAGCTGATCTACCTTTTAATATTGGATCATTTTCTGAATTACCAAAAAAATTATCTACAAATTCAATTTTGATTTCTTGTCCAACTATTTCTTTATTAATTAAGTCAATTTTTGAGTTTTCAAAGAAATATATATTATTTTTGTTATCTAAAATATTTACTTTTTTAGAAGATATAACCTCATTTATTAAGTTAAATTTAAAACTATCTTGAATATTATATACATTTCCCAAACTATCATTAATTGTTGTTTCCTGACGCGAAAAGATATTTTGTGAAATTCTATCATAAATCATATTTTTCGATAAGATCTCATATTCATCTTCTATTTTTATTTTCGTTATTCCTTTAGTTGTTAAAGTATCAATCTTTTGACTATAGATAGCTTTTTCGGAATATATTTTTAAATTTTTTAATTCGTCGTAAAATATAACGTTTCCTGTTAAAGTAATTTCTTGTTTTTTTTTATCATAAACAGATTTATCTCCCTCCAAGAGTAATTTTTTTTCTCTAATACTTGCTTTGGTATTAATTGACTTAATAATATTATTATCATTTAAAATTTTTATATTATCTGAGTAAATTTCAATATCATCAGCGGATAAATTAAAATTCACAAAAATATAAAAAATCAAATATATAAAAAATTTATCTCTCATTAATCCTTAACCCTCCAAGTATACAAATTAG
>CACPMF010000011.1 GCA_902634935.1 uncultured Pelagibacteraceae bacterium
TTTCAAAATTTGAATGTTACTTCCTAAAATTAATTGCTGGGTTTTAATTAAATTACTAATTTTATTTCCAAGATTGGAACCTAGTGCTAAATACACATAATTAGCTCGATTTTCTAAAGTACCTTGCTTTTTCACGGTTCCAATCTCTTGTTTTTTTTGTATTTCGTTTATCATGCTGTTTTTTTCCTTTTGCAACAGCAATTTCTAGCTTTGCTTTACCCTTTTTAAAATACATTTTTGTGGGAACCAATGTAAATCCTTCTTCATTAACTCTACCAATCAATTTATTAATTTCTTTTTTATTTAATAATAATTTTCTTTCAGAATATGGGTTATGATTTGAATAACTAGCTTGTTTATAAATAGGAATATGAGAATTAATTAAATAAATTTCACCATCTTTTTCAACTGCATATGAATCAGCAATATTTACTTTACCGTCTCTTATAGATTTTATTTCAGATCCTCTTAATACAATTCCTGCCTCAAAAAGTTCTTTAAAGAAATAATTAAAAGAAGCTTTTCTATTTAATGTTATGATTTTTAAACCCCTTAAGGTTTTTTTATTCATTAATTAATTTTGCGATTTTAAGTGCCTTCTCTACTTCTTTTTTAGTAGTATCCGTAATTTTAACTAGTGGTAATCTTACAGCATCATCACATAAGTTTAGTAATTTAGCAGCATATTTTACAGGTGATGGATTGCTTTCAATAAAAAGTGACTTGTGAAGAGGTTGTAATGAGCTATCAATTTTCTCTGCTTGACTAATTTTATTTTGATCTCCAGAAGTAGATAATGATTGCATCTCAGAACAAAGTTTAGGGGCAACATTAGCTGTGACAGAAATACATCCAACACCTCCTCTTTTGTTATATTCAAAAGCTAAACCATCCTCTCCCGTTAGCTGAATAAATTCCGATCCCATTTTATTTTTATGTTGGTCTACTCTTTCAAGAATTCCAGTTGCATCTTTTACTCCAGCAATATTTTTAAGTTCAAACATTCTTGCCATTGTATCAACTGAAACATCAATTACAGATCTTCCTGGAATATTATAAACAATTATAGGTATTCCACAGTTATCGTTAATGGCTTTGTAGTGTTGATACAAACCCTCTTGGGTAGGCTTGTTATAATATGGCGTAACTACTAATGCACCATCAGCACCAGCTTTTTCTGCGTGCTTTGTGAGATTAATTGCTTCTTCAGTTGAATTAGATCCAGTACCTGCAATAACTGGTATTTTTCCTTTTGCTTCATTAATACAAAGTTCGATAACTTTTTCATGTTCTTTATGACTTAAGGTTGGAGATTCACCTGTTGTACCAGCAGGAACTAGTCCATGTGTACCATTTTCCAGATGAAAATTGATTAACTTTATATAACTTTCTTCATCTAATTTATTATCCTTGAACGGAGTAACTAAAGCAACATTTGAACCTTTAAACATAATTATTTATATCATAAGTTGTCGTTTATTTTAAAAAATGAAGAAAAAATCATTTAAAATCTGTACTACAATTATCTTCTTTTTATTAAGTATTCAATCAGCATTTTGTGAAAATTTAGTAACACCTAAGCCAAAACCTAATTTAACGAAGGAAAAAAAAGATAAAAATATTTTAAGTATAATCATACCAAAATTTAAACCCGGCACATATGTTTCAAAGGATCAATTAGAGCTTTTAAAAGAACTAGATAATGAAAAAGAAATTATTGTCAAAAGAATTGATGGAATTATTATTCCAAAGAATAAACCCCTTATTGTCCATAAGAAAAGATTAAGCACTACAAAAAAATCCAAATATTACAGTGATAGAGATCTTAATTACGCAAGACAAGCGGTTGCTTTTATGGAGAAAAGTAACTGGAAAGATGCATTAAAAGTAGCAAAAAAAGCTAGAGCTAAGTCTATATATAATTTTATACAATGGCGACATTTGCTAACACCAGGCAATAGAGCAACATTTTATGATTATAAAAGCTTTATTGAAAGTGTTCAAACATATCCACGTTTAAGTCGTGTTAAATATTTGGCAGAGCATAAATTATCTACAAAAAATCAATCACCTAAAGAAATAATTAAGTGGTTTGAAAAACATCCATATACAAGTGGCTTTGGGGAGATGGTTTTAGGAGAAAGCCTAATTAAATCAGGTAACAGGCAAAAAGGAATTCAATTAATAAAAAAAGGATTTATTAGAGCTGATTTAACAAAAAGTGATCTGATTAATTTTAGAAAAAAATTTAAAAAATATTTGACATCCGAAGATTATGTAAAAAGAGCTGATCATCTTGCTTGGGAAAATAAACATTGGGATCTAAAAAGAATGTTAAGATACTTGCCAAAAGATTACCAACTTTTATACACAGCAAGACAAATACTTATGAGTAATTCATATGGTGTTGATACTGCTATATCTAAAGTACCAGCAAAATTAAAAAATGATGCAGGTTTAAATTATAACAGATTAAAATGGAGAGTAAAAAGAGGAAGACTCGATAGCTCATTAGATATTTTATTTAATATAAAAAATACTAAAGAATATATGGTTAGACCCGATAAATGGTGGGGTGAAAGATCTAAAATTGCAAGAAAATTAATCTATAAAAAAAGATATGAAGAGGCGTATAAAGTAACTAGCAAGAATGCTTTGTCTAAAGGACCAGAACTTGCTGAAGCTGAATGGTTAAGTGGATGGATAGCTTTAAGTTTTTTAAACGATCCAATTTTAGCAAAAGATCATTTTATTAAATTTTATGAAAATGTCAGCTACCCAATCAGTCTATCAAGAGGTGCTTATTGGTTAGGAAGAACTTATGAAAAATTAAAAGACAAAGAAAATTCAAAGAAATGGTATGTAATTGGTTCTAAATATCTAACAACATATTATGGTCAATTATCTCACATGAAGGCAAAGCCTAGAGAGAAATTTGAATTATCAGAATTAATGCAAATTGATAAAAATTATGCTGAAAGTTTTTATAGAAATAAAATTGTTGCTACTGTCCATTTATTAGATGAACTTAATAAAGATAAGTACACTAAGCATATTTTAAGGTATTTAGCTAATGATAATATAGATAAAGGTAGCGAAGTGCTTGCTGCAAAGTTAGCAACAGATATTGGTAGATTTGATTTTGCAATCCAAGTTGCAAAGATTGCTTCGTATCAAAAAAGATTTCACAATAAATATAATTATCCTATTATAAGCACTCCAACTAATGTTGGTGGAAGAAAAATACCAGAATCAGCTTTAATACTTTCCATCATTAGACAAGAAAGTGAGTTTGATACAAGCGCAAATAGTAGAGTTGGAGCTCAAGGTTTAATGCAGTTAATGCCATACACTGCGAAAACAGTTGCTAAGCAGGCAAAACTTTCATATTCAAAATCAAGATTAACTAAAAGCCCTGAGTACAATATAAATCTTGGTTCATTTTATATAGCTGGATTAATTCTTGAATACGATGGATCCTACCCTTTCTCCATGGCTGCTTACAATGCAGGACCCAAGAGAGTAAAATATTGGAAAAGATTAAATAAGAACCCACAAAAAAAACAAACTGATTATATAGATTGGATTGAATTAATACCTTTTAAAGAGACCAGAAATTATGTCCAAAGAGTATTAGAGAATTATAATGTCTATAGATATGTATTGTCGGAAAAACCAATATATTTAAAAGATTTTTTCAAAAACAACCCATTATATTGATGGCGGAAGGAGAGGGATTCGAACCCTCGGTACACCTTTTCAAGCGTACGGCGGTTTAGCAAACCGCTGGTTTCAACCAGCTCACCCATCCTTCCAATTAATATATCAATTAGCAGAAATTTTAAAATTTATAAAGAAAAAACAATTAATTTAATTAGTAATACAAAGAATTAAGATTTACTGGAAACTGTAAACGTAACTTTATTATCATTAAAATCTAAACCTTTTCCAGTTACAGATCCATCTTTAATCCATTTCAGTGTACCGGAAGCACCCATATCATTTGTGCAGGAGAGCTGCCAAGTGCCTTTACCACCTTTTTGAAGCATGTAATTACCTTCGCAAGAACCATCATTATTTGGTAAATCTAAATTGATGTTACCTTTATAATTTTTTTCATCAAAATCTATAATTCCAGCGATTAAATCAGAGTAACCTTTCCAACTTAATGCAATAGCTCTTTCACCTTTTAATGAATAAGAATTACTTGTAGACGAGTTGTCAGTATTATTATTTGACGATGTAATATTTATATCATTTTTATAAAATCCCAACTTGTTTAATTTATCTCGAAATTCCTGATCTGACATTTTCTTACTAAATTTTGAGGCTTTACCTTTTCCTGGATTAATTCCATTTTTCCATTTAACAGTCCGTTGTCTTGCAAATTTTTTACATTTTTTACCTGTTAAACTTTCACATTCTTTAATATCAGTTTTTGCGCTTCCTGGAGCACAAGTTGCAGCTTGTGAACAAGTCCAGTAAGTTCCATCAGTTCCATCAATTGTTACATAAAAATCAGAAGGATATTTTCTACCACCTGGATTACTTATATATTTAATAAAATAATCAACCATTCCTTCAGTTAATTGAAGATTACCTTCACCATACGGTGAGTCGGATTTTGAAATATTTGGATTTATAATTGATACAGTTATTAGTGACAAAAATACTATTATTTTTTTCATATATTGTAATCTAACATATTTTAACGTGACTGTATGTAGTATTTGAAAAGATTGAATATTCAATATTAATCAAGTATTTTCTGGCAAAATGAAAAACAAATATTCAATTTTTTCTTTGATCAAAAATGCATTATCAGACCATGAGAATTGGCAACAAGCTTGGGGTGATCCTGAGCCAAAGAAAGAATATGATGCTGTTATAGTTGGAGGCGGCGGGCATGGACTTGCTACTGCTTATTATTTAGCAAAGAAACATAACTTAACAAATATTGCTGTCGTAGAAAAAGGTTGGATTGGTGGTGGCAACACTGGAAGAAATACTACAATTATAAGATCAAACTATTTATGGGATGCAAGTGCGGGTCTTTATGATCATGCATTGAAAATTTGGGAGAATTTATCTCAAGAATTAAATTATAATGTGATGTTCAGTCAAAGAGGTGTAATGAACCTTGCTCACAATTTACAAGATGTTAGAGATTTAAAAAGAAGAACACATGCAAATAGATTAAATGGTATTGATGCTGTTTGGCTTGAAACTGATGAAGTAAAAAAATTCTGTCCAATTATAAATACATCACAAGATATAAGATATCCTGTTTTAGGTGGAACATTACAAAGAAGAGCAGGAACAGCACGGCACGATGCTGTAGCTTGGGGATACGCACGTGGTGCGAATGAAATGGGTGTTGATATAATTCAAAATTGTGAGGTTAAAGGAATAAAAAGAAATGGTGATAAGGTTGAAGGTTTAGAAACTACAAAAGGTTTTATTAAAACCAAAAAAATTGGAGTAGTTGCAGCAGGTCATTCTAGTGTTATTGCAAATATGGCAGGTATTAAACTTCCATTAGAAAGTAAACCTCTACAAGCTTTGGTATCTGAACCAGTAAAACCAATTATTGATACGGTTGTTATGTCTAATGCAGTTCACGCTTATGTAAGTCAATCAGACAAAGGTGAGCTAGTTATTGGTGCTGGGACTGACTCATATGTTTCATACACACAAAGAGGAAGTCACAATATTGTAGAAGATACATTAAAGGCCATTTTAGAGCTCTACCCTATTTTTAGTCGAATGAAGATGTTAAGACAATGGGGAGGAATTGTTGATATATGTCCAGATGCAAGTCCAATAATAAGCAAAACCAATATAAAAGGTTTATATTTTAATTGTGGATGGGGTACTGGAGGATTTAAAGCAACACCAGGTTCAGGGGATTTATTCGCTCACACTATTGCAAATGATGAACCACATAAATTAAATGCAGCGTTTAATTTAAATAGATTTGTAAGTGGTGATCTTGTAGACGAACATGGCGCTGCTGCAGTCGCACACTAATAA
This sequence comes from uncultured Pelagibacteraceae bacterium, assembly GCA_902634935.1. GTDB lineage: Bacteria > Pseudomonadota > Alphaproteobacteria > Pelagibacterales > Pelagibacteraceae > Pelagibacter. Next base: position 6,034 of record CACPMF010000011.1, read on the forward strand.
TGTTTTTAATTAATTGTCCTTTTTGTGGTGAAAGAGATCAAAGTGAGTTTTCATCTGGTGGTGAGGCACATATTGTTCGTCCAAAGCAGCCAACAGAACTAAGTGATGATCAATGGGCTGAATTTCTTTTTATGAGAAAAAATATTAAAGGAGTTCAATTTGAAAGATGGAACCACTCACATGGATGTAGAAAATGGTTTAATGTTGTAAGAGATACCTCAAATGACAAAATACATTCTGTATATAAAATGGGTGAAAAACCACCTGTAAAATAAATATTTATGTCAGATTTAAGAGTACATAAAACTAAATATATAAATGAGACTAAAAGAGTATCATTTAAATATGATGGTAAAAATTATTTTGGATACGAAGGTGACACACTTGCCTCTGCTTTATTGGCAAACGGTGTTCATTTAATAGGAAGAAGTTTTAAATATCATAGACCTAGAGGTATAATGACGTGTGGTTCTGAAGAACCTAATGCAATTTGTCAGATTAGTGACAAAAATGATTTAACAGAACCAAATGTTAGAGCTACAGAATTAGAGATATATGATGGTTTAGAGGCATTTTCACAGAATTGTTGGCCAAATGTGAAGTTTGATATTGGAGGTATAAACAATTTAATATCCCCTCTTATACCGGCAGGTTTTTATTATAAAACTTTTATGTGGCCAAAAAGTTTTTGGAAAAAAATTTATGAACCTTTAATCAGAATGTCTGCTGGACTTGGAAAATCACCAACCGAACCTGATCCAGATATATATGATCACAAATACGTTCACTATGATGTACTTGTAATTGGTGGTGGATTATCTGGAATAATATCAGCAAAAATAGCTGCAAAAAGTAATTTAAAAACCTTATTAGTGGATGATAAAAAAACACTTGGTGGTTCAACTATTTATCAAAGTAACGACAGTTTTAAAATCGATGATCAACACTCTAGTAAATGGTTAGAAAAAGAAATTAATGAAATTTCAGAAATTGAGAATTTAACTGTTAAGACAAGAACAAGTATTGCTGCTTATCATGGATATAATTATCTTTTAGCAAGAGAAAATTTAACAGATCATTTATCAATTAAAGATAAGAAAGATAAAATCAGACAAAGATTGTGGAAAATTAGAGCAAAAAAAGTAATCGTAGCAACAGGCTCAATTGAGAGACCGCTTGTTTTTAATAATAACGACAGACCTGGAATATTATTATCAAACTCTATAAATAAATATTTAGATTATTATGGTGTTGCTTGTGGTACAAATATTATTCTCTTTACAAACAATGACAGTGCATACGAAACAGCAATTTCACTTCATAAAAAGGGAATAAAAAATCTAATAGTGGATTTAAGAAAAAACTCTCAATCTGAAATAGCAAAACAAGCACAAAACCTAGGAATTAAGATTTACTTTAATCATGTTGTTACGAATACTTTTGGCTATAGAAAAATAAATTCGATAGAACTGATGGAGTTATCAGATGATGGCAACACAACCATAGGAAATAAAATTAAATTAAATTGTGATTGCTTGGGTATAAGCGGAGGTTGGACACCAATGGTTCATATGCATACTCAATCAGGTGGTAAGCTTGATTTTAAAAATGATGATCAAGTTTTTATTCCAAAAGAAATTGATAATGATCAAATAAGTGTTGGTGCATGTAATGGAGACTTTGATTTAGAAACCATTATAGATAAAACAGTTAATAAAATAAATATTTTTTTAGAAATAAATAATCAGGATTATAAAAATATAAATGTTGATTGTTCTATTGAAAAAGAAAAAAGAAATATTTGGTTACTGCCAAATAAAATACCATTGGGTAAAACTAAATGCTTCATAGATTTTCAAAATGACTCCACTGCTAAAGATATAAAATTAGCCCTTAAAGAAGGTTTTAGATCTATTGAACATGTTAAAAGATATACCACAACCGGTATGGCCACCGATCAAGGAAAGCTTTCAAATATGCATGCGTTAGGAATTATCGCAGATACAGCTGGAGTTAAAATGGGCACGTTAGGAACTACAACCTTTAGACCTCCTTTCACACCTTTGACCTTTGGAACAATAGTTGGCAGAAATGTAGGAAAATTTTTTGAGGTAGTAAGAAAAACCTCAATTCACGATTGGCATGTTGATAATAAAGCTAAATTTGAAAACGTTGGTCAATGGAAAAGGCCTTGGTACTATCCAAAAAATGGCGAGACTATGCATGATGCTGTTCAAAGAGAAAGTAAAGCAGCTAGAGATAGTGCTGGTATTTTAGATGCTTCAACTTTAGGAAAAATTGATATTCAGGGTACTGATGCATCTGAGTTTTTGAATAGAGTATATACAAATGCATGGTCAAAATTATCAATTGGAAAATGCAGATATGGACTGATGTTAAATGAGGATGGGATGGTTTATGATGATGGAGTTACAACTAGATTAGCTGAAAATCACTATTTAATGACCACTACTACTGGTGGTGCAGCTAATGTTCTTGGAAAACTTGAAGATTATTTGCAAACAGAATGGCCTGAACTAGACGTTTACTTGACATCAGTAACTGATCATTATTCAACAGCAAGTGTATGTGGACCTAATTCAAAAAAAATAATAAACAAAATATTTCCAGAACTAGATTTAAGTGATGAAAACTTTCCACATATGTCTTTTAAAAATACAAAACTTGATAACGTAAATTGTAGAGTGATGAGAATAAGTTTTACTGGTGAGCTTAGTTATGAGATCAACATAGAATCAAAATATGGCAAGTCTTTATGGGAAAAATGTATAAATGCTGGTCAAGAATTTAATATAACTCCTTATGGCACTGAAACTATGCACCTTTTAAGAGCTGAAAAAGGTTTTATAATTGTTGGTCAAGATACAGATGGAACAATGACTCCGTCTGATCTTCAAATGGATTGGATTGTAAGCAAAAAAAAATATGATTTTATAGGTAAAAGATCTTTATACAGAAGCGATACTATTAGAGAGGATAGAAAACAATTAGTTGGATTATTAACGGATGATCCTAAAGAGATTTTAGAGGAAGGTGCTCAAATAGTTTCAGATACAAATACAAAACCAATCGATATGTTAGGGCATGTCACATCAAGTTACTTTAGTCCAAATCTTAATAAATCTATAGCCTTAGCAGTAGTAAGAAGTGGTAAAAATATGAAAGGTAAAAAACTAATTATTCCAATGGAAAATAAAAATATCAACGTAACAGTTTCTGACACAATATTTTTAGACAAGGAGAATAAAAGATTAAATGCTTGATACACACTATCCACAAATTACTGATAACAAATTAAATGATGTGGAAATATCATTGCAAGAACCAATTAGAAAAATTAATTTAAGAGGAAAATCTAAAGAGTTTTTTGCAAAAGCTGGAAAAGTATTATCTTTAATTTTACCAAATGAAGCTAATACAAGTTCATTTAGTGAAAATTTTAATGCAATATGGCTCAGTCCTGATGAATGGATGGTTTATTTTAAAAATGACAATGAAAAAGTAATATTTAACAAGTTATACTCTGAAATATCTAAAGTTAATTATGGATCTGTAACTGATATCTCAGATCAATGGATATGTATAAATTTAAAAGGTAGTAAGATTTATGATATTCTCTCAACTGGATGTTCGTTTAATTTTGATCAATTTTCAAAAACGGATGGTTTAACAACACAAACAATAGTTAATCATATTGATGTAATATTACATAACAAAAATACTTATAATATTAATCTATTTGTAAGAAGATCTTTCTCAGAACATTTATGTCTATGGCTTAACGACAGTGCTAAATTTGTCTAACCTAAAGTTCAAATAAAAAAAAGTATATCCTAAATAACTAAGTGAAAAAATCCAATTATATATAACCCATAACCAAAAGAAATTTTCAAAGTTAGAGTTATAAAATAGAGCTGTGTAAAAAACCAGAAATGGAAATATTACATTTCTAAAAACATTTGCAATCAGAGCTTTTTCTGATTTTTTAAGTGCCATAAAAAAACCATTTGATAAGAAAAAAACTGGATAAGCTGGCAATACAAATGCTGATATTTGTAAATACAATTTTCCAAATGCAATAACGTTTAAATCAGTGGAAAAAAGACCTGTTAACAATTCAGCCAAGGAATAAACAAATAAAGAAGATAAAATCATTATTGCAAAAGCATATTTTATTGCAGTTAAATATGTTTGTTTAATTCTCAATAAATTTTTTGCACCAAAATTTTGTGCTATTATTGTTATAATTGCAGTATTAATGCCAAGTATAGGCAAAAGTACAACTTGCTCAATTCTCGTACCTGCGCCGTATCCAGCGGCCGCATACTCTCCTGAAAAGCCAGCATATTTAAAAACAATAGCAGATGCAACAGAGTAACCACATATAGAGATAATGATTGGCATAGATTGAAAAAAAATATTTTTTAAAAAATAAATTTTAGGTAAAAAATTATTAATAATTATTTTTTTTGTAAGTTCACTTTTAAATACTTTATTGAAAATTATTATAAACGAAATTGATTGTGCAATTATTGTAGCAATACCAATACCCTTCATGCCAAAAGCTGGAATAAATAAAAAACCAAAGATTAAAATTGGATTTAAAAATATATTTAAAAGAAAAGATATAATTAGGGCATTTCTGTATGTTTTGGTATCACCCTCTGCATGTAACAAAGAATTCATAGCAACGACTATTATAAAAAGGAAAGATCCATAGAAAATTATATTAGTATAGTCTAAACCTAAATTCATAACTTCATCTGTAGAACCCATAATCTTAAAAACATCATCAGACAAATTAAGACCTATTAGTGTTATAAAAAATATTAAAATAATTGAAAAAAATATTAACTGGCAAAAATAAGTTGAAGCTTTATTTAATTTTTTTTCGCCTATGCTATTGCCAATTAATGAAGTACCAGCAACTGTCACACCAATAGATGATGCGATTAATATAAAATATATAGGAAATGATTTGGTAAGTGCAGCTAATGCCTCAGGTGAAATTTTACCTGCAAAAAAAGTATCAACTATATTATATAAAGTCTGGAATAAAGTTCCTACACTTGCAGGTATTGCAAGCTTCCTAATTAATATTTTAACATCATCAGACAAAATATTCATATGGATTTATTTTCTTTTATATATGAGGGGAATTTTTTTATTTAATAATTGTTTATGTCTTACAGTAAATCTGGTTATTTGGCTTGATGTCAACTTGTCATAACACTTAGGACAAGATAATCCAATTTTGTAATATTTAGACTTTTTATCTTTTTTACTAATAGGCAATCTACAAGCGTTACAAATACCATAATTTCCAACTTTAGTATTTTTTTTAATTGTAACTCTATTGTCAAATACGAAACATTCTCCTTTCCAATTGCTTTTTTTTGGATCAGTTTTATTAAAATAATTTATAATTCCACCTTTAAGCATATAAACATTTTTAAAACCATTATTATGTAAATAATTTGATGCTTTTTCACATCTAATACCACCTGTACAAAACATTCCAATTTTTTGTTTCTTATCTAAATTAGATAAATATGATTTAAATTCTCTAAAATTATATGTATTTGGATTTACAGCTCCTTTAAAGGTACCAACCTCATATTCAAATGGTTTTCTAGCATCTACAATTTTCACATTTTTTTGAGATAATAAATTATCCCATTTATTTGGAGATAGATAATTTTTTGTAATTTTATTTTTAAATGAGAAATTATAATCCATTGGCACAACCTCATTTTTAATTTTTACTTTCGCTTTAAGAAATGGAATGAATGAAGAGTATGTAATATTTTCAATATCAAATTTTTTAATATTCAGAATTAATTTTATATATTTAACAATATTTGAAATATCTTTACTATTTCCAGCTATCGTGGCATTAATACCTTCTTTGGATAAAATTACTAATCCTTTAATATTATTTTTTCGTATTTCTTTAAATATTTTTATTTTTAAAGATTTAAGATTTTTAATTCGTTCTATTTTGTAAAAAGAAAATATCTTCATTATTTTTTCCAACAAATTAAAAAACCATCTCCAATTGGAACAATATATTTATTAATTTTTAATTTCTTGATGTAGTTATTAAAATTTTTAATTAATTTTGTAAGCTTGTCATTAGCTAATGGATTAACTACTTCACCTTTCCACAAAATATTATCAACTAATATTACCCCACCTTTGTTTAATAAAGATAATGATAAATCGAAGTAATTAATGTAATTTTCTTTATCTGCATCAATCAGTATAAAATCAAATTTTTTCGCATTTTTTTTTAATTTTATCAAACTTTCTTCAGCATTTGATATATCAGTAAATATTTTTTTATTTACCCCTGCTTGCTTAAAAAATTTTTTAGCAATATTGAGGTTTTCTTCATTTTTATCTATGCAATATAACCTTCCATTCTTTGGTAAAGATAAGGCTATTGATAAAGCACTATAACCAGTAAAAGTTCCTATCTCTAAACAAGATTTAAACTTTTTAAATTTAATAAAAAATTCAATAAAGTTAGCTTGTAATACTGAAATTTGTAATTTTTTTATATAACCAAGTTTTTCATTAAATTTGATTATTTTCTTTTGTACTGGATGAAGTTCAGAGGTGTGTGAAAATATATAGTCGATCATTTTTTGATCGATATCCATATATTTATCCATTCAGTTTTTCTTTTAATATTTTGTTAATTAATTGAGGATTCCCTTTACCCTTGCTTTCTTTCATAACCTGACCTACAAAAAAACCAAACAATTTTTCTTTACCTGACTTATATTCTTCAACTTTAGAAGTATTATTTTTAATTACTTTATTTATAAGTTCTTCAAGTGCTTTGGGATCACTTTCCTGTTTTAATCCTTTTTGATCAACAATTATCTGTGGATCTTTATCACCTTCAATCATTTCTTCAAAAATAGTTTTTGCTATTTTTCCTGATATTGTACCGTCTTTAATCAAATTTATCAGTTTTGATAAATTATTAGAACTAACAGGACTTTCTGATATTTCTAAATTTTTCTCATTTAATACAGCAAAAAGTTCACCAGTAATCCAATTAGTCGCAAGTTTAACATCTGAATTTTTAATTACTTCTTCAAAATATTTAGATGTATCAATATCTGATACCAAAATATTAGCTTCATATGATGATAAATTAAATTTATCTATAAACCTTTTTTTCTTCTCATCTGGTAATTCAGGTATTTCATCTTTAATTTGACTTATAAACTCATCACTTATTTCTAATGGTAATAAATCAGGATCTGGAAAATATCTATAGTCATGAGCGTCTTCTTTAGATCTCATAGATCTTGTTTCATTTTTTTTTGTGTCGAATAATCTTGTTTCTTGATCAATGCTCTTCCCTTCTTCTATAAGATCAACTTGTCTGTTAGCTTCGTATATTATTGCCATCTGCATAAATTTGATTGAATTCACATTTTTAATCTCACATCTTGTGCCAAAATTATCATCACCTTGTCTTCTTACAGAAACATTGACATCTGCCCTAAGTGATCCTTCTTGCATATTACCATCACAAGTTCCAAGATATCTCATAATAGATCTTAATTTTTTTATATATGCATTAACTTCATCTGGTGATCTTAAATCAGGTTTGCTAACTATTTCCATTAAAGCTACACCAGATCTATTCAAATCTACAAATGTATTTGTTGGATCTATATCATGAATACTTTTGCCAGCATCTTGTTCTAAATGAAGTCTTTCGATACCAATTTCTTTTTGGCCATCTGTCATATCTAAAATAACTTTACCTTCACCAATTATTGGATATTTATATTGAGAAATCTGATAACCCTGTGGAAGATCAGCATAAAAATAGTTTTTTCTATCAAATATAGACTTTTTGTTTATTTTTGCTTTTAACCCAATTCCAGTTTTAATTGCTTGTTTAACACAAAATTCATTTATCACTGGAAGCATTCCGGGAAAGGCTGCATCAACTAAACTAACTTGAGTATTTGGCTCAGCTCCAAATTTTGTTGGTGAAGATGAAAATAATTTTGAGTCTGAAGTTACCTGAGCATGAACTTCTAGGCCAATAACAACTTCATATTTGTTTTGTTCTCTTTCAATAAAAAATTGGTTAGTTTTGGCCATCACATCCACCAATCAGTTATATTATTCTTAAAATTAATCTTTTCTTCCATTGAATAGGCAATATTTAATATGGTTTGTTCATCAAAGGGTTTGCCTATTATTTGAAGTCCTAATGGGAACCCTTTATCGTCTACTCCTGCAGGTATAGAAATACCAGGTAATCCAGCCAGATTTACAGGTACAGTAAAAATATCATTCAAATACATTGAGACTGGATCATCAGTTTTTTCCCCAATTTTAAATGCAGAACTTGGTGTTGAAGGTGTTAGTATAGCATCAACATTATTATAAACATTATCAAAATCATTTTTAATAAGTTGTCTTACTTTTTGTGCCTTTAGATAATATGCATCGTAATAACCTGATGATAATACATAAGTGCCAATTAAAATTCTTCTTTTAACTTCTTCTCCGAAACCTTCAGATCTTGTTTTTTCATACATATCAATCAAGTTTTCACCTTCAGATCTAAAACCATATTTTACACCATCATACCTTGCCAAATTTGAGGAAGCCTCAGCTGGAGCAACTATATAATAAGTCGGTAATGCATACTTTGTAGTAGGTAGAGAAATATCAACAATTTCTGCACCACAATCTTTTATAATTTCAATACCTTTTTTCCAAAGATCTTCAATTTCTTTGGGCATACCTTCAACTCTATATTCATTGGGAATACCTATTTTTAGTCCTTTAATGTTATTCGTAAGTTCAGATGAATATTTATTTCTTTTAAAATCTATGGATGTTGAATCTTTGTTATCAAATTTTGAGATAACTTCTAATAATAATGCAGCATCTTTAACATTCTGACTCATTGGACCAGCTTGATCTAAAGAAGATGCAAATGCTACAATACCATATCTAGAACAACTTCCGTAAGTTGGTTTTAGACCAACTGTACCAGTAAAAGATGCAGGTTGTCGAATTGATCCTCCTGTATCGGTTCCAATAGTAACTGGGGTAAGACTTGCGGCAAGAGCTGCTGATGAACCGCCTGATGAGCCACCTGGTACAAGATTTTCACCAATTGGATTTTGTACATTTCCAAAAAAACTAGTTTCGTTAGAAGAACCCATTGCAAACTCATCACAATTTAATTTACCTAACAAAATTGCACCTTCATCCCACATGCTTTGCGTTACTGTAGATTCATAAGGTGGAATAAAATTATTTAAAATATTACTTCCTGCCGTCGTTCTTACTCCATTAGTACAAAATAAATCTTTTACAGCTATTGGTATACCAGGAAGTTTTAAATCCATATTAGGTTTTTCATCAAATATTTTTGCAGCTTCTAAAGCGCTTGAAAAATTATCTGTGACATAAGTATTTAATTTTTTTGATTTTTCCGATCTTTCAATAAATGAATTTGTTATTTCTGTTGAGGATAATTTTTTATTTCTAATATTTTGTATTAGTTCATTTAAAGATAGTTTTGTAATATCAGACATTATTCAACAACCTTTGGCACTACAAAATAATCTTTATTTTCATCAGGAGAGTTTTTCAGGATTTTATCTCTTATATTATTGGCTTCAAACTTGTCTTCTCTGAGCCTTAATTTTGTGTCAGCAACTGATGTCAAAGGTTCAACTTTTTCTGTATCAAGCTCATTTAATGCCTCAATGAATTTAAAAATAGAATTTAAATCGTTAGCTAGTTTATTGGCTTTTTTCTCATCTGTAGAAATTCTGGCTAACTTAGATATATGTTTTACAGTTTTAAGATCTATTGTCATATGGTAATAAAAATTTGCTGCAAAGTATCATTTAAGTAAAAATTATACAATATGATCACTATTGAAGAACTAAAAAATAAACAAAGTGTTAAAACAAGATTGATTGGCTTAGATTTAGGATCAAAAAGAATAGGTGTTTCTATATGTGATGAATATCAAAAAATAGCAACTCCATTTACAACCATAGAAAATAGGGGAATTGATTATTTGATATCAAATTTAGAAGTAATAATTAAAGAAAACAACATTAAAGGCATTATTATTGGAAATCCTTTAAACATGGATGGATCTTATGGAAAAGCGTCTCAATCAGTGAATGATATTTCAAAAAATATTTCAAAATCTATTAATGTTGATATTTGCTTATGGGATGAAAGATTATCTACTGTGGGCGCTTTTAATATTACTAGTCAATTGGATGTAAACGTTAGTAAAAGAGAAAAAAATATCGATCAAAATGCTGCAACGTTTATCCTACAGGGTGCTATTGATTTTTTGAATAATTAGTACTTGCATTGTTTATAATATATAGCTATAGAGTTGGTTTTAATGGCAACCAAATCAAAAGCTATTAAAATTTCTCAAAAACATTTATTAGGAATCCAGGATTTATCTATTTCTGATATCAATCTTATATTAGAAGAAGCTAGCAGCTTCATTAATTTAAACAAAAGTAAAAATAAAAAATTAGATATTTTAAAGGGTAAAACTCAAATTAATCTTTTTTTTGAACCATCAACAAGAACACAAAGCTCATTTGAATTAGCAGGTAAAAGATTAGGTGCTGACGTAATGTCAATGAACATTACAAATTCAGCAATTAAAAAAGGTGAAACATTAATAGATACTGCCATGACCTTAAATGCTATGCATCCTGATATTATAGTTATAAGACATCAAGACTCAGGTGCATGTAACCTTCTTTCTCAAAAAGTAAATTGTGCAGTTTTAAATGCAGGAGATGGACGAAGAGAACATCCAACACAAGCATTATTAGATGCTCTTACAATAATTAATAGAAAAAAAAAAATTCAAGGTTTAAAAATTGCAATTTGTGGTGACATTCAACACTCAAGAGTAGCTAGATCAAATATTTATCTTTTAAATATGTTGGGTGCCGAAGTGAACATTGTTGCACCCTCAAATCTTATGCCAAAAGAAATTGAAAAATTTGGGGTAAATATGTTTTCAGATATGAAAAAAGGAGTAAAGGATTGTGACATTGTAATGATGTTGAGATTGCAAAATGAAAGAATGACAAGTTCCTTTCTTTCCTCCAACAGAGAATATTATGAATACTATGGTTTAACACCTGACAAACTTAGATATGCTAAAGAAGATTGTATCATTATGCATCCAGGGCCAATGAATAGAGGAATTGAAATTGACACAAAGTTAGCTGATGACACAAATATGAGTGTTGTAAAAGAGCAAGTTGAATTAGGTGTAGCTATTAGAATGGCATGTTTGAAAATTTTTTGTGAATAATGAAAAAACAGTACTTTATTAATGGTAATATTATAGATCCACACAATTCAATTAATGAAATTGGAGGATTAATTATTGGTGATAAAGGTCAATTAGAGGCAGTAGGCAAAAAAGTAAACACAAATAATATACCATCCCGTGAAAAAGTAATTGACCTAAAAGGAAAATATATATTTCCAGGGTTAGTTGATATGAGGGTTTTTGTTGGTGAACCTGGTTTTGAATACAAGGAGAATTTTAGAACTTTAAGTAATGCCGCATTATCAGGAGGTGTAACTTCTGTTGTAACAATGCCAAATACTGATCCAATTATTGATAATGTATCTATAGTTGATTTTTTAAAAAGACGTGGAAGAGACAAATCGAAAATTAACATATATCCAACAGCGTCATTAACAAAAGGCACGGAAGGCACCAATATGACAGAATTTGGATTGCTACAAAGTAAAGGAATAATTGGTTTTACGGATGGTACAAAAACAATACAAAATACTAGAGTAATGAGTAGAATAATGAATTCTGCTAGTGATTTAGATACTTTAATTATGCAACATGCTGAAGACTATGAACTAGCAAAAGATGGAATGATCAACGAAGGTATTATTGCAACTAAATTAGGCCTTCAAGGAATTCCTGAAATGGCAGAATTAATAATAATTGATAGAGATCTAACATTATTAAATTATATAAATTGTAGGTATCATATTTCACAAATCTCATCTGGTAGATCTGTAGAACTTATAAAAAATAAAAAGAATAATTTAAAATTTACATGTGGAGTATCGATTAATAATTTATCATTAAACGAAAATGATATTGGGGACTTTAGAACTTTTTTAAAATTATCCCCTCCATTGCGTACTGAAGAGGATAGAGTTAGTTTGGTACAAGGATTGAAAGATGAAACTATTGATGTGATTGTTTCAGACCATAAACCTGAAGATGAAGAGCAAAAAAGACTTACATTTGCTCAAGCAGCAACTGGAGCATCAGGTATTGAAACTCTTTTATCTTTAAGTTTAGAATTATATCATAATGGATCGTTAAAACTTGAAACAATTATTAAAGCCCTAACGTCAAATCCTGCAAAAATTTTAAAAATTAATAAAGGAAACTTAAGTGTAGGAAATGATGCAGATTTTTGTATTGTTGATATTAATAAACCATGGATAGTAAAACAGGAAAACTTAATTTCAAAATCAAAAAATACATCAATTGAAAATAAAAAACTTCAAGGAAAAGTTACAAACACATTTGTTAAAGGTGAAGAATTATTTAAATTAAACTAATGGATTACTATTTAGTAGCATTACTTTCATATTTATTGGGATCCATTCCTTTTGGTTTTTTATTAACTAAAATTTTTTTAAAAAAAGATATTAGAGACATAGGGTCAGGTAATATTGGAGCAACAAATGTATTAAGAGGCGGAAATAAGGTAATAGGATTTGCAACACTTATATTGGATATCTCAAAAGCTATACTACCAGTTATTTTTGTAAAATTTAATTATCCAAATTTAATATACATAGCTTCCTTATGTGCATTTTTAGGACATCTATTTCCAATTTGGTTGAAATTTAAGGGTGGCAAAGGAGTTGCAACATATGTTGGAATACTTTTTTCAATAAATTTTTTATTTGGAATTATTTTTGGTTTAGTTTGGATTATTACATATTTTATATCAAAATATTCATCACTTTCCTCAATATTAGGATCCTTGTCTGTACCGATTTATATTTTTTATGTAAGTGGAAATAATATTATTTTTTTTATAATTATGTTTGTTCTAATTTTTTATACCCATAGAGAAAATATTAAACGCCTTATAAATAAACAAGAAACTAAGACGAAAATTTATTAATTTGACACGACTATTACTATGAGTAGTTTGTGGAATAATGAATCTTGTGATTGTTGAAAGTCCTGCAAAAGCAAAAACTATTAACAAATATTTAGGTTCTGATTATACAGTTTTAGCTAGTTATGGTCATATAAGAGACCTTCCTTCAAAAAATGGTTCTGTAGATCCAGAAAATGATTTTAAAATGATTTGGGAAATTGATAGTTTCTCCAAAAAATACCTTAAAGAAATAACAGACTCAGCAAAAAATTCTTCAAAAATTATTCTTGCAACCGACCCCGACCGAGAAGGAGAAGCAATAGCATGGCATGTAAAAGAATTTTTAGAGGAAAAAAAACTTTTAAAAGATAAAAAAGTAGAAAGAGTTATTTTTAATGAAATTACTAAAAAAGCTGTCACGTCTGGTATAGACAATCCAAGACAAATAGAGCCACAGCTTGTAGATGCCTACATGGCAAGAAGAGCTTTAGATTATCTTGTTGGTTTCAACATATCTCCAATATTGTGGACCAAATTACCTGGTTCTAAGTCTGCAGGTAGAGTCCAATCTGTGGCATTAAGATTACTGACTGAAAGAGAACATGATATTGAGATATTTAAGCCAGAAGAATTTTGGACTTTAAATGTTATTTTCGAAGACAAAAATAAATCTATAATAAAATCAAATTTAAATCAGTTGAATGGTAAGAAAATAGAAAAATTTACATTCAAATCAAAAGACGATGTTAATAAAGCAATAAATGAAATAAAAAAAAATGAGTATCAAATCTCAGATATTAGTTCAAAAATTTATACAAGAAACCCATCTGGTCCATTTACAACATCTACATTGCAACAAACCGCATCAAGTAAACTTGGTTTTGGTGCTTCACGTACCATGCAAATAGCACAAAGATTGTATCAAGGAATTGACATTGAAGGAGATACCATAGGTTTGATTACTTATATGAGGACTGATGGAACTAATATTTCAAAAGATGCTATTGAAACATTTAGAAGCTATATAAGTGATAATTTTGGAAAGAATTATCTACCACAATCATCATTGAATTATTCTGGAAAAAAAGCAAAAAACGCTCAGGAAGCTCATGAAGCAATTAGACCTACGGAAATATCAAGAAATCCAGAGAGTTTAAAAAAGTATTTAAGTTCAGATCAATATAAACTTTATAATTTGATTTGGTCAAGAGCACTATCCTCTCAAATGGAGTCTGCTAAATTCGATAGAAAAACAATTACTATTACTTCAAAAGATACAGAAAATATTTTTAAAGCAAGTGGGTCTGTTTTAAAATTTGATGGATATTTAAAATTAACAAGTGTTGAAGATGAAAATGAAAATGAGAAAATCCTACCTGATGTAGAAAAAGGGAATGTAAATATAAACGAATTTATTGATGAACAACATTTTACACAGCCACCACCGAGATATTCTGAAGCAAGCCTGGTAAAAAAACTTGAAGAATTAGGAATAGGAAGACCTTCTACATATGCAAGCATAATTTCTGTAATAGCTAATAGAGGTTATGCAGATATTGAAAACAAAAGATTTTTTCCTACTGATAGAGGTAAATTATTATCAGCTTTTTTAGAGAAACTTTTTACAAAATATGTTGATTACGATTTCACAGCCAAATTGGAAGATCAACTCGATGATATAACTTCTGGTAAAGAAAATTGGATCAAAGTTTTAGAACAATTTTGGAAAGACTTTAATTCAAATGTTTCAAATGTGAAGGAAAAAAGAACAAGAGAAGTTTTAGATCTTTTAAATGAAAGTCTTGGAAGTTTAATTTTTGAAGTAGATAAAGAGGGTAAAATTGATAGAAAATGCCAACTTTGTGATCAAGGTCAACTAAGTCTTAAAAACAGTTTTAGAGGTGGTGCATTTATAGGGTGTTCAAATTATCCTGAATGCAAGTTTACAAGACCATTATCTAAATCAAAAGCAGCACAACAATTAACCTTAGCTGAGCCAAAGTTAATAGGCCAAAATGATTTTGGCAAAGACATTTTTTTAAAAAACGGAAGATTTGGTCCCTATTTGCAATTTGAAAAAGAAATAATTGAGGAAGAAAACAAAATTAAAAAAAGAAAAAAAGTTAAAAAGAAAGATGATAATATAAAGAATGTCTCAATACCAAAGGGAATTGACTATAAAATTATAGACTTAGATAAAGCTAAATTTCTTTGCTCATTACCTATTTCTCTCGGGAAAAATCCTGAAAACGATAAAGATATTACACTTAATGTTGGAAGATTTGGTCCATATTTAAAGTGCGAAAATAAGTCAGCAAGATTAGAAAATGTAGATGAATTATTTTCAATTGGTTTAAATAGAGCAATAACATTAATAGCTGAAGCAAAACCAGGAAGAATATCCTCTGCATTAATTAAAGATTTAGGAGAACATCCTGAAGACAAAAAGCCTGTAAGAATAATGAAAGGTCAGTATGGACCGTATATAAAATACAAGTCCTTAAATGCAACGATACCTGAAGAAAAAGATCCAACAGAATTAAATATGGAAGAAGCTTTGATTTTAATTGAGAAAAGAAAAGAATACGATAAAAATAAAAAAAGAAAAAAATAAATGTCTATAGATAATAAAATTAAAGAACTAGGTTTTGAACTTCCAAATGCAGCTGATCCAGTTGGGTCATATGTTGCAACAAAGATAGTTGGTAAATTACTTTATATATCGGGTCAAATTTCCATCGATAAAGATGGGAAACTTATTAAAGGTAAAATTGGAGGAGACTTAACAGTAGAAGATGGATACAAAGCTGCAGAAAGGTGTGCACTAAGTATTGTTTCGCAGGTAAAAAAAGCTTGTGAAAATGATTTATCTAAAATTAAAGAATGTGTAAAATTAACTGGATTTGTTAATTCAACAGATGATTTTAAGGACCAACCAAAAGTTATTAATGGTGCATCTGACATAATAGCGAAAATTTTTTCAGAAAAAGGTATGCATACTAGAGCAGCTGTAAGTACTAATAGTTTGCCTTTAGGTGTAGCTGTAGAGGTTGATGCGATATTTGAATTAAACTAATTTATCTTCCAATTCCAAAATAATCGATTTTTAATTTTTTCATTATCGAAGGCGAATACATATTTCGCATATCATATATTTTGAATTTCTTTTTTTTCGTTAATTTCTTAAAATTCAATAATTTAAAATCATTCCATTCAGTATGTAGAATAATCAAATCAGCGTTAAGACAAGCGGAGGAAATCGTGCTGCAATAATTAACATTTTTTAGTCCTTTAAAGTCAATTTTTTCACCTGAAGGATCATAATATTTAATTTTACTATTTTTTTTATTTAGATATTTGATCATTGGTATGCTTGATGCCTCACGCATATCATCAGTGTTTGGTTTAAATGTTACTCCTAAAAAAGTAATAATTTTATTACTTAAATTACCCCTAAGAATTTTTTTAACTCTTTTAATTAATAAGGTTTTTCGTTTATCATTTGAATTAACTACAGTTTTAACAATGGATAAATCGGTTTTAAATTTATTCCCAGTATCAATCAATGCTCGAGTATCTTTTGGAAAACATGATCCTCCATAAGCTGGACCTGCCCTTAAAAACCTACTTCCTATTCGTTCATCTGAGCCCATGCCTATGGATATATCTTTAATATCAACATTAGCTTTCTCACATAAATTAGCTAATTCGTTAATAAATGAAATTTTTGTCGCTAAGAAAGCGTTTGAAGCATATTTGATAAGTTCAGCTCCTCTCCTTGATGTATTAAAGTATCTGTTTGTTTTTTTTATAATTGGTAAATAAAGTGATTTTAATATTTTGTTGGCTTTCTTGCTATCTGTTCCAATAATAATTCTGTCAGGATAAACAAAATCTCTTATTGCCTCACCCTCTCTTAGAAATTCAGGATTTGCTACGATATCAACTAATTTTTTTTTCTTTAAGTTGATTAAGACCTTCTCAATCTCATCTCCAGTCGATACAGGAACTGTAGACTTGGTAATAATTATTTTATATTTTTTTATTATTTTCTTTAAATCGTTTACTACACTAAATACATGTTTTAAATTAGCTGAGTTTGTATTTTTTTTACTGGGTGTACCTACACAGATAAAAATTATATCTGAATTTGTTACTGCTTGATTTAAATCTGATGTAAAAATTAATCTTTTTTGTTTAAAATTTTTTTTTAAAATTTCCTCAAGACCTGGTTCAAATATTGGTACAATACCTTTATTTAATAATTCAATTTTTTTCTTATCTTTATCTACACAGTAAACTGTATTTCCAACATCAGAAAAGCATACTCCACTTACAAGTCCAACATAGCCAGTGCCTATCATACAAAGTTTCATAATTTACCAATTTCAATGTTGGATTTTATAAACCCGTTCATTGTACCGCAGTCTAAATATTTTCCTGCAAAGTTGTGTGCAATAAATTTTTCATTTTCATTAATTAAAGATTGTATCGCGTCTGTTATGTGAATTTCGCCACCTTTACCAGGTTTTTGGTGTAATAATTTTTTAAAAATAGTCTTTGGTAAAATATATCTTCCAATCACAGCTTTGTTTGATGGTGCATTCTTGATAGATGGTTTTTCTACTACCTCTTTTATAAGAAAGTTATTTTTAGATATTTTTTTACTTAAATCATAAATACCCCACCTTGATACAGTTTTTTTGTTAACATTCATACTCGCCATTACAGATGATTTATATTTATTGTGAGCGGAAATCATAGATTTTGAGCAATTATATTTCATTATCAAGTCATCAGGTAACAACATTAAAAAATATTTGTCTTTAATATATTTTTTTGTTTTCAGAACAGCGTCACCTGTTCCCTTTGGTTTATTTTGATAAACAAATTTTATCATTTTTTTATATTTAAGAATTTTTTTATATTCCTTAATAACTTTAGTATCTTTTTTCTTATTAATAATATTTTTGTAAAAAGTATCGCTGTAAAAATATTTTTTAATCATTAGTTTTTTTTGTGAAATAATAAAGATAATTTCTTTAATGCCTGCTTCAATACATTCATCCAGAATATACTCAACACCTGGTCTACCATTGATTGGTAATAATTCTTTTGCAAATACGCTTGTGAGAGGTAGTAATCTTGTACCTTGACCAGCCAATGGTATTATTGCTTGTTTAATCATATAAATGTTTTACTTATAACTCCTTTTATTACAAATGAAAATTTTAAAGACAAAAGATGATCTAAAAGAGGCAATTCTAAATTGTAAACATTTAGGTTTTGTTCCAACTATGGGTAGTTTACACAAAGGTCATATTTCGTTAATCAAAAATTCTCAAAAAAAATCTAGCAAGACAATTGTAAGTATATTTGTAAATCCAACACAATTTAATAATAAGAACGATTACAAAACATACCCAAAAAATATTAATCAGGATATTCAAATATTAAAAAAGTTAAATGTTAATTTTGTTTTTATACCCACAGTTAAAGATATCTATAAAAATAAAATAAATTCAAAATTTAAGCTTAAGAAAAGTGAAAAAATATTGTGTGCTGATAAGAGAAAAGGTCATTTTGAAGGAGTTTTAGAGGTAATGGATCGACTTTTAAGTTTAATAAAACCTAAATTTTTATATTTGGGAGAAAAGGATTTTCAACAGCAATATTTAATAAACAAATATTTATATAAAAAACATAAGTTCAAGCTCATAATTTGTAAGACGATAAGACATAACAAAATGGCATTATCTTCAAGAAATCTTAAACTTAAAAAAAAATCATTGAAGACAGTACAACTACTTGCTGAGGAGCTGTCTCAAATTAAAAATAAATATAAAAATTACAATTTTAGAATAAAAAACAATAAATTTTTTTTAATTAAATATTTAGAAAATAAATATTTAATAAAAGTAGAATATTTGGACTTTAGAAACATGAGCAATCTAAATAGTTCGAAATTTAAAACTAAATTTAAATTATTTATTGCTTATTATATTGATAATGTACGGTTAATAGACAATTTTTAGGCTATAAAAAATATGCGCCAACACCTAAAAATGAAACAAAGCCAATTACATCAGTAATAGTTGTTACAAATACACTTGATGCAATAGCAGGATCAATGTTCATTTTCTTTAACGAAAATGGAACTAAAATACCAAATAAACCTGCAATAATCATTGTAAGCACCATTGAAATTGAAATAATTATCGAGAGCATACTATCTTGAAACCAAATTTGTACAATAAATGCACTTATAGCTGCAAATATAACTCCGTTTAAAATACCAATTGAAAATTCTTTAAAAACGTTTGATGAGAAATTATTTTGTGTTAAGTCGTTTGTCGCAATTGTTCTTACTGTAACTGCTAAAGTCTGCATACCAGCATTGCCACCCATAGATGCAACTATTGGCATTAAAAAAGCTAAAACAACCATTTGCTCTATCGTAGCACCAAATAGACTTATGCACCAAGTTGCTAGGAAAGCAGTAAATAGATTTAATAACAACCAATTAAATCTTCTTTTGGTTTTTTTTACAATTCCATCTGTAATTTCTTCATCCCCTACTCCAGCAAGTCTTAACGCGTCTTCTTCAGCTTCTTCTTTTAATACTGTTAGAACATCGTCATTCATTATCATTCCAACTAATTTATTATTTTTATCCACAACTGCTGCAGAGTTAAGATTGTAATTTTCAAATAAATTTGCAACCTCTTCTTTATCCATTTCAACAGGAATTAATAATTGGGATTCGGACATAATAGTTTCCATTTTTGTATCCCTTGGCGTTGTTAAAACTCTTGATGATGGAACTGTTCCGATTGGTTTAAAATCTTCATTAACTATAAAAATTTCTAAAAATTCCTCTGGTAAATCTTTATTTTCTCTTAAATAATCAATAGTCTGCCCAACAGACCAATTGCTAGGAATAGCAGTAAACTCACGTTGCATTAATCTTGCTGCAGTGTCTTCTGGATAACTCAAACTTTCAAGTAGAGCAAATCTGTCTTTAGGTGGTAGAGAGCTTAAAATTGAGTTTTTGTCTTCCTCAGGAACATTCTCTAAAATAGAAATTGCATCATCTGATTCTAAACCTTTAAGTATACCAACTATAGAATCTGAGGATAAATAAGTAATAATTTCAGTTTGGATTGCCTCATTTAGCTCAACAAAAACTTCAGGATCTAT
>CACPMF010000012.1 GCA_902634935.1 uncultured Pelagibacteraceae bacterium
ACAAGTGGTTGAAGGAGAATAACTATGTCTAATGAGTTTGACTATAGTAAAGTAAGACACGTAACATCAGTAGATCAGTCTGATAGAAACGTACCTTACAATTTAAGACAAAGCGGTCCAACAAAAGTTGAAATGCTAATTTCAACAAGGGTAAGAAATCACCATACTGGCATTTATCGATGAAAGCTGGATGTTGGAGAGCAACAGTTTACAATCGTATTTATCATCCAAGAGGATATGTAAAACCCGAGGATGGTGGAGCGATGGTTGAGTACGATGCAATTGTTAATCACGTTACAATGTGGAACGTTGCAGTTGAAAGACAAATAAGAGTAAAGGGTCCTGATGCGGAAAAATTTGTGGACTATGTAATCACTAGAGATGCAACTAAAATTTCACCTATGAGAGCAAGGTATGTAATTCTTTGTAATGCATATGGTGGAGTATTAAATGATCCAATTCTACTTAGAATTTCTAAAGATGAGTTTTGGTTTAGTTTGTCTGATAGTGATATTGGTCTTTACCTTCAAGGAGTAAATGCAGATGAAAGATTTAATGTAAACATTGATGAAATTGATGTGAGCCCTGTTCAAATACAAGGTCCTAAATCAAAAGCATTAATGAAAGATTTATGCGGTGATCATGTAGATTTTGACAACATGCCTTTTTATGGTCTTGCAGAAGCTAAAGTTGGAGGAAGAAGTGTGGTAATTTCACAATCTGGTTTTTCAGGTGAAGCTGGTTTTGAAATATATTTAAGAGAATCTACTTTATATGCTGAAGATATGTGGAATGCTGTTCTAGAAGCAGGTAAAAAACATAACTTGATGGTTATTGCTCCAGCTCACCATAGAAGAATTCAAGCAGGAATTCTTTCTTGGGGTCAAGATATGGATAACCAACATAATCCATTTCAGTGTAATCTGGGTTATCAGGTTTCATTATCAGGAAAAGGCGAGTGGGATAAAAAAGGAGATTATGTGGGTAAAAAAGCTTTGGAGAAAATGAAAGCTGATCTTAAAGCAGGTCATAAACCCTATAAACTTCAATTGGTTGGTCTTGAACTTGGAGGAAAACCAATTGAAGAATATGCTCCAGATTTTTGGTTAATTTCAGGTGAAAACGGTGGAGAACCAGTAGGTTTTATAACTTCTCCTTGGTATCACCCAGAAAAGAAACAAAATATTGCAATGGGCTATGTGCCATTTGATGGAACTTTGAACGCAAATGGCTTCCCTAAAGGTAAAGCTGGCTCAAAATACAAAGTGCATTTGCCTGAAAAATACTCTGATACTCCAGGACAACCAGTTAATGCAGTTGTAGTAGATATTCCATTTACAGAGTCTTACAACGCAAATACAAGAGAAGTTGTAAAAGGATAAAATTTATTTTAGGGGGGTAAAATTTCCCCCCTAAATTATGACCAAAACTTTCTTAATTGTTGTTTGCATATTTATAGCCATTGGATTAATACTTTTTCCATTAATAGTTTCTTATAAAG
This sequence comes from uncultured Pelagibacteraceae bacterium, assembly GCA_902634935.1. Lineage (GTDB taxonomy): Bacteria > Pseudomonadota > Alphaproteobacteria > Pelagibacterales > Pelagibacteraceae > Pelagibacter. The sequence goes on from CACPMF010000012.1 coordinate 1,502, forward strand.
CACAAAAAAAAGACCAAAAAAAATAATGTTTGCACAATTTTTAGATATAGTTTTCAGATCATTAAAATTAGATAGAAATCTATATAAAGATCAAAGATACTTTGGTGAAGCTGCAATTTATTTTGCAGGTTTAATTATGATTTTAGATGGTGTTGCTGGTGCTTTTGCAGCAAATACTATTGTTGAAACCTCAATTGGTATCTCAGGTCTTACTGCTATTTTAACTTGGTTAGTATGGTCAATATTCATTTACGTTATAGGAGTTAAAATTTTTTCAGATAAAGAGAGCAAAATACCTTTTAAGAAAGTTTTAATTGCTGTCGGATATGCTCATGCACCAGGTTTACTTAGATTTTTTGCAGTCACGCCTGATCTTGTTATTTCAATTATATTTTTAACCCAGTTTTGGATTTTTGCTTCTCTAATAATATCAACAAAACAAATATTAAATATCAAATCTAGTTTTAAAGCTTTTGGAATTATATTTTTGTCTTTTTTGATTATTGCTTTCTTGTCTGTTTCGTTCGTAATGAGTAGAATGAACGCTCTTCCGATAGGCAATATAAGCTAAATTGGAAAAATAGTCTTTGAAGTTCTACAAGATTTACAGAGTTTAAATCCTGTTAATATCAAATTTTGAGAAACGCTTTCATCCTCTTTTTTACACTCGTCACATTTATTATTGAAGTCTCTTAAGTCTTCCTCTTTAATGTTTTCAAAAGGATCTTTCTTAGTCATTATCTGTTAAACCTGCTCCTGCTGCAGATTGCTTTAGTTCATCCGTTTCTTCAACGAAAGTATCTTCTGACAATTTATAAAGTTCAGACCATTCTTCTTCACTGAATAAATTATTATTTTCCATAAACTTTAGTTCAGTTTTTTCACCTTTCTCGACAATGTCACCACTTAAATAATTCGAGTAAACTGCTTGATTGAAGTTGAATAGAAATTCTTTGTTATCTATTTTCAAAAATATTCTTTTACCTATAATTTCAGATGTGCGGCTTACAAATGGAATAAATAGTAAAGGAAAACCAAGGTTGTTAATTTGAATATTATTTGCATCTTTTAAGTGGATTGATTGGTCAAAAAAATTTAATCCCATTGTAATTGGGCAATATAAACTTTTTGAATTATTAATAGTTGAAATAGTAGAAATTTTTTCAAAGTCTTGATTTCTTAAAACTTTGAAATATTGATTAATATTTTTAAATCCAGGAAGTCCAAACATTTCTAGCAAACGAATATTTTTTCCAACTTCCTCCGCTACACCCCAAGAAAATCCTATTCCTCGCGTAGCTCTTTTAACTGCTGTTTCTATTTCGCTAAAACTTCTCATGAATTTAATGAGTTATATACCCAGTGACTATCAAATGATTTCAATTCATTTGGTAATGGCGCACCTTGGAACATACAAATTCTGAGCCATTTATCTGAGCGTGGGTCGAACTTTAGTGCTCCAAAGAAAGATAATTTTAGTCTTAACATATCAATAGGCATCAAATTTGAACCTATGGTGTTATCTTGAATTTCTGCGTAAGGATATTTTTCAGTAATAAATGCCCTTCTGACTACATGACGATATTCATTATGATCCATTAAAAATTTGCCAATAGTTAAACTATTTTTCGATATAAATAAGATTTCATATAATTTTTTTATATCCCTTGCTATAGCAAGCGGTTGTTCTAAATCTGATCCATGATCTTTATATCTATCAGCTAATCTAGGCTCCTCTTTATTTTTAGAAATAAACCAAAAATTTTGATTATTCTCATTTTTTGAAAAATCAATTTTTAGAATATTTGGGTAATTTTTTTCAATAATACTCCTTAATTCTTCAACAGTTCTGTATATTGGGATATTAAAACTTAACTCTTCATCAGCACTCATGTTTTTTAATAGTGGATTAACAATATTGTCATAGGGTTCCATCATCATAGATACAATATATTCAATACATTCATCATTTAAATTATCCTCAATCCATGTGTAAATTTCATTAAACAAGAAAGGTTTATTTTCTAATGAACCCTTATTTAAAAAATCTATAAATTTTTCTAGGTCATTTAATAGACTTTTAATTTTATTATTTTGATATTCACTTTCTGTGTGCCAACTAGTTACATTTTTAAGAGATTTAATTAAACAATCTTTAAAAATATTAAAATCTTTATTTGAAACCTTTTCTATTTGTCTTATTTTTTTTAAAGCAGTTTCTCTTGCCAAGATCCAATTATTCAAAAGTTCTGGGTGATTTACAATAAATGGTGCCATACCTAACCCCGTTGAATTACCTATGCCTAGATTTCTGCAAATATTTGGGTCTAATTGAACTGCTAAGCCTGGATTTTTATTTTTTGCAATATGATTAACTTGATCAAAAGTAAATTGCCTTACTAAATAAACTAGCATCATTTCCAATCTAAATGGACCTAAAATTTCATCACGGTTTTTTATTCTAAATCTGTCTGCTAAACCAAATTTTCCTGATCCATAAACTGCAGTGGTTCTATATAAATAACCAACTTTAGATAAATTATTCACATCAGGTTGTTGACCATTTGACAAACAATCTACAACATAGTTAAAAAGTCTTAATGATTTATTAGCCCTTGAAAGTGTTAATTCTTTGTAAGACAATCTTCCAACTTCCTGTTTTGGAACTTCATTAGCTAATCGATCTATATCCTGATCTGTAGGTATACCATCATACAATGTAAATGCAGCATCCCACTTTGTGGCAATTACCCTATCTGATCTTTCCTCATCTTTAATTTCATTTGCAAAACAAATTAAGGAGTAAGTTCTATTATTTTTTGAAAAAGAATATAATGCTCTTCCATATCCGTTTTGGTTTAGGTTAAATAAATCTCTTCTATATTCCCAATCTTTAAATTCATTTAAAAAAGATCGTAAGAATGAAAGTTTTGATTGATGAAATGATCCAAGTTTGGATAATTTCATTAAAATTTTTGGGTCTCTTAAACTTACTTCCATTAGTTAATATTTTTATAAAAATTGAACCAATTATTTCCTAAAATATTGTTAATTTCTTCGTCATTAAATCCAATTTTATTTAAACCTTTTTCAATATTATTAAAACCTCTAGCATCTATAAACCAATCTGGTTGATCTGGGAAACCAGGTTTATCTTTGCTCCCTTCACCATAATTTTTTGCCTTAGCCCAAGTTCCATTTCTCATCCATTCGACTATGCTGTCTGGCTGATTTAGACATAAATCAGATCCTATGCCTACATTCTTTGATCCCATTATATCAACTGTTCTAGCCACCATCTCACAAAAGCTATCGAGTTTACAATTAGTACTATCTTTTAAATGATGCGCATACAAAGATAGTCCAAGAATACCCTCACTCTCTGCCAGTTTCTTCAAAACTGTGTTAGATTTATTTCTTTTTGCTTCATGCCAAAAAGAAGGATTAGCATGTGTTATCGCTATTGGTTTTTCACTTAAATCAATTGCATCAAGTGTACTTTGCTCAGCAGAATGTGACATATCAATAACTATCCCTACTCTATTCATTTCTTTGATTACTTCTCTTCCAAAGTTTGTAACCCCACTATCATTTTTTTCGTAACAACCAGTGGCCAGCAATGATTGGTTATTGTATGTAAGTTGCATAAATCTACATCCAAATTGATGAACTTTTTCAACTAAATTAATGTCATCTTCTATTGGTGAGCAATTTTGAAAACCAAAAAATACTGCTGTTTTATTTTCTTTTTGAGCTTTAGTTATATCTTCATATGACTTTCCTAAAAATATTAAGTCATTATTTTTATTAAATAACTCATCCCATTCTTTAACTCGATTTAAAAATTCGTCGTAGTCTTCATGGTAAACTACTGTAACATGAATAGCATCTAATCCTGCCTCTCTATTAATTTCAAATATTTCTCTAGACCAATTGCAGTATTGTAAATTGTCAATTCGATAATTCATATGAGTTGATTAAACTTATTACAGTATTTAAACGCTTGTTGATATGTAAATTGAAGACACACATAAATCTATTGAAATTTTGGGGTATTTTGTAATAAATGTAAAAAGTTAAGCAATATAATCTTTAAATGAAAAACAGAAAAAATAACCAGAAAGTTGCTATTGTTATGGGTAGTCAATCAGACTATTCGACAATGCAATTTTGTGAAAAAGTTCTAAAAGTTTTAAAAATAAAATTTGAAACCAAAATTGTATCTGCTCATAGAACACCCGATAGAATGTACCAATTTGCAAGAATGGCAGAAAAAAATGGAATTTCTGTAATTGTTGCAGGAGCTGGTGGATCTGCTCATTTACCTGGAATGATAGCTGCGTTGACAAGCATACCAGTAATTGGAGTACCAATAGAAAGTAAAAAACTTAAAGGTTTGGATAGCTTGTTGTCAATTGCTCAAATGCCCAAAGGTATTCCGGTTGGAACTGTAGCAATTGGTAAAGATGGTGCTATTAATGCTGGTCTATTTGCAGCTTCAATTCTTGCTAGCTCAAATATTCAAATAAAAAAAAATCTTAATAATTGGCGCACAAAGCAATCAAAGTCTGTAACAAAAAAACCTAAATAAATGTCAGATATCACTTTAGGTATAATAGGCGGAGGTCAACTCGGATCCTTATTATCTGTAGCTGCAAATAAATTAAATATTAATACTGTAATCTTTAGTGATGATAAAAATTCTCCAGCAAAAAACTTTACAAAAAATTTTATTTCTGGAAATTATGATGATGAAAAATTGATTAAAGAGTTTTTAAGTAAAGTAAATGTGATTACTTATGAGTTTGAAAATATTCCTTACAAAATATTGAGGAAATTAAATGAAATTAAACCAGTATTACCAAAACCAGAAATAAATAAATTAATTCAAAATAGATATACTGAAAAAGATTTTCTTAACAAAAATAACATAAGAACTACAAGATATTCTCTAATAAAAGACGAAGATGATATTAAAATAAATGACGGATTAATTCCTGGTTTATTAAAAACTTGTACTTTAGGTTATGATGGAAAAGGACAATTCAAAATTGATAAAACAGAAAATATTAGTTCTGAAATTGATTTTACTAAGGAATATATTTTAGAAAAATTTATAAAACTGAAAAAAGAGATTTCTGTAATTATCACACGATTTGGTCATCAAAGATATGAAATTTATGAACCAATTGAAAATTTACATGAGGATCAAATTTTAAAACATTCAAAAATTCCTGCTCAAATATCAGAAAAAATTAAAAATCAGGCAACCAATTGGGCGACTATAATTGCTGAAGAGCTCGATTATGTTGGAACGTTATGTGTTGAATATTTTATTGATAATAAAGATAATTTATATGCAAATGAAATAGCTCCAAGAGTTCATAACTCAGGTCATCTAACAATAAATTCTCATAATGTAAGTCAATTTGAAAACCACATTAGAGCTGTATGTGGACTTGAAAAAGTTGAAACAAAAAAAATATATAATGCTAGAATGCTCAATCTAATTGGAAATGATATTGAAGACTATCGTGTGAAAAATTTCAAAGATAATGAGTTTTTTTTTGATTACCAAAAAACTGAAATAAGAGAAAAAAGAAAGATGGGTCATTTCACAATTATTGAAAAAGAGAATTAAATTTTTTGGATTAAAGATAGACTATATTTGGGGTGCTAGTGGTACACACGACTTCACACAACCTCACACTACTTCACACTAGTTATGCGGATAATTAAAATTTGATTGAAAATAATTCGCATAAAGACTCATCAATTTAAGCAAAAAACTATACCCCAAACTATACCAAGTTGAGATAAATCAACTTAATATAATATCTTTATTCTACTCGTGAATATTCTGACTTAACTCTACGTAAAGGTATGGAGGTTTCAACTGAAGAAACACCATCTATTACAGTAAGTTTTTTTGTTAAAAAATCCTCAAATTCCTCAACATCTTTAACCGCAATTCTAATTAAGTAATCCTTAGCACCTGTCATTAACCAACATTCAACAACTTCAGGAAAATTTAAAATTTTTTTCTCAAATTTATCAAAATTTTTTGATTGTTGTTTTTCTAGGCTTATAAATATAAATGCAGGAAATTTGTAACCAAGTGAAGTTTCATCAATATTTATTGAATAATTTTTAATTATATTATTTTCTTCTAATTGGTTTATTCTTCTTGCGGTAGGAGCAATACTTAAATTTATTTTCTCACTAATATTTTGAAGTGTAGTTTTGCTGTTATTTTTAAGTATTTTTACAATCTTTTTATCAACTTCATCCATATTTTTAATAAATTTTATTAATATTTATAAAATATCTTATAAAATTTACTAATATTCAACTATAAATTAGTAATAATAGAGAAAATTTATTTTTAATTTCATGTAATTAATAATTATATGAATAAATCTAAATCATTTGATCCAATCTGGGTTCCAATTATTTCTCAATATCAAAACACAAAAAATTTAGAGCTAGATGAAAAGCTTATTCAAAAACATATCAATTGGTTAGACCCACATGTAAAACAATTCTTGATATGCGGAACTACAGGAGATGGATGGAATTTAACAGATAAATTAATTTTAAATTGGTTAGATATATTAAATGATAACTCTTTAATCAAAAAAGATAACAAAATATTATTTGGAGCATTTGGAAAAACAACAGAAGATGTTCTAAGACGTGCAGATATCATAGAAAGACATATAGATAAAAATGGATCATCTGCAGGTTTTTTTGGATTAACTTTATGTGCTCCCGTTGATGAAAACATCAAACAAGAAGGAATTATTTCACATTTTAAGCGTATCATTGAAAATACACATTTGCCAATTTCTATCTATCAATTACCTCAAGTAGTAAAATGTAAAATTGAACCTGAAACATTAAAAATATTAAAAGATAATTTTCAAGATAGAATTAAATTATTTAAGGATACTAGTGGTGAAGATGATGTTGTGAATTCTAGAATTAATTTTAATGATTTAATATTTTTAAGAGGAGCAGAAGAAAATTATTTTGATCATTTAAAACCTAATGGGAAATATGATGGATTTTTATTAAGCTCAGCAAATTGTTTTGGTAAAATTTTAAGAGAAATTTATAATAATGTTGCAAAGGGTAATTATAAAGATGCAGAAAAAATGTCTGAGGAACTAAGCGATATAATTAGAATTTCATTCTCAGAAGGTCAAAAACTAGATTTTGGAAACCCTTTTTCTAATGTAAATAAAGCATTTGCTCATGTCTTAATTAATAAAGATAATCTTAGTTGCAAAACATGTTTTGATAGAAATATACCTAATGAATTTTTAAATGATATGTTTCTATTGCTATCTAAATATAACTTAAGAAAATCCTTATAGGAATTTGTAAAACTGAAATAAGAGAAAAAAGAAAGATGGGTCATTTCACAATTATTGAAAAAGAGAATTAAATTTTTTGAATTAAAGATAGACTATTATTAGTAGGTTTATTGACATCTTTTGAGACCTCATAAAAATTTAATGTTGGTTTTCTACATTCGTTTAAAATTTCTGAACCAGAAAGTTCTAAATTTAAATATTTGTTCACATCATTCTCATTTAAAATAACAGGTTGTCTATGATGAATTTCACTAATATTACTTGATGCTTGTTCTGTTATTAAACAGAATTGTTTATTCTCAAATATAGCTGCGAAATATATAAGTTTTTTGTCTACTCTTTGAAAATAAAAAGGAGTTTTAATTTTATCTTCTCTTTTCCATTCATAAAATCCATCCGCAATAGCAATACATCTTGAGACTTTTATTAATTTTTTAAAAGAGATTTTTTCATCAATTGTTTCAAGTCTTGCATTAGTTAATGGTTTAAAATCCTTCTTTTTAGACCAAGAAGGAATTATTCCCCATCTCAAATTCTCAAGTGTATTCCCATTAATATATTTTTTTATAACTGGAAGTTTTTGATAAGGATGAGCATTATAATTTTCATTATCTTCAACTTGAATTGCAGATTTAACTATTTTCTTTGTTTTTGAAACAGGGTTAGTAATTACATATCTACCACACATAATAATTTGTTCTTGGCTTAATTTGTATTTAGATTATATGTTCATCGAAATAATGAAATCAATAGAAAATAACTTTGATGATCCAAAAGTAAATGAGCTTCTTAATAAGCATTTTATTGAATTAAGATCAGTATCTCCAGAAGGAAGTTCTCATGTATTAGACATTCCAGGTCTTAAAGACCCAAGTATTAGATTTTGGAGTTTGTGGGAAGAGGAAGAGTTAATTGGATGTGGTGCATTAAAAACATTGGAACCTAATCATGGAGAATTTAAATCAATTAGAGTAGCTGACAAATTTAGAAAGCAAAAAATAGGACAAAAAATTGTATCACACTTAATTGACCGTTCTAAACAGCTTGGATTTAAAAAATTAAGTGTAGAGACTGGGTCTGGAGAATTTTTTGCACCTGCGAGAAAATTATTTACGAGTTTTGGATTTGAAACTTGTAAACCCTTTGCTCATTACAAAGAAGATATAAATTCCTGTTATTATTCTTTAAATTTATAAATAAGTATTTTGAAAAAAGATTTAACATTACCGCATGTGCTCTATGTTGCAAAATTTATATATTTAAAAATTTATGAAATTAAAAATAAAAACAAAGATTTAAGCAACATAGATGCGTTTGAAATATTTATAGGTACAAAGGATTTTGACGAAATTAGTTCAGGTAAATTTCATGAAGATTGGTTTAATAGTTTAATTGATAATAACTACATTGATAAATCTACAGGTAAAAAAATTAATAGCGAGACAATGAAATTGCTTGAAATCCAAAAAAAATCAATGGTTAGAGAATTACTTAAAATTCCTAAACTTTATTACGCTAAAAGTCATTTTCCTTTAGAACTTTCACAGCGAGCTTTTAATCATCTTTGGCGTGTGTGTGAAAGTTATGAACTTTGGTGCAAAGAAACCAAACAAGATGATTTGATTTTATTAAATCTTACTTCTTAATTAATTTTTTTTTTCTTATAAATCAGTTAAAATATATCTATGAGATCCAAGTTCTACGCATTTGTTGACAAAACACTTTTTGATCTAGGTAGACAATTTAAATGGAGTTATTTGCCTCCCTTGATGATTTATGTTGCTGCTGGAATATCAGGTTTGACAGGAATAGTTGGTACTTTTTTTGTTAAAGATTATTTAAATCTTTCCGCCGCTTTTTTAGCTGGTCTTGGTTTTTGGGCAGGTATCCCTTGGGCTCTTAAAATGCCACTTGGTCATTTAGTTGATTTAATTTGGAATAAGAAAAACTATATGGTTTTTGTTGGTGCTTCTCTTATCTCTCTAAGCTTATTAATTATGTACGGATTAATTATTCATACTGAGTGGATGTCAACAATTTTGACTGTTGAGACATGGTTTGTAATCAGCGTTTTATTATCTCCAATTGGATACGTGGTTCAAGATGTAGTTGCTGATGCAATGACTGTGGAAGCTGTTCCTCTAGTTGATGATGATGGGGAAAATTTTAGCAGGGATGAAATAAAATTAATGCATACAACTATGCAAACCCTAGGTAGATTTGCAATAATAGGTGGTACAGTTTTAGTTGCTTTAGCTAATGTAATTATTTTTAAAGGTGTTGACGACTTAGAACAGACAGAAAAAATTTCTTTGTATGGTTCTATATATATTTATGCTCTTATTATACCAATCGTATCAGTAATGGGTATATTTTTGGCTTCATTTCTTAAAAGCCAGAAAAGAAAAAAATTAATTCAAAAAGGATTTTCAGGTTTAGAGGCAGAGATGCCAAAAGAAAAAACAGAGATAAATTGGTGGATATTAGGTGGAAGTTTAGTATTTGTTATTTTTACTCTAAGTGTTGGTTCTTTTAGACTACCATTTGCTCAAGAGATAGTCTTCCTAGGTTCTATGATAATAATTTTATTCTTAATGAATAAATTAATAAAAGAACTTCCAAAAGATTTAAGATTAACTGTGGTTGGAACAGCTATAATAATATTTATATTTCGTGCTATGCCTGGTCCTGGACCTGGATTATCATGGTTTGAGATAGATGTACTTGAATTTAATGAACAGTTTTTTTCAGTTTTATCACTAATAGCATCTGTTCTTACTTTGGTTGGTATAATTGTATTAAGGCCATTTATGGCAAATAATTCTATAGCCAAAATAATAATAATTTTATCAATTGCTGGCGCAGTATTATTTTTACCAAGTGTTGGGATGTATTACGGTTTTCATAACTGGACATCGTCAATAACTAATGGTGTTGTTGATGCAAAATTTATAGCAATATTTAATACTGCGCTCGAATCGCCTTTGGGACAAGTTTCAATGATACCATTGCTAGCATGGATCGCCAAAAATGCACCTGCTCATTTAAAAGCAACTTTCTTTGCAGTATTTGCATCTTTTACAAACTTAGCACTATCTGCAAGTTCGTTAGGAACAAAATATTTAAATGAAATATTCACGATCACCCGTGAAGTTAAAGATAAAGTTTCAAATGCTATTTTAACAACGGCAGATTATTCAGAACTAGGTTTATTGCTAATCACAGTGACACTCTTAACTTTACTAATTCCAATAATATTTGTTAATATTATACAAAAAACAAAATTTAAAACCGACGAATGATATTTAAACAATTTTTTGACAATTCCTCATCAACTTATACGTACCTCATCAGTTCTGGGAAAGGTAGAGAGGCATTAATTATTGACCCGGTTTTAGAGAATGTTGAAACATATATTAGTTATTTAAAAGAATTAGATCTCAAACTTGTAAAGGTGATTGATACACATATTCATGCGGATCATATTTCTGGCATGGCTGAATTAAGAGATAAAACAAATTGTGTAACTATAATGGGTGATAAAGCACCAGCTAATGTTGTTGCCATGAAAGTTGCTGACAATGAGAATATCAAGATTGAAAATATCAATATTAAAGCACTATTTACACCAGGTCACACGTCCGAAAGCTTTTGTTTTTTGATGAATGATAGGGTTTTTACTGGAGATACTTTATTAATTAAAGGGACAGGCAGAACAGATTTTCAAAATGGAGATGCAAGAGATGCCTATAATTCTATTTTCAATGTTCTATTAAAACTACCTGAAGACACTAAAGTATATCCTGCACATGATTATAAAGGAGAAACTGTAAGTACTATCGGTGAAGAAAAAAAATTAAATCCTCGTTTACAAGTCAAATCTGTAGATGAATATGTGAATATTATGAATAATTTAAATTTACCAAACCCAAAAATGATGGATATTGCAGTTCCTGGAAATCTCAGTTTAGGTATCAGTTTAGAAAAACAGAAATTAAGTAACGGGTTAGAAAAAAATGATTTTTTAAAGAAAATAAAAGATCAAAACAGTTTGCTGATTGATTTAAGAGAAAAACAAGAAATTGAAAAAGATGGAAAAATTGAAGGAGGGCTTGAAATTCCTTTTACTGAAATTAACGAATACATAAAAAATAATAAACAAGATCTTTTGAATAAAAATTTATTATTTTATTGTAGAGTTGGTCATAGATCAGCGCTAGCTGTTCAAATTTCGAAAAATTATAATCTTGAAAATAGTCATCATTTAATTGGTGGGATAAAAAACTTAAATTTGTAAAGTTTTTTTAAACTGACTTAAAGCCAAATTCTAAACAAGCATCAGTCAGTGAATGATGCAAAGACTCTCCAAAACTTCTTAAAGCTAGAACTCTAATAACCTGAGGATTATCAGATATAAAATCTAATGTTATAGTTATTGCGTGGAAAACTGAATTAGAACAGTTCCCCTCTCCTAATTCATTAATGTTTAATGGAGATCCTTTTTTAATTACCTCTCTTGCAAGATTGCCTTCTAACTCAATTATAGTTCTTGAATGAGAAAGATCAGTGATTGCAAAATCTTTATCAGTAAACTCATTTTTAAAAGTATCAAAAATATTTTTTTTATCTGATATAACTAGCCAATTGTCTGGTCCCATCCACAATATTCTTGTAGTAGAGTTATGTTTTACTTTTAATGGATCAGGTAGTCTTAAACCATCTAAGTTCATTTTTGAAACATCAATTGTAGAATTTTTATACTTAACAATTTGATAAATTATCAAATTTTTAACTTCTTTTAATTTAAGCAACTCATTTTCATTTTTATTTTCATAATCACCAAATGTTCCATGTTTATGAATATTTTGTAATGATGAAATGTATGTCATGATCGAACTCTTTTTCCTTCTGGATCAACATAATGAGATGAAATTATTTCAACCTCTATTGAAGTATTTTTAAGAGGCGAAACTGCAAATAATTTTTTTCCAATCATATTCTTTCCATCATTTACAATTGCAAGAGAAAATGGATTATTATTTTCTACACTCCAGCAAGATGATGAGACATGACCTAGTTTCGGATTTGGAAGTTTTGCCTTTTCGTTTTCAACTAAATGGGATCCCTCCGGTATACTGGACTTTCTATCTGTTGGTACTAATCCAACTATTTTTTGCCTATTTTCTAATGTGAATGCCTCTTTACCTAAAGAATTTTTTCCAATGAAATCTTTTTTCTTTGAAACTAATCCATCTAATGAAACGTCTTGTGGAATTGTTCTTCCATCTAATTCTGGGCCGGCAACGTGCCCCATTTCAATTCTTAAAGTTGATAGGGCTTCAGTTCCATATGGTTGATTGTTAAATTCTTGACCAATTTCCATCATTTTTTCCCACATGAACAAACCATAATTTGACTCAACATTTACCTCGTAAGCAAGCTCGCCCGAAAATGAAATTCTAAAAATTCTTGCTGGCACACCAAATAAATTACTTTCGATATAACCCATAAAAGGTAAAGCTTCATTGGAAACATCTAAATCTGGAAATAATTTGGATAACATGTCTCTTGATTTAGGACCAGCTATTGCTGCGCCTGCCCATTGTTCTGTTGTAGATACAACATTTACATTTAATTCTGGCCATACAATTTGAAGATAATATTCGAGATGAGATAATACATTTGCAGCTTGTGCTGTTGTCGTAGTCATATGATAATGATTTTCAGAAATCCTTGTTGTAGTACCATCGTCCATTATCATGCCATCTTCTCTCAACATCACTCCATATCTTGCCTTACCAACTGGGAGTTTTAACCAAGCATTTGTGTACACCCTATTTAAAAATTCAGCTGCATCCGGGCCTTTAATATCAATTTTTCCAAGTGTAGTTACATCACATATTCCAACATTCTCTCTTACATTTTTTGCTTCGCGCTTTGAAGCCTCTAACAAAGTTTCATTTCCTTGTTTGTAATATCTAGGTCTTTTCCATGCACCTGCATCAACAAACACTGCATTATTTTTTTCGTGCCAATCGTGCATTGGTGTTTTTCTAGTTGGCATAAATTCCATACCAACTTCTCTTCCAACAATTGTACCAATAGTAATTGGAGTAAATGGTGGTCTAAAAGTTGTGTGCCCTACTTCAGGTACAATTTTATTTTCGATATTAGAGACCATTTGAAGACCATTAAGATTACTTGTTCTTCCCTGATCAGTAGCCATACCTAATGTTGTATATCTTTTTACGTGCTCGATGGATCTATAACCTTCTCTTAAAGCTATCTCTATATCAGAAACTGCAACATCATTTTGAAAATCTACAAATCTTTTTGGATTTCCATTTTTAGGTAGTGGCATACACCAAAATTTATCATGCACACTGTATTTAGTTTCGGTTACTGTAGGTATTTTGTTCTCATTATTTTTATCAGTTATTTTGCTTGATAATTCTGAACCAGTTTTAAACGCACTTTCAATAGTTTCTTGAAGTGTAAAACTTCCATTCGCAGCACCTATTGTTTTTTCATTTTGTTTAGATTTATCTGGAATAAAAGCATCTATTTTTTCGTCAAATTTTAATTTATTTCCAGATTGCGATGCCAAATGAACGGTTGGCGTCCAAAAACCTGAAACACATATACAATCACAATTAATTGTTTCGGTACTTTCCAAAGATTTTTTATCTTTAGTCAATTTACCTATTTTTGCTGATTTTACTTTTTTGTATCCATTTGCAACAATTACACCGTAAGAAAATTTTATTTGAATACCTTTATTTTTTGCTTCTTGTACAACTTCGGAGTCGTGCTCTTCTCTTGTATCTAATATTATTGGTTCAACGTTATTTTTCTTAAATTCAAAAGCAGTTTCATAAGCACTATCATTATTGGTAAATATAATTGGTTTTCTTCCAACTAAAACACCATATACTTTCATATATTCTTTAGCTGCTGATGATAAAACTACGCCAGGTGTATCATTGTTTCCAAAAACAATTGGTCGTTCTATTGATCCTGTTGATAAAATAGTCTCTTTGGCTCTTATATACCAAAGTCTTTGTCTTGGAGTATATTTTGATTTATTTGATAAGTGGTCACCTACTCTTTCAAACATAACCATCATATTATGATCGTAATAACCAAATACTTGAGATCTATTTTTTAATGTCACGTTTGGCATAGTTTTTAGCTCAGATATGATTTTTTCAGACCAGTCTTTTCCAGACATATTATCTATGCTAACGTCGTCAGTTAATAGAGTTCCGCCATATCTTGGTTTATCTTCAGCAAGAATTACTTTTGCTCCATTTTTTGCTGCAGCATAAGCACTTGCTAACCCTGACGGTCCTGAGCCAGTTACTAATAGATCACAATATTCAAATTTATGTTCATATCGTTCTTTATCTTTTTCTAAAGAAGCAACACCTAATCCAGCTGCTTTACGAATAAATGGTTCATAAACTTTATACCAAAAACTTTTTGGCCACATAAATGTTTTATAATAAAACCCCGCTGGGAAAAATCTTTTAAGAAAATTGTTTATCGCTCCAATGTCAAATTCAACTGATGGCCAACAATTTTGGCTAGTTGCTGACAATCCGTCAACTAATTCTATTTCGGTTGCATTTATGTTTGGTTCTGAATGGCCATTGATTGTAACTTGAAGTTTGGCATTTGGTTCATCAACACCTGCTCCAATAAAACCTCTTGGTCTATGATATTTAAAACTTCTCCCTACTAAGTGAACTCCATTTGCGAGTAATGCCGATGCTAGAGTGTCTCCCTCATAACCTTGATATGATTTTCCATTAAAGTTAAATGTAATTACTTTATCTCTATTTATAAGCCCAATATTATTTAATCTGTGTGATTGTCTCATACTATTTCTTCACTCATTTTAGCTGTTTTAAATATTTCATGCGTTGCAGTATCTCTTTGAACTTTAAACCATTGCCTACATCCCGAGATATGATGCCAAAGTTCAATGTGTTTTCCTCTTGGACTTTTTCTCATATAAACAAAATTATCCCATTCCTCTTTTGAAACTTCTTTGTTAATTTCTGGTCTCTTAACTGTTGCATCTCCACCGTAAGCAAACTCTTTTTGCGCTCTTAATCCACAGAATGGACAATTAATGTGTAGCATAAATTATGAGATCCAAGTTTTAGTGCCTAAGCCTTTTTCGTCTAAAAGATATCCATTTGAAAATCTATTCAATGTAAGATCAGCATTTAATTCATGAAGTCTGTCTTGGGCAATAGTATGGGCAAAAGTCCATCCTGAAACAGGAGTTGATTTAAAACCACCATAACACCATCCGCAATTTAAATATAATCCTTCAATATGTGTTTTGTCTATTATTGGTGAACCATCCATAGACATATCCATTATACCACCCCATGTTCTAAGCATTTTAAGTCTACTTAAGAAAGGAAATAACGCTAACCCACCAGTTAAAACATGCTGAATAGTTGGCAGATTACCTCTTTGAGCATAACTATTGTAACCATCAAGATCTCCTCCCATAACCATTTCGCCTTTATCAGATTGACTTATGTAGAAATGTCCAGCTCCAAATGTAACAACTCCATCTAACACAGGTTTAACTGGTTCAGAAACACATGCTTGTAATAAATGAGTTTCAATTGGTAATGTCATATTTAATTTCTCTGCAAGAATATTTGTGCTACCTGCCACACACAATCCAACTTTTTTTGCTTTAATGTTTCCTTTGGATGTTCTTACACCTTTGATTTTTCCACCTTCAACATCAAATCCCTCTACTTCGCAATGTTGTATAATATCAACTCCCATACTATCTGCTTGTCTTGCGTATCCCCAAGCAACACCGTCGTGTCTTGCTGTACCAGCACTTGGTTGCATTAAGCCACCAAAAATAGGAAACCTTACATCATCAGAAAAATCTGCCATTGGAATTAGTTTTTTAACTTCATCCCTGTTTAAAAGTTTTGCATCAATGCCATTTAATCTCATGGAATTTCCTCTTCTTGCATAAGCATTCATTTGTGCATCAGAGTGAGCTAAATTAATTATTCCTCTTGGAGAAAACATCACATTAAAATTTAGTTCCTGGCTAAGATTTCTCCATAAGTCCATACCAAATTCATTAAATCTTGCATTAGCATCATACATAAAGTTTGATCTGATAATTGTAGTATTTCGACCAACATTTCCTCCACCTATCCAACCTTTTTCAATGACTGCAACGTTCGTAATGTTATGCTCTTTTGCAAGATAATATGCAGTTGCGAGACCATGGCCTCCACCACCAATGATGACTATATCATATTCACTTTTTGGTGTTGGATCCTTCCAAGCAACTTCCCAGTTTTGATGATCTGTGAATGCATTTTTAATCAAACTAAAAACAGAATATTTTTGCATGTTTGGATTTTACAGTAAGAAATACATATTTTTCTTATTTTTTATATATATATTTTTTAGAAGTTTAAAAACCAAACAAATTAGAAGTTTAAAAACCTTACAAAAAAGGATAAGAATTCTCCACGTTTAACTAACCAACAAAAATATTCTTATGTCAAAATCTGATATCCAAATAGCCAGGGAAGCTAAAATGAAACCCATAGATGAAATTTTAGCTAAAATAAATGTACCTGATGAACCAAATGCTTTCAGTCCAATGGGAAGACATATCGCAAAAATAAATTTGGGGTATCTAGATCAGCTAAAAGATAAAAAAAATGGAAAATTAATTTTAGTAACTGCGATAACTCCCACTCCTGCTGGTGAGGGTAAAACGACAACTTCTGTAGGTTTAAGTGATGGATTGAATAAAATTGGAAAAAAATCAATTGTATGTCTGAGGGAACCAAGTCTTGGTCCTTCCTTTGGATTAAAAGGCGGTGCAGCTGGTGGAGGATATGCTCAAGTTGTGCCAATGGAACAAATTAATTTACATTTTACTGGTGATTTTCATGCAATTACCTCAGCTCATAATTTATTATCAGCTCTTATTGATAACCATATTTATTGGGGAAATAAATTAAATATAGATGTGAGAAGAGTTTCTTGGAGAAGAATCATGGACATGAATGACAGATCTTTAAGATCAATCATTGTTGATCTTGGGGGTGTAGCTAATGGTTATCCTCGTCAAGATAGTTTTGATATCACCGTAGCTTCAGAACTGATGGCAATTTTCTGTTTAGCAACAGATTTAAAAGATTTAGAGAAAAGAATTTCTAATATAACGATTGGGTACACAAGAGATAAAACACCCATATATGCTAAGGATTTAAACGCACATGGTCCGATGACTGTGTTATTGAAAGAGGCAATCAGACCAAATGTAACTCAAACTTTAGAAAATAATCCAGCTATAATCCATGGTGGTCCCTTTGCAAATATTGCTCATGGATGTAACTCTGTGATAGCTACGAAGGCTGGTCTAAAATTAGCAGACTATGTTGTTACTGAAGCTGGATTTGGTGCAGATCTTGGAGCAGAAAAGTTTTTAAATATAAAGTGTAGAAAATCTGGTATTAAACCTGATTGTGTAGTCATTGTTGCAACAATTAGAGCTCTTAAAATGCATGGTGGTGCAACAAAAGATGAATTAAAAAATGAAAATGTTAAAGCATTAAAAAAAGGATTAGTTAACCTCGAAAGACATATAAATAATACAAGAAAATTTGGTCTACCAGTCACAATAGCAGTTAATCATTTTATTACAGATACAGAAAAAGAAATGAAAACATTATTAGATTTTTGTAAAACTCAAGGTGTAAAAGCATCTAAATGTACGCACTGGAGCAATGGAAGTGAAGGAACAAAAGAACTTGCGAATAATGTAGTAAATATTTGTAAAGATGACCAAGATACATTTAAATATTTATACGAAGATAAATTATCATTATTCAAAAAAATTGAGAAAATTGCACAAGAAATTTATCACGCAAGTGAGGTAGTTGCTGATACAAAAGTAAGGCAGCAATTAAAAGAATTTGAAGAAAAAGGTTATGGTAATCTTCCTGTGTGCATCGCTAAAACTCAATATAGTTTTTCAACAGACCCTAATTTAAAAGGCGCTCCTACTGGCCATGTTCTGCCAGTTCGAGAAGTTCGTTTGTCATCAGGGGCAGAATTCGTTGTTGTTGTATGTGGAGAAATAATGACAATGCCTGGATTACCAAGAGTACCAGCTGCAGATTCGATAAAACTAAATGATGAAGGTGAGATTGAAGGACTATTTTAATCTTAGCAAATTAAATATTTAGTTCTAAATTGATTAACTTTAACCAATTTTCTAACTCTCTCATTCTAGCGTCTAGCTTGGAAATTTTAATTTCGTCTTCAATTATTTTTACATGATTATCAATCTCATTTTGATCTTCAAAAGCTTTATTATTAAGAAGTCTTTCTGTTCTGAAATGTATTAAGCTAATCATTTTTTCGTATGAAATTTCAGGGTGATATTGAATTCCCCAAACATTACTTATACCTGCTTTAAAAGATACGC
The DNA here is from genome assembly GCA_902634935.1 of uncultured Pelagibacteraceae bacterium. Taxonomy (GTDB): domain Bacteria; phylum Pseudomonadota; class Alphaproteobacteria; order Pelagibacterales; family Pelagibacteraceae; genus Pelagibacter. Next base: position 20,384 of record CACPMF010000012.1, read on the forward strand.
CCATTACTTTATTAATTGAGTTTGAAGCTAACAATGTTGAATTTGCAGGCAAAGTTACAACCTCATCAAAGTTGAATGCTGGTGTATTAAATATTTTGTTTTTATTTTTATAGATTTTATGTTTCAAGCCTTCTTCATTAATCTCAATATCATGAGCTATTCCTCTATGAGCCCCCTTTTGACATCTTTTAACTTCACCTCCGGCAACTGTTACAGCAACTTGCATACCCCAACAAATAGCTAAAATATTTTTAATATTACTCTGACATTTTTTCATAAAATCAAGTTGTCTTCTAATTTCGGGTGTATCATTATAAATGTTTAGACTACTGCCTCCCCATATCATTCCATCATATTTATTTAAATTTTTTACAACATCAGATACATTTGAATCTGAAGAAGGATTAACAACATCTATTTCTATATCTTTTGTAAAGTAGCTAATACTGTCCTTTAAGCTTTCTGTATGTGTTTTAATACCACCATCAGTAAAACTCTGATTTTCCTCTCTTAGATTACCCTCTACTATTAATATTTTTTTCACTTTAAAAACTTAATTACCAATCAATTATTAATTTTTTGTTATTACAAATTGCTTCAAGCATACAAAAAAGCAATGGAAAATCTTTTTTATCAAATTCTTTAAGTATTTTTGGACCAATTTCAAAAGCCAAGTCTGCACCCTCAACTGTTATTTCTTTCATGTATTTTTCTTTAGCATCATTATAAAGCAATCCTTTACCAAGATAATTTCCCATCATGCTATTTCTTCCTCCAGCAGCACTTACATGTAAATCACCTAATCCAGCTAGTCCAAAAACTGTTTCATCTTTGCCTTTTAATTTTTTTGTCAATTTTTTCATTTCTGACAGTGATTTGTAAATTAAAGAGGCGGCTGTATTTAGATAATATTTTTTTTTAATTTCACCATCTATATTGTTACCACTTAAACCTTCTGATGCACCAATTAGCATTGAGTATATATTTTTTGTAGCAGCACATACTTCTACTCCAATAAGATCTTCTGTGAATTCTGTTGAATAGTAACTTGTTGATATTATTTTTCCTATTTCTTTAACTATTTCAATATTTTTACTCGCTAATACTACGCTACTTTTAATTCTATTAGCTAAGCCACTTGCAAGACAAGGACCTCCTACAGCTGATATCTTTGGATTAGAAGCGCCTTTTAACTTTAAAATTTTTTCTAATTTATCTGCTAATGTTTCGAACTGATTTTCAATTACAGCTAGTCCTTTTGTAAGTAGTAAGATATTTGTTTTTTCATTATAAAATTTTGATAATTCCTCACCAACCCATTCAATACCCTTGGAGCTTACACCTACAACAACTAAATCTATATTTTCTTTAATTGTATCATTAAACTCAGAAAATTTTATAACCTTGATATCTTTTGGTAACTGATAGTTTAAAATTGGATGTATATTATTGTTGTTATTTATATGCTCAATAACATCATCTTCTAAAAAAGAACCAACTAAAATAACTTCATTCCTATTATCAGCACAAGGAACTGTAAAGGCAGATCCCATAGCGCCGGCACCAATAATAACAATTTTCTTCATAAAAATTTTATACGTACCTGAATACAAAAATAGCAAATATGAATGAAAATATTGTTGCTACCCATAACATTGGTCCTATTAAACCAAGCCAGCCAAGATGAATATAAGCTGCACTTAAAAGAGATAAAAATAACCTATCTCCTCTTGTAGTATCGAGACCTAAAATACCTTTTCTTGGACTACCACCAGGTTTTTTTTTCTCCCAAAGAGTCATGCCTATCAAACAACAAGCAATAAAAACAAAAAAAGCTGCTGTCTGCCACGTCCAAGCCATCCATGTTATAAATTCAAAATCAAAAAAACCTTTTTCTTGAGTTTTTGCAACAGAGTCCCAAGAATTAGCTGCATATAACTTAGTAAAAATCATACTCTTCCTAATGCAAATCCTTTAGCAATATAATTTCTAACAAAGTAAATTACTATTGCTCCAGGAACTATTGTTAAACTCCCGGCAGCTGCCAATAATCCAAGTTCATAACCTGATGTACTAGCTGTTCGTGTCATCGTAGCAGCAATAGGTTTTGCGGCTACTGCTGTCAATGTTTTTGCAAGTAAAAGCTCAACCCATGAAAACATAAAACAGAAAAACATTGTAATTCCAATACCTGCAGTAATTGTTGGTATAAAAATTTTAAAGAAAAATTTCCAAAAGGAATAACCATCAACGTATGCAGTTTCATCTAATTCCTTTGGAACGGCTGACATAAATCCCTCTAATATCCATACTGCAAGAGGAATGTTAAATAAGCAGTGAGATAAGGCAACAGCTACATGTGTGTCAAATAAATTCACTGATGAATAAAATTGGAAGAAAGGTAATGCAAAAACTGCTGGTGGTGCCATTCTATTTGTAAGCAACCAGAAAAATAAATGTTTATCACCTAAAAATTTATATCTTGAAAATGCATAAGCAGCAGGCAGCGCTGCGGCCACTGATATTATTGTATTTAAGACCACATAATAAATTGAATTTAAATATCCAGTGTACCAAGTGCTATCTGTAAATATTTTTTTATAATTCTCCAATGTAAATTCATTCGGCCAAAGAGTATAAGTATTTATAATTTCTGTTGTTGTCTTAAAGGACATATTTAATAACCAATATATTGGTAGCATTAAAAAAATTATGTATATCGTTGGAACTATCCATTTATATTTTTTCACGATTGACCCTCATTTTTCATCATTAAATTATAAAATACCCAACAAACAGTAAGAACTATAAAGAAATAAATTAAAGACATAGCTGCAGCTGGACCTAAATCAAATTGACCAAGCGCCATTTTAACTAAATCAATTGACAAAAATGCTGTAGCATTTCCTGGACCACCTCCAGTGAGTACAAATGGTTCAGTATAAATCATAAAACTATCCATGAATCTTAAAAGTATTGCAATTGTTAAAACTTTTTTCATTTTAGGTAATTCAATATGTCTAAATACTGACCATCTACTTGCGCCATCAATTTCTGCTGCTTGATAATATGCAGGTTGAATTGATCTTAGACCCGCATATGACAATAAAACTACAAGTGAGGTCCAGTGCCAAACATCCATCAATACAGTTGTAAACCATGCATCTCCACTTTGTTGTGTGAAATTGTAATCAAAGCCTAATGCATTTAGTGAGTGCCCTAAGAAACCAATGTCAGGTAATGCAAAAATATTCCACATTGCACCTACTACATTCCAAGGTATTAAAAGTGGCATAGACATTAATACTAAACAAACAGATACTCCAATTCCTTCCTTTGGCATTGTTAATGCAATGAAAATTCCAAGTGGAATTTGTATAAATAGTATTATGAGCGTAAATAAAATTTGTCTTCCTAAGGCGGCATGAAACCTATCTGAGAGAAGTATTTGTTTAAACCATCTAGTTCCCTCCCACATAAATACATTATTGCCAAATGTCTCTTGAAAAGCATAATTGACAACTGTCATTAATGGAATGATTGCGTTAAAAGCAACTAATACAAAAACTGGTATTACGAATAGCCAAGCTTTTTGATTTACTGTTTTATTCATTATTCAATTATCCAGTTATCTCCGTAGACATATGTATAGTCTTTTTTAAAGTTTAAAAATGCAGATCCAGTTGGAATATTAGTTGAACTTTTTGCAATTACTTTTATTTTTCCACTTTCACTTTCAGTATCAATTATCTTATATCTTCCTGTGTTACTCACCTTTAATATCTTAACAGGCAAACCACTTTCATTAAATTCAATAAATTCTGGTCTAATTCCAACTTCAGTTTTAGAAAAACTTTTATCTTTGGTATCTATTTTGGTTTCAATCATATTTCCATTTATAGAGATTGCACCATTGTCTATTTTACATGGCAAAATATTCATGCCTGGGGATCCTATAAAATGACCTACAAAAGTATGTCGAGGTTTCTCAAATAATTCTACTGGTGTTCCAATTTGAACGATTTCTGCCTCATGCATTACTACAACCTGATCAGCAAATGTAAGTGCCTCTGTTTGATCATGTGTAACATAAATCATTGTACGATTAATCTTTTGATGAAGTTCTTTTAATTTAGATCTTAAGATCCATTTTAAATGTGGATCAATCACTGTTAAAGGTTCATCAAACATAATTACATTCACATCTGATCTCACAAGACCTCTTCCAAGAGAAATTTTTTGTTTACCATCAGCTGTTAAACCAGATGCTCTGTTATGAAGTGTTGAGGTAAGTTCAAGCATCTCTGCAATTTCCTCTACTTTATTTTTAATTTCTTGTTCGGATATACCTCTATTTTTCAATGGGAATGCAAGATTATCAAAAACAGTCATCGTGTCGTAGATAACTGGAAATTGGAAAATTTGAGCAATATTTCTTTCAACTGGATTTTTATTTGTAACATCCTCATCATTAAACAATATTTGACCTTCTGTTGGATTAAGTAATCCTGAAATTATGTTTAACAAAGTTGTTTTTCCACAACCCGAAGGACCCAAAAGGGCATAAGCTCCACCGTCGTTCCAATCAATATTAACATTACGAAGTGCCCAATCCTCTTTATTAACTTGAGAATTTAAATAACTGTGGCTTAAATTTTTTAGTGAAATCTTAGACATTGTTTACCAATTTGTTAGATTCATCAAAATATAAAAACTCGTCTGAATTCATGAATAATTTAGTTTGCTCACCAACATTTTTTTGATGAATTCCATTTGATAAGGATACCCAATTTAAATCTCCATTAGTAAAGTGAATTAAACTTTCAGAGCCACTAAGCTCTGAGATTAAGACTTTTCCAGATATTTCTAATGAGTTTGAGCCTTCTTTGTATGTGGTGATATTGTGTGGTCTTATCCCAACTTTGTATTCACCATCTTTAAGTTTTGAATTTATCTTCCAACTCACATCATCAGAAATTAACGAGCAAACATCCCCTTCTTTTTTAATTTTAGCAATATTCATTGGTGGATCACTAAATACTTGAGCTGATTGTAAGCTATTCGGTTTATTATAAACTTCTAAAGTTTTTCCATGCTGAACAATTTTTCCCTCAAGTAAAGTTGCAGTGTAACCTCCAATTAGTAATGCATCAGAAGGTTCTGTTGTTGCATATACAACTATACAATCCCTATCTTCAAATAGTTTTGGTAACTCTTCTCTTAATTCTTCTCTCAATTTAAAATCTAAATTTGCTAGAGGTTCATCTAATAGAATTAAATCAGAATCTTTTACCAAAGCTCTGGCAAGTGCTGTTCTTTGCTGTTGACCTCCTGAAAGTTCATTTGGTCTTTTATTTAACATTGGAGAAAGTTTTAGTAATTCGGCAACTTTCCCAACTCTGTTTTTAATTTCATTGCTGTCAACCCCCGTAATTTTTAATGGGGATGCAATATTATCATAAACGTTAAAGTTCGGATAATTAATGAACTGTTGATAAACCATCGAGACATTTCTTTTTTGAACTTTTACACCAGTTACATTTTTTTCGTTGAACCAAATTTCTCCATTTGTTGGCTTATCTAATCCAGCCATAATTTGCATGAGCGTAGTTTTGCCTGCTAAGGTTGATCCAAGAAGTACGTTGATAGTATTTTTTTCTAATTTTAAATTAGTTTCATAAATATGAGTTTCTTGACCAATTTTTTTTTCAACATTTGTTAATTCTAAACTCATAATTTTATTTTGAATTTTAACGAAAGAAGGACGTCATATAAGACGTCCTTCTTTTTAAATTTGAAAGTATTTTCAAAATAAAACTAGTTCCAAGCTTTTTCGTAAGGAACAGTTTTACCTTGAGGTTTTTCATTACGTTTTGCTT
>CACPMF010000013.1 GCA_902634935.1 uncultured Pelagibacteraceae bacterium
CTATCTTGCAAGTTTTAGAAAAAATTTAGTTAATACAGGTTTTAATTTATTTGATCCACTAGATGGAATAAAAATTCCTGCTCAAATTGAAGAAAGTGTTAAATTAGAAAATCGATCTTATCTTTCTACAGTGATGGGTCTTGCATTTAGAAAGCTTGATGTATTTGGGTATTTTAAATTTGTAACAGCTGTTAAAAATATAAATCTACTTCCAAACAGAGACTCGATGATAAAACAAAAAAGGGCAAAAGCATTTTCAAATTTTGCATTTAAAGGAATATTAGGGACAGTGTCAGTAGTTTATGTTATTCTTTTTGCTTTATCATTCTGGCAAATAAATTCATTAAATAGTAAAATTAGCAATTACTCTCAGATAGTTCAAACTCACCAAGAAAGAGGTGATCAGTTAGCGAAGATAAGTAAAGAACTCAGTAAATTAAATAAATCATTGGAGTTAAGTAAATCAATTAAGTCAAACAAAAAAATAAGTTTTAGAGTATTGGCTCAGGTTGCATCAGCAGTTCCAAAAAGAGTAAGATTTACAAAAATTGATTTTAATGGAACTAACCAAATTCTTATTCAAGGGCTTGCTGCGAGTGACCAGGATATTTTAAAATTAATTAGTAATTTAAATAATAAAAAATTAATTTCACAGGCATCTCTTGCAAGCATGGATTTATCAACAGCCTCTGGTAACACAAATAATGCAATGAAAGGCTTTTTAATTAATTGTATATTGGAGAAAGTCTAATGGATTTGAAAAATATAACTGTTGAAGATTTAAAAGAAAAGTTTGCAGCTTTCGATAAGAAAACTTTAATTAAATTTGGAATTGGAATTGGAGCTATCATTCTTTTCCTAATAATTTATTTTGCAATTTTAAGGCCAATGGTAAATGAAAAAAAAGCAACTTTGGATGATCAAATAAATAAGCAAATGGAAATTCAGCAATTTGAAAATGACATTATAACAATAAAAAATAGAATAAAAAAAATGGAACCTATTGTTGAAAAAAATTCAACACTATTTCACTCTAAAGCTGAAGTGGAGGGTTTATACGACAGTTTAAGTAGGTACGCTGGAGCTTATGGATTAGTAATTTCAAAAATACAAAAGCAAAAACCACAACCAGTATTAAAATCAGGGGTAGCTGCCCAGGCTCAGGAACTACTTGATCAAAGCATGGTGTCTTATTACAAAATACCTGTAGATTATGAGATTAAGGGTAACTTTTTAAACTATATTAAATTTAAAAGAGCAGTATCTAGGTCAAAAAAAATGCTAAACTTTGACAAAGAGCTCATAAATGTTGTACAAAACGATCCTAACGGAGCAGTCGTTGCAAGTGGAGAACTAACAATTGTAGGTTTGCCAAATGAATTTTTTTAAACTTTTTCTGATTTTATTATTTTTTATTTTTTCATCAAATAGTTTTGCAGATAATCACGGCCAAAATGAAATTGCGCAAGAAATATCTGAAGATGAGGAAGTTCCTTTGAATGATCCTTTTGCGGGTAATGAAGGTACAGGTGGTGCTTTAAATTCTCAAATGCCATCTGAAGAAGAAGAGGACGAAATGAGTTTGTATAATTTTAAACTTGTTGGACTTATATCAGGTAAGGATAATAGTTACATTTCATTAGCAAATTCTGGTGGTGAAGTAATGACAATTACGCTTGGACAATTTTTAGGAAAAATAAAACTTATAGATCTTAGATTAAACGAAGCAATATTTGAAAAAGAAGACAAGAAATTTGTGATCATTGATTTTAACAATGTTATTAGGGAGGCAGATGAATATTAGGAAATTTAATAGACTAATATTATTATTTCTCTTTTCAGTTGTATTAGTAGGCTGTCAACAAATGAAAAGTGCAAATAAGCCCTTCAAACATAACACTCCATTAATTAAAGAGAATATAAAAAAAGATGGTGCAGCGGAAATACAAAAAACTTTAGAGCTTGGACCAAAACCATCATCAGGAGATAAAGTTTACGGCAAAAGAAAAAAAATTTCATCTGAGGCTCAAAGAAACTATCTTTTGATACCAGATACATATCCACTTCTTAAACAAAGAATTACTTTTAAATTTAAAAATCTTGATTTTAAAGAAACCATGTATTTGATGGGTAAAATTGGAGAAATTAATGTACTAGTTGGAGATGAAGTTGCTGGTGCAATCTCAGCAGAATTAATTGATGTTCCTTGGGACAAAGCTTTTCAAGCATTATTAGACATGAAAAATTATGCATCAGACATTGATGTAAGTTCAAACTTAATAAGAATTCATTCACCTGAGGTGTTAACATCACAAGAAAATTATAAATCTGACAGAGCGTCTGCAGTAAAAAGAAAAGTTGAGTTGGAGGATAGTGTTGAGCCAATTATATCTGAAATATTTAGACTTTATTATATTACTCCAGACCAAGCTAAAGCTACATTGGAGGAGTTATTTACACAACGTTCAGGAGAGTCTGCATTTGTACCAATTCAAGTTACTGAGGAGGTCACAACAAGATCAATTATTGTAAGAGGTAAAGAAAAAGATCTTGATGTTGTGGACAAACTAATTAAAGAAATCGATGTTAGAACTAAACAAGTTTTAATTGAAGCCTTTATTGTTGAGGCTAACTCAGATTTTGAAAGAGCATTAGGTACAAGATTAGGTGGTTACTATTTAAGAAGGGGAGAAAACATTGGAGGTATAGCTGGTCCGAGTTCAGGAAGTGCTGATGGAACTGATTTTAGTGCAGACGGAGTTGCAGAACTAGGCTCAGCGACAGATAGTATAACAAACTTTGCAGCCACTGGTGCATCAAGTGGTATAGGAATTTTAAGAAGAACTGGAACAGGAGTTCTAAAAGCAGAAATAACTGCTCTAGAAAGTTTAGGATTAGGTAAGACTATATCAAATCCAAAAGTTTTCACATTGGATAATCAGTCAGCAACTGTAACTCAAGGTGAGGAAATTCCATACCAAACAACAGCTGATGGTACAACAACTACATCATTTAAAGAAGCAGCATTAAAACTTGAGGTTACTCCAAGCATAATTGGAGACGGAAATGTACTACTTAATATTAAAGTCAACAATGATACCCCAAATAGATCTGCAGAATCTGATGAACCACCAATCAATAAAATGGAGATAGTGACTAAATTATTAGTCGCAGATGGTGATATAGTAGTTATTGGAGGAATTAAAAAGAACGTAATTGTTAATCAAAAAAGTCAAACCCCAGGTCTTGGTAATGTTCCTGTGATAGGTAATCTCTTTAAAGGTAAATCAAATTCTGATAACTTAGATGAATTATTAGTGTTTATTGCACCAAGAGTATTATGATTGATATAAGTAGAGAGTCCGAAATTAATTTAATCAATATTTTAATTGATCAAGATATTATTTCTGGAAAAGATTTAATTGATATTAAAAAAGCCTCTTCCGAGGGTGAAAAATCTCAACTAGATGCTGTATTTGAGTTGAAATTAACAGATGAAGATAAAATATTAGATTTATTAGTTAAAGAACAGTCTCTACAAGTTGTAGATCTAACAACAATGCCTATTGCTGATGATATTAAATCAGTACTTCCATCAAATTATGTGAGAATGAATTTTATTGCTCCTTTTAAAATCGAAGGAAAAACTCTTCATATTGCAATTTCTGATAGTTCAAAATTAAGTTTAATGAGAAATTTAAAAACAATAACAAAAAAAGATATTGAACTACATGCAGCTAAAGTTACTCAAATTTCAGATTTTATTCAAAAACTTTTGAAAGAAGGTGAGACTACAATTGAAGCTATTCAAAAAGCTAACAAAGAAAAAATACAAACCTTTGATTATGAAGTCGATGAAAATGCAGAAGTATTAGACGAAAAACCAGAAGAAGATATTGAGGCTTTAGAAAACGAGTCTGAAGTAATAAAATTTTCAACAGCAGTTGTTGCAGAGGCAATTAAATCTGGTGTATCGGATATACACATTGAACCTTACAGATTTAGCGCAAGAGTAAGATATAGATTGGATGGAATGCTACAAGAACAAGAGCATTTTTCAAAATTCTTGCACTCAAATTACGGAGCTGTTGTAACCAGATTTAAGATAATGGGTAAATTAGATATTGCAGAAAGAAGATTACCACAAGATGGGGCCATTCCATTTAAGATAGATGGAAAAGTAGTAGACCTTCGTCTATCAATATTGCCGACGGCAACAAATGAGAGAATTGTAATGAGGATTCTAAACAAAGATGCTGGTGACATAAGTTTAGAACAATTAAATTTTGAAGAAAACGATTTAAAAAATTTAAGAAAGGCAATTCATGGTACTCAAGGATTAATTTTAGTTACTGGTCCAACAGGTTCAGGAAAAACTACAACTCTTTATAGTATTTTAAAAGAGGTATCCAAACCTCACTTAAATATTTTAACAGCAGAAGATCCAGTTGAATATGAATTAGATGGTGTAGGACAAGTTCAAATTAAAGATGATATTGGTTATGACTTTAATAGAGCGCTTAGATCTTTTTTAAGACAAGACCCAGAGATAATTCTAGTTGGAGAGATGCGGGATAAAGAAACAGTAGATATTGGATTGAAAGCTGCATTAACGGGTCACTTAGTATTTAGTACACTGCATACAAATGATGCACCCAGTTCTATTACCAGATTACAAAATATGGGAACGCCTGATTATTTAATTTCAGCTGCTTGTTCATTAGTTCTTGCACAAAGATTGGCTCGAAAAACTTGTACTGAGTGTAGAGAACCAGATCCAGATGTAACACCGAAAGTTTTAGAGGAAATAGGATTTACAGCAGAGCAAGCATCGAGAGCAAAAGCATTTAGAGGAAAAGGATGTCCTAAATGTAAAGATACTGGTTACAAAGGTAGAATGGGTATTTACGAAGTATTGAATGTTACAAAACCAGTTAAAGAAGCAATATTAAGAAAAGCAACTACTCCAGAGTTAAAAGAAATTGCCAAAAAAGAAGGATTTAGAACCATGTCTGACATGGGTAGAGAAATGATTATAAGTGGGGACCTAAACTTCAGAGAGTTTGATAGAGTTCTCAGCATGGATTAATTAAATGTCAGCTGAAACTTATACTTATAAAGGTATATCTGCTGGAAAATATGTCGAAGGTACAGTTGAGGCTTTAAGTCAAGAAGAGGCATCTTTTAAGCTAAAAGAGCAGAAAATAATAATCACAAATTTAGTAAAAACTAAAAAAAAAGCTGCAGAAAAGAAAAAAAGTAGTGGTGGTGGAATAAGTTTATTTAAAAAGAAGATTAAACCTGAAGATGTTGTAATTTTTTCAAAACAGTTTGCCACAATGGTTAAAGCCGGTCTTCCTATTCTGAACGTTTTAACAATGTTAAGGGATCAATTAGAGCACCCCGAATTAAAAATAATTATCGAAGATATCAGAAAAAATCTTGAAGGAGGTCTTACTCTATCCAAATGTTTTGAAAAATATCCAAAAATTTTCGACAACATTTATATAAACTTAATTAAGGCTGGCGAAGCTAGTGGTAAATTAGATGTTTTTTTATTAAAGCTTGTCGATAGTTTAGAAAAAAGAGAAAAAGTTAAGAAAAAAATTAAGAGTGCATTAACTTACCCTGTTGTTATGTTTGTAGTAGCAATCACAGTAATGGTTTTTATGTTAATAAAAGTTGTTCCAATATTTGCAGAAATGTATGAAGGTATGGGAGTTGCATTACCAACCCCAACTGCAGTTATAATGAATGCAAGCAATTTCATGAGGGGATCTGGTGGCTTAACATTAGCAATAGTATTAATTATTGCTTTTATTGCCTTTAAATATTTAACCACAAAAATTCCTGCAATTAGATACAAGTGGCATCAGCGTGTTTTAAAAATGCCAGTATTTGGGGACATGATCTTAAAATCTTTAATTGCTAGAATTTCATTAATAATGGGTAATTTAAGTGCTGCAGGAGTTAATTTACTTGAGAGCATAGAAATTGCTAAACAAGTAAGTAACAATGATGTTGTAACTTTGGCTCTCGAAAATGTTAAAAAGGGAGTTTTCTCAGGTGATACACTAACTAAATTATTTTTAAAAGAACCAACATTTCCACCAACATTTAGTCAGCTAATTTCGGTTGGTGAACAGACTGGAAATTTAGATGAAATGTTTACTTCAGTCTCTAATTATTATGAAGAAGAATTTGATACGGCAGTAGATAACATGTCAAGTTTAATTGAACCAATCATGATCGTTTTTATGGGAACAATGATTGGTGGATTAATGATTGCGATGTACTCACCAATATTTAATGTTGGTTCAATTATCGGTCAGTAATAAATTAATAATTTTTTGTTAGAATTAAGTGATTAACCCAATCATTTCTTGACGTTTTAAAAATTACTTCATCCATAATTTGACCAATAAAAAAAGTTCCAAGTCCACCTGGTTTAATATCGTCTATTTTTCTAGGTTTGATATTTTCAGGTATCACAGGTTTTCCTTTATCATAAATTTCAATTATTAATTGGTTATCTTTAAAACTTATTTCTACACGCATAGTATCTCCTGTTGGCTTACCGTTATATGCATGCTTAACGACATTTTGTGCAGCTTCTGCTAATGCTAATACAACATCGTCTTTTGTTGCATCGAACATATTATCTTTCGCTAAAACTTCTCTTGCAAAATTTCTTATTTGTTTAAGACTGGATGACTCAACTGGAAATTCTTTATGTTCTTCAAATGTCATTACTCAATAATTAATATTTGCTCTAATTTTGCCATCATGATTACTTTAAGAACTGACTTACTAATTTCTTTAAGTATAACCTTATTTCCAAGTTCAGCGGCTTTCTGATGACTTTCAATGAGAACAGATATCCCAGAAGAGTCCATGTATTGAACATCTTTAAGATTTAAGTGAACCTCTTTGCCAGCTTCTATTAATGGCATTATTTGCTCTTTAGCTTTTTCGGTCACATCCATATCAATTTCACCGTCTAGGTGAACTGTAGCTACATTTCCTTCTTCTGTAATTTTATAAGACATGAGAAGCTTATATCACGAATATTTATTAATTTTATGTTAAAATCAACCATTTCCTTACAAAATTGACCCATTATTAACACTTGAAAGTTTGTGAGAAATCTAAAATTATGCACTAATAAAAATTATTAATTAATAAAAAAAGGAATCTTAAGATGAAGAAAAAACAAAAAGGTTTCACACTTATTGAGCTATTAGTCGTTGTAGCTATTATCGGTATTCTTGCCGCTGTAGGTGTAGTTGCTTATTCTGGATATACATCTGGAGCAAAAAAATCTGCTGCTAAATCTAATCATGCTGCAGTTTTAAAATTTGCCGCTGCTGAAATGAAAAAATGCAACATCAATGGTGGTGAAGGTAGTGCTATGAAAGATTCGACAGGCACGGAAAAATTAGATTGTGCTGATGTAGGGACTGCAGGAAAAGTTGATGCAGCTCTAATTGCTGCTTTAAACGACTTTAAAAATCCATACGGAAAGGTACCTAAAACTGGAGATGCTTTAGCGGTTAAACAAGGTGCATCAACAGATAAAGCATGTGGTGATACTACAAAAGGCCATACTTATGTTTATGACGATGGAAAAACTCTAATTGTCCAAACTTGTTTTTCAGATGCGGCTGCAGACACTATGAAAAGCCAAACAATGGTTGAGTAAAAAAATATTTATGACTACTAGGAGTAGAGGATTTTCTCTTATAGAGCTCCTAGTAGTTGTAGCCATACTTGGTATTGTATCAGCCATAGGAATAATTGGATACTCTGGCTACGTAAGTTCCTCAAAAAAAAAAGCAGTTGAAAATGGACTAATGCAATTATCACTTGGTCAAACAGAATACTATTCAGACAATTCAGCTTATTACGGATCCGCAGCAGGAACAACTTGCACTCCTTCATCTGCAACAACTACAACTGTGCAAACAAAACTTGTTGGAGGCACAGAACTATTTTCATCTGATCTTGGATACTCTGTCTGTGCAGTAACAAATGCTGGAGCATTTTATTTTTTAGTGGCAAAGGAAAATGGCGGAAACTGTGAAATAAAATTAACTGGTAATACTCAAAGTATAACAAGAACTAACTGTTAATTTACCTTTAAATGTATCAAGATATTAAAAGCTTCATCATAAAAATATTTAGTGGGAGCTTAACTCAAAATCAAAAAATTTTTACAACTTTAAGTTTAGCTTGGATAATCTTAATTGGATATCTAACGTGGTGGAATGGTCTAAAAGGCTTTGCAGTTGATAAAAGCTTTAGATGGGATGAATGGTTTTGGTTTGGTATTGTACCTGCTATAGCACCTTATTTTTTTTTCTATATTTGGAAAAAAAGAGATTAAACTACATTAATGGAAATAAACGTGGGTGATGTAAAATCATTTATAGATACCCTATGGGTAATTGATTGTGCAATTCTCGTATTCATTATGCAAGCAGGGTTTATGTGTGTTGAGAGTGGTTTATCAAGACACAAGAATAGCATTAATGTTGCTTTAAAAAATGCTGCAGATTTTGGCGTCTCAGTTGTCGTTTTTTGGCTTTTTGGCTTTGGTTTAATGTTTGGTAAAAGCTTTAACGGTTTATTCGGAACAGATTTATTCTTTTTTGCAACTGACATCGCAGAATTTCAAACTTATTTTGTTTTTCAGGCAATGTTTGTTGCAACTGCAGCAACTATCATATCTGGTGCTGTTGCTGAACGACTAAAATTTGTTGGTTATTTAATAATGACCATTTTTGCTACTGGTATAATTTATCCAATTGTAGGTCATTGGGCATGGTCCTCTAGTTATTTAGGGGAGGCTATGAATAAAGGATGGCTAGCAGCCCTTGGTTTTGTGGATTTTGCTGGAAGTACAATTGTTCACTCTGTTGGAGGTTGGATAGCCTTATCTGGTATTTTAATTTTAGGTCCTAGAATTGGAAAATATTCAGAGGCAAACAAAGGTAAATTTACAGGTTCAAGCTTTCCATTGGCTGTTCTTGGAACTTTAATTCTCTGGTTTGGATGGTTCGGATTTAATGGTGGAAGTAATGGTGCAATGGATGAAGCAGTACCTTTGATTTTAATTAATACTTTTCTTGCAGCTGCTTTTGGTTTGTTAACAAGTTTAGTTATATCTTTTATATTATTTAAAAAACCAGATCCTTTTTACGTTGTCCTTGGACCTTTAGCAGGATTAGTATCAATAACAGCAGCTTGTAATTCTGTTAATTCTCTTCTAGCAATTTTAATCGGAATTATTGGAACTATCATTGCAATTATTGTTCACGAATTATTAAATAAAAAAGAGATAGATGATGTTGTTGGCGCTGTACCTGTGCACTTAGCAGCAGGAGTTTGGGGAACACTTGCTGTTGGAATTTTTTCTAATTTAGAAATTTTAGGCACAGGTTTAACAAGAATAGAACAGATCAAAGCCCAACTAATTGGTATTAGTGCTATAGGTTTCTTTTCCTTTGTTTCATCATTTATTTTTTTTAAAATTGTAAATTATTTTTATCCCTTAAGAGTAAGTCCAATACATGAAGAATTAGGATTAAATATTGCAGAACACGGTGCTGTTTCTGTTGAACATGATTTAATTGCAATATTAGATAAACAATCAAAATCAGGAGATTTAAAAATAAGAGGTCCTCAAGATCCATTTACTGCAGGCGGTGTGATTGGATTATATTACAACAAGCTAATGAGCAAATTAGAATCTAGCGAAACTGAAAAAAATAAATGGAGAGAGCGAATTTCCAAAGAAGTAAATTTAGCTGTCAAAGTGCAAGAAAACTTTTTACCAAAAAGAAATTTAAGTAATTTTCCCGTGAGTGGAATAAATATTCCTGCGCGCGAAGTGTCAGGAGATTTCTTTAGTTTTTACCCTCATAACGAAAGTATTTATTTTATTATTGCAGATGTTGCTGGAAAAGGAATACACGCAGGCATGGTAATGGCAAAAGCTTCAACATTATTTGAAATAATGTCTAAGGATAAAGTCGATCCAGATGAAATGATGTTTCATATGAATAATGATTTATACCAAACTAAAACGGCTGGAATGTTTGTTACATGTATTTTAGGCGAATATGACTTGGTAAGTGAAGAAATAAGATGGGTAAATGCAGGACACCAACCAGCATTAATTCGAACACAAGATGGAAAATATTCTGAGTATATTTCAAGCTCAACTCCTTTAGGCGTAATTAAACACAAAGATAAAAGTGTTTATAAATTAGAAAAAACTAAATTAAGCTCTTCAAGATTTTATGTATTTACAGATGGATTATCAGAAAGTTTAGATAAAAATGGGGATGAAATAGGGGTCGAGGGCTCCATTAAGATTATAGAAAATAATTTTAATACTGATTTAAAAAAACAACTCAAGGATGTAACTTCTGAGGTAGTTAAAGTCGCGGGGGACAAAAACCTTAGTGATGACTTAACTTTAGTAGGTTTAGGAAATTAAAAAATTAATCAAGATAGATAAATTTATTTTGATTTAAAATTTAATAAATATAGATTTCAGCAGTTTTAAAATAAGGAGAATATGAAAAAAATAATTTTAAGCCTATTTTTAACATTAATAAGCACAAATTTATTTGCAGCACAAACTCAAATTGCTCAAGTAAATGGCATGATCTGTATTAAATGTCAAAAAATGGTAACCGAAGCATTACAAAAAGCAAGTCCAGATGCAGATATTAAAGTATCTTGGCCTGAAGGTGTTGCTGTATCTGCTTTTCAGGATAAATCAAACTTATCTGATGAGCAATACAAAGAAGCAATAGCAGGAACTGGTTTTGAAGTAATTAAAGTTGTCAGCGTTGACAAAATAGTTACTGATGCAAGTGAAGCTGTTAAAATATTAGACTAATAAATTTTTATGACTGTAGCTGAATTACAGGCCCTGGTCTTTAAGTTACAGTCTCAATTAAATCAATTAGAATTAACTAACAAAGGTGCAAACAAAGCGCTAGAGTTTAGACTTGAAGCAGTTCTTCAAGCAAACCTAGATACATTTTGGCTTCTCATTTGTGCTATTTTAGTTTTTTTGATGCAGGCTGGCTTTATGTGTTTAGAGTCGGGTTTATCAAGGGCTAAGAGTAGTATTAACGTTGCGCTTAAAAATGTTACAGATTTTGGAATATCAGTAGCAACTTTTTGGGCATTTGGTTTTGCCTTGATGTATGGAACTAGTGTCTCTGGTTTATTTGGCTCAAAGTTTTTCTTCTTTACTACAAAAGTTGCAGGATATCAGTCATTCTTTGTATTTCAGGCTATGTTTGTTGCAACTGCTGCAACAATTGTTTCTGGTGCAGTTGCCGAAAGATTAAAATTTTTTTCATATGTAATTATTACATTTGTCACTTCAGGCATAATTTACCCAATTGTTGGCCACTGGGTTTGGTCATTAAACTTTTCAAATCCAGACGTTAAAACAGGTTGGTTAGGAAAATTAGGTTTTATTGATTTTGCAGGATCGAGTGTAGTCCATTCTGTTGGAGGATGGGTTGCACTTGCAGTGCTGCTAATTATCGGAAATAGAACTGGAAGATTTCAAGACGGTAGGAAAAGAACATTTCAAGGAAGTAACACACCTCTAGCTGCACTTGGAGCACTAATCTTATGGTTTGGTTGGTTTGGATTTAATGGCGGAGCCAATGGTGCAATGGATCTTAGAATTCCACTTATATTAATTAATACATTTCTTGCTGCCTCTGCAGGTTTAATTTTGTCTAGTGTTATGGGTATTTATGTAATGAAAAAACCTGAGCCGATGTTCATGATCACAGGCCCAATTGCCGGTTTAGTTTCAATCACAGCATCTTGTGCTTATGTCGATCCAACAGAGGCAATTATAATCGGTGCAATAGGTGGAATAGTATCTGGATCTGGAATTTTATTATTAGAAAAAATAAAAGTTGATGATGTAGTAAGCGCTGTTCCCGTTCATTTATTTGCAGGAACTTGGGCAACAATAGCTGTTGCACTCTTTGGTGATTTTGAGGCAATGGGAATTGAAAGATCTATGATCGATCAATTGTATATTCAACTTATTGGTATTGTAAGCGTTGGGGGTTTTTGTTTTATCTCAGCATTTACAATTTTTTTTATGATTAATTTATTGTTTAGATTGAGAGTAAATAAAATTGAGGAAGATATGGGACTTAATATCTCAGAACACAACGCATCCACTGCTACTCATGACTTACTAAAAGTTTTAAACAAACAACAAGAAACTGATGATTTTAGTTTAAGAGCACCGCAAGATCCTTTTACGGAGGCAGGGGTAGTTGCAAGTCAATACAATAATATAATGGACAAACTTGAGCAGTCTGAAAGACAAAAAAACATTTGGAAAAGCAGAGTTTCTAAAGAAATTAAATTAGCAATTGACGTTCAAAAAAGATTAATGCCAAGAAGAACTATAAATCATTTTCCAATTGAGGGGATTAATATCCCAGCAAGAGAAATATCAGGTGATTTTTATGATTTTTATCCACATAATGATTTAATTTATTTCACGTTGTGTGATGTTTCCGGAAAAGGTGTAAATGCCGGAATGGTGATGGCAAGAGCTATAACTTTATTTAAAATTTATTCTAAAAATAAGTTTAAACCTAATGAAATACATTATGAAATGAATAATGATCTTCATCAAACTAATCCAAAAGGTGTTTATGTAACAAGTATTGTAGGATCTTATAATTCCAAAACAGATATCGTAGAATTATCAAATGCAGGACACCTGCCAGCGTTATTTAAAAAAGGCAGAGAATTTATAGAGTACGATTCCTCATCGATGCCTCTAGGTGTTAAAAAAGCAGATAACAATAAAGAGTATAAACTTGAAACCATCAAACTAGAAGATGGAAGGTTGTATTGTTTTACAGACGGCTTTTCAGAGTGTAGAAATGAAAAAGGTGATGAGATTGGAATTGATGGTGTTAAAAACCTAATTATTAATTATCAAAACACTTCTTTAAAAAAGGAACTTTCAAAAATAATAAAAGATATAGAGTCTAAAAGTACCAAAGGTAAAAATTTTAACAATGTTAATTCTGATAACATTTTAGAGGACGATCTAACTATTATAGGTCTTGGCAAATAGACACATAGTATTTTTTTTAATGAATTTAACTAAATTCGTAGGTTGTATTTACTCAATTTGAACACTATGTCAGGTACAAATTTAATTAAAATTTCGTAATTTGCGTGTGTGAAAAATTTGTATTTAGCTTTTATTTGTCTAATTGTACTTCAAGGCTGTGGACCAACAGCTTCAATAGTTGGCACAACTATTACATTAGCACAAACTGGAAGCACATCTAGAACAATTGTTACTTCTGGCTCTAGCTTATTTATTAAAGAGCAGACTGGAAAACAACCTTTAGAGCACGTTGTAGATAATACAATTAATGCAGAGGTAAGAAAATGCGAAGTTTCTCATTCTGCAGAAATAAATCAAATATTCTTTACAACATTAGATGAATTTGATTGTGAAAAGAACTATTTAAATCAAGACAACCTTTATTATCTTAGATGATTACTGAAATAATATTTTTTGAATTTCTTTTGATCTGGTCCTATTTTTTTGTTGTTATTAAAAAAATATTTTCTTTTAACAAAAATCTTTTATTTAGTATTTTTGTCTCAAACATATCTCTACTTACATTTATAGGAACAATTATTATGGGTTTGTTTAAGTTTGATATTATATTTGTCATTCTCTCAGTATCTTTTGTAATGATCGGCATACATTATTTGTATGACACGATAAGAAGAAGGTACGATATCTTGAGTAAAAAAAATGATAACTTTAACAAAATCAAACCTGTATTAGATTATTCAGTGATGGCATTAATTTTGTATAAAATTATAAATTAAATACATTAATAACCCGCGTCAAATAATTACTATTATAATAGCAAAGTAGTTTTATATTTTTATTGTGTCAGAAAAAAATATAAAAATAGGAATTGTAGGTGCAGGCATCCAAGGTGTGTGTAATGCACTATTCTTACAAAAAAAAGGTTTTAAAGTTACACTTTTTGACAGAGATGAACCAGGTAATGCAGCTTCATATGGGAATGCAGGACATTTTTCACCATACGCATCTGTATCTTTAAATAGATCCGACATTTTAGCAGATGTTCCTCAAATGCTGATAAGCTCAAGAGGACCCTTAGCTTTGAAATGGAACTATGTTCCAAAAATGATGCCCTGGTTTTTAAGATTTTTAATTAATTGTAGACAAGAAAAAATGATGCACACAGCTAAATATATGCATCAAATATTAGACCAATCTTTACCAGCGTATGATGAGTTATTTGATGATATTAATTTAGAGGGTTTAGTTGAAAGCAAAGGTATTTTGTATGTTTGGACTAATAAAAGTTTGAAAAGTAGAGAACTTGAAATTCAAATAAGAGATGAGTTAGGAGTAAAACAACAGCTAGTTAATCCTAAAGAAATTCATGACTTAGAGCCAAATTTAAAACCATTTTATGATGGTGGAGTTTTTTATGATTATGCAAGACATGCAAGAAACCCAAGAAAAATTTTACTTAAACTGTTTGAAAATTTTATCGAAAAAGGTGGAAAGTTTTTAAAGTTAAACATCCAAAATATTGATTTTGATGATGAAAAACCAGTTATAAGAACTGAAGCACAAAGATTCGTTTATGATAAATTAGTGATAGCTTGTGGCGCTTTTTCAAAAAGACTTACTGATAAGCTGCATGAAAATATTCCTTTAGATACTGAGCGTGGTTATCATGTACATTTTAAAGGTTGTGATCATTTAATTTCGAGACCTATTGTTTATGCAGATAGAGGTTTTGGTATGACACCAATGGAGCAAGGTTTAAGAGTTGTTGGAACGGTAGAATTTGGTGGGTTAAAAAATCCAGCTTCGAAATCTAGAATTAAAAATCTCATTTTAAATGCAAAGGATATGATAGATGGATTGCCCGAACATAAAGATGAATGGTTAGGATTTAGACCTTCATTGCCTGACTTTTTACCAGTTTTAGGACCATCTAAGAACTATAAAAATATATTCTATTCTTTTGGACACCATCATCTTGGATGGACGCTTGGTGCTATATCTGGCAAAATTATTTCTAAGATGATTGCAAACGAAAACACTAATCTAAATTTAGATCCCTATAAGTCCGTAAGATTTTCTTAAAAAATACTCATTTTGGGTTTTTTTCTTCAAAAACTATTCAATGTAATCAATTTTTTGATATAATTTTTTGAAAATGTTTAAAGTAATTTATTTTATAATCTTCTCGATTTTTTTCACGAATTCATTATTTGCAAAACCTTTACCTCCAGGGACTGGAAGCACACTCCCTGCAAACATTTTATTTATGGTTGATGGGTCCCAAAGTATGAGTAATGCAGCAAATGGAAACAAAACGACTGAAATGAGACCACCAACTGAAGTGGTACATATTTTCCCATCAAAAAAGATAACAAATATAACCAAGTCAAATCCTGCTGTAGTTACGGCATCATCACATGGTTATTCAAATGGTGATGAAGTATGGATTAGTCATGTTGTTGGAAATACAGATCCTCCTAATAATAATTTAATTTCTTTAGAAACTCTTGTAAATAATAAAAAATTTACAATAGCAAACGTAACTACAAATACTTTTGAATTACAAAGCGTAGATAGTAGTGCATATGCTGAATACGATTCTGGTGGTGCTGTAGCAACGGCAAGTGTCGGAAATCATATAGTTTCTACAATTGATGTTGGTGGATATTATCATTGGGATGCTGATAACAGCACCAGGATTTCTATCCCAACTGTATTTGCAGGGCAATCGGGGAGAATTCATGGGAGGAAAGAATTGGCTTACTCAGTAAACATGGAATATCATGCAGCCTCTAAAAGAATTTATACATTATCAGATCACAGAGGTCGCAAAAGTTTTGGTAAACAAGGCGGTAAAGATTGTAGGGCAGGAGGTTTTACTATTGCTGCTATAGATACTACAATAAATGATGGTGAGCACAAGAATGATAAAGGAAAAGAGGGCCAAAGAAATAATAAATCTTTTACTTATTTTAATGTAGATCATGCAGGAGGAGGTGGAAAAGTTAAAGGATTTTTAGATTGCAGGGATGGATGGAAAGATTATTGGAAAGAAAATAACTCAGGAAATGTAGGAAAAGAGGCAATGGTTATGCTAGGTCCAACAGCCATATCCATTCACAATAACAAACTATATATAATTACTGGGGAAATACCTGGTTTAAGTCAAGACATAGGTGGCATGTATGTTGTTGATTTAGCAAATGCTGATGAATATGGATTTAGTTCAGAACAACGAGTTTGCACTAATAGTTTACCTCATTACAAATATTTTAATGAATCAATTGATATAGTTACAGAAAATATAGGAGGTACTAATAAAACATTTATTTATAGTAAAGATACTACAAAGCATTTAACAACTAATGATGCAGGTTTGCCAAAAATTTGGAAAGCTGAAATTGGTAGTAACGGATGTATTGTTGATGGCACATCAAAAAAAATAGTTACCACTGACCGATGCGGTCTCGGCCAAGGAAATAGCATAGTTGCAAAAGATAAAAAAATATACACAACTGGATTTTATAATCATCAAATTTGTATGTATCAGTCTAATTATAGCTCTACGGGAGCTACCACAGCAGCTACCCATCTAAAAACTGTAGGTGAAAATGATGCTCTTACAGCTAATAGCACAACAGATCCAAATCTATATTTACATCATCCAATGGGAATAGATTTTGGTGCTCCAGGCACAGCTGATGAAGATACTTTGTTTGTAGTAAGCAAAAGTAGATTAGAAATTGCAATGCTTAATGATGATCTTTCCTATAAAAGTCATTTTGGTGACTCTGGAGTTTCTTTATTAACGGGCGCGCAAGAGGCTATTAAAAATGTATTAAGCGATTCTGCTACCTTGCAACAAGCTAATTTCGGAGTAATGTTTTGGAATACTAATGACGGAAATTACAATGGTTTCGCAAGGGGAGCTGATGGAAATTTTGATCATTCAAAATCGTATGTTTCTAGTAATAAACTTTGTGCTGACCATCAAGTTTGCATGAATGTAGGTATTAACCCTAAAGGAGCAGAACAGATAAAGAACTATTTTAATGAAGATAGATTAGAATTACAATTTCAAACAAAAACTACAGGTTTAAGAAAAGTATTAAGTAGATACTTTAATACAAGCTTAACTATCGGTCAGATACCACAAAGCGCATATAATGAAACATTTAAAAATTGCCAAACTACTGCATTAATTTTAATTGGTGATGGAGAATTTAAAGATAGCGCTGGTCAATTTAGGGATACAAAAGCTTTAATTAAAAAACTGTATGATGATAAAGGTATTATTACATATAGTGTTGGTTATGGAGCTGAAATTGCGGGTAAACCAAAAACTCATGAACATGTTAAACAATTTATTGAATTTGCTGAAGCTGGCGGAACACATGATGATGCAGCAGGTAAAGTTGGATATTATGCAGCTCTAAGACCTGCGGATTTAAAAACTGTTACAGATCAAATTGTTCAAAGTATAATTTCAAAAAAAGTAGTATTTTCTGCTCCAAATATTTCAAGTGAGATAGAAGAGGCTGGTGAACTTTATCAAGCAAAATTTCAAAACCGTACTGGTCAAGAGTGGTTTGGCACAATAATAAAAACTAAGTTAGTAAATGGTGAAGCGAGCACTACCAATCAAGTATGGGATGCAAATGAAGAAATGAAAAATCCTAACAGAAGAAATATATGGACAGCTTTACCTGCAGCAGGACAACAAGATATAAATAACTTTCGAGCAGATGATGCAACGAACTTAAATTTGATAAAAAATCTTTTTAACTATGGAAGCTATCCAATTGTTGATTATCATCGTCAAACACAAAGCACATCCTCTTTCCCTGGTAGTACAAGATGCAGTATTATTGAACATGGAAGTGATAAGGGCACATTAGATGGATATGTTGGAGATGAAGATAAAGGATTGATTAATTTTATTAGAGGTGAAGATTATTTTGATTACGATGGCGATTGTAATTTAACTGAAAATAGACAACGACCTGTGTACAAAGAAGATGGAACAATTGATCAGTCAGCAGGTCAAATTGATTCTTATTTAGCAGATATATATAATTCCGCACTTGTAGTTGTTGGTCCACCAGATGCATCCATATCAACACAAAGTAAATTGACTGAATCTTACTTCAGAGCTCGAAATAATTATGAGCAATTTACAAATACAAATAAAAATAGAACAGAAGTTGTTTATGGTGCTGCAAACAATGGATTACTGCATGCATTTAAAAGTAGTGATGGTTCAGAATTGTGGGGCTTTATACCTCCACCAATTGTATCAAAACTTCCCTCGATAATAGATCCAAGTTTAAACATAGCAGGTCAAGGGGGTACCATTCCAAGGTTTTTGTTAGATGGTTCTCCTGTTGTTCATGACACTTATTTCAATCATCCAACAAAATCTACTGGGTGGTATACTTTATTAATGATACCTTATGGTAGAGGGGGTGCTGGATTTTCTATGATTGATATAACAGATGTAAATCAACCTAATCATATATATTCAATTTTAAATGATCATGATGGTCAGCAAATTCTTAGAGTTGATCACACTGGAACAGTATTCAAATATTCTTATCGAGCATCAAGATTTAATCAAAGAGATTTTGTAGAGGCTCAAGCTGCTGACCAGACTTTAAATATAATAACAAACAAAGTTTGGAATATATCAGGGCGTGTTATCAATTCAGCAGATGTAATTGTTACAATAAATGGACGAGATAAAACAACTTCAACTAGCTTTGCAGATAATGGTTCTGGAGGAACAAGAGTTACATTTGCTAATAATATTACTTATAACCCAACTACAGCTGGTGCTAGCACAGATATAGTTTCAATAGTAGAAATAGATGCTCTTACAAACGGTCTAGAATATGATTATAGATTTCTAGGAGAGACATGGGCATCTCCTAGAGTTTTTAGGATGCCATCTGGACCTGGTGATAACAATGTTCTAGATGATACATATGCAGCTGTTTTACCAGGCGGTTATGGTAACCAAGAAGCAGGCATAGGATCCAATGTATACATAATAGAATGGACAACTGGAAAAATTTTAAAGGAAATAAAAATTGCTGATAAAGATAATAATATCGTAAACTCTATACCAGCCACTCCAGTTGTAATAACATCGGATGCAGTACAAGGTGACTTCAGTGGTGCATTAGTTTACGTGAATGATTTAGAGGGCAAGATTACAAAAATAAATTTAACAAACTTAAGTGGAAGTTTTGCTTTAAATACAGCTTCTGGAATAGTATCACAGGGAACTGGACAGTCAGTTGCACTTTACGATAACTTTACATTTTTTGATTTAGAGGCATCAAGTTCTAATAACAGATACATGTACCATTCGATGGATGCAGGCATAGGTCAAAATGGGAATTTTTGGCTATACGGATCAACTGGTAATTATATGAATTTGTCAGATACAGGCATTTTTGATCCTGATAACAACGTAAAAAATGTAATGTTTGGAATTAAAGATTTTTATTATCCCTTTTTTGGTTCCACAAGTTCCACAGGTGGAAATACAATGGATACATTAGCTAATTGTAAAAATATGACTGGAGATACAACATCATGTGATGCAGCTACAAAAAGAGGTTGGTATATTAATTTAGATGGAGCATCAAAAGTTACAGCTGAACCAACCTTAGCTAGAGGGGTTGCCTATTATCCCATTTTTAAACCGGTAAGAAACAATACTGAATGTGGTTCTGGAGTTGCTTATGTTTGTGGTATTGAAGCACAATGTGGAAAAAATTTATCAAGTGAGCTAGATCCTCCAAACGCAAGTAGTTTTGGAAATAGAGATTGTTATAAAGTGGGAACAGGAGTTTTATCAAAAGTTGTTGTTTTCAATAATAATCTTTATGCTAACATTTCTGATAAATCAAATTATGCAACCAAAACTGATATTGTAATTATAGAAGCTATTCAAAGAAGTATAATAGACTTTAGAAATAGTTGGCGGGAAAACTTTTAATTTATCTTAATTTATAAATTATAATTTCAAAAAAATGTACAAATCTAGCAATAATGTAAAAGCTTACTTATTTTTAACTTTAGCGGCACTATTTTGGTCTGGAAATTTTATAGTGGGTAAAGTTGCTAGTTTTTATAATATTCCACCTTTCTCCTTAAATTTTTATAGATGGTTTTTTGCTTTTTTAATTTTGTTACCCTTTACCTATCAAGAGGTAATAAATAACAAAGATTATATATTGAAAAATAAAGGGTTATTTATTGCTCTTGGCATTACAAGTATTACGATATTTAATTCAATTGTTTATTACTCTTTATATTATACGCAAGTAATTAGCGGTATATTGATGATTTCAACCATACCTGTTTGGATATTGTTTTTTGCGTCTGTGTTAAAAATTGAGAAAACAAATATCTTTCAAATATCAGGAGTAATTTTATCTTTAACAGGTGTTTTGTTTATAATTACAAAAGCAGATATCAAACTGATTAAGGAACTAGAATTCAATAAAGGGGATCTTTCAATGGTTATAGGAATGTTGTCCTGGGCTATTTATTCCGCATTACTGAGAAAGAAAATTCATCCTATTTCCCAATTAGCTACACTTGAAATAATAATTATATGTGGTTTTATATTTCTTACTCCTATTTACTTTATTGAGATGAGCCTTGGTAATAAAATTGTTTTAGAACTTCCATTTATTTTAACTTTGAGTTACGTAGTTTTATTTCCTGGAATATTTGCTTTTCTTTTTTGGATTAAAGGAATTGATATTATTGGAGCAAATAGGTCAGGTGTTTTTTTGCATTTGATGACAATATTCGGTGCTTTGATGGCAATTGTAATACTTGGTGAAAAATTTATGTTTTATCATTTTCTTGGCGCAATATTCATAATTGCAGGTATAACACTTTCGAATAGAGTAAAAAAAAATGCTTAAAGTCGCGATTTTAGATGATTATCAAAATGTTGCTCAAGAATTTGTTGATCTTAAAAAATTATCAGGAAAATTTGAAATAGAAGTTTTTAATGAACCTTTTGAAAGCGAAGAAGATGCAACAGAAAAATTGAGAGATTTTGAAGCTTTATTGATAATGCGGGAGCGAACTAAGATTACAGCTAATTTAATTAATAACTTAAAAAAATTAAAATATGTTGCAACAAGCGGAATGAGAAACAAGTCAATTGATCTTGAAGCTTGTAAAAAGAAAAAAATAATTGTCACTGGCACCGACTCAAATTTAAATCCAACCCCAGAGTTAACTTGGGCTTTAATTTTAGGATTAGCAAGAAATCTAAAAACTGAAATTGATAATATGTTTCAAGGGTATTGGCAGACAACAATTGGAGTTGAGTTGAAAGGTAAAATATTAGGTTTAATTGGTCTTGGCAGAGTAGGTTCACAAGTTGCTAAAATTGGAAAAGCATTTGGTATGGAGGTTATGGCTTGGAGCGAAAATTTAAGTTTGGATAAATGTAAAGAGCTAGATGTTTTACCATGTAGCAAAGAGGATTTAATTCAAAACTCGGATTTTATATCTGTTCATGTTCAAGGTGGAGAAAGATACAAAGATTGCATCAAGTTAGCAGAATTCGATAAAATGAAAAAAACTGCCTTTTTAATTAATACATCAAGAGGACCTATTGTGAATGAAGACGACTTAATCATTGCTCTTTCTACAAATCAAATTGCAGGTGCAGGAGTTGATGTGTATGACAAAGAGCCTTTGCCCTCTAGCCACAAATTAAGATTTTTACCAAATGCTTTATTAGTTCCACACATTGGTTATGTCACAGCTGAGAATTATTCAATATATTATAATCAAATGATTGAAAATATTGAGGCATGTTTATCAGGAAAACCAATTAGAGTTATCAAATAATTATGGAACTTCCTGTTGTTAATCATAAAGATTATGTTGCTAAAATCGATCATGACCACAAATTTCCAATTAAAAAATTTGGAGAACTTGCTAAACACCTAATTGAAAAAAAAGTAGTCTCTAAATTTTATGAACCAACTCCTTGTTCTATTAAAACTTTAAAAGAGGCACATTCAGAAAAATATATTTTAGATGTACAAAATAAAAAATTAAGTGAAAAAGAAATAAAAAAAATTGGCTTTCCATTGATTGATAGTGTTGTAAGAAGATCTTTTATTGCAACTGGTGGAACAGTTTTGGCGTCTAAACTTGCGATAAATTACGGAATAGCATGCAACACTGCTGGAGGATCTCATCATGCA
Source organism: uncultured Pelagibacteraceae bacterium (assembly GCA_902634935.1). Lineage (GTDB taxonomy): Bacteria > Pseudomonadota > Alphaproteobacteria > Pelagibacterales > Pelagibacteraceae > Pelagibacter. Next base: position 22,402 of record CACPMF010000013.1, read on the forward strand.
AATTTTGATGGTGGTGCAGGTTATTGTGTGTTTAATGATGTAGCCGTTGCAGCAAAATATTTATTAAATAGAGGTCTTGCTAATAGAATATTAATCGTTGATCTCGATGTTCATCAAGGAAATGGTAATTCGGACATTTTTAGAGATAACAAAAATGTTTTTACCTTTAGTATGCACTCCAAATCTAATTATCCAGCAAAAAAATCAGAAAGCGACTTAGATGTTGAACTTAAAGATAACACAGAAGATAAAGAGTATTTAGATATATTAAAGTTTAATTTAGTAAATTTAAATGATGAAAACTTTGACTTTATTTTTTATATAGCTGGCGTAGATGTGCATCATGAGGACCGATTGGGAAAGTTAAAACTAACTGATCGAGGTATTAATTTAAGAGATAATATAGTAATAGATAATTTTTTCTCAAAAAGAATACCCATTTGTGGAGTATTAGGTGGTGGGTATAACAAAGATTTTAATAAACTAATTGAATTACACTCAAGTTTACACAAAACTTGTGCTAAATATATTTAACATGTCAAAAAATAATTCTAATCTAACTGCAGAACAAAAACTTATTTTATTTGAAGAGGGAACAGAAAGACCTGGTTCTAGTGAATTAAATTATGAAAAAAGAAAAGGTAATTATTATTGTGCAAATTGTGGGGTAAAGTTATTTAGTTCTGATACCAAATATGAAAGTGGATCAGGTTGGCCATCATTTTATAAATCTTTACCTGATGTCTTTGAAACAAAAACTGATTATCATTTAGGTTATGCTAGAACAGAATACCATTGTAAGAATTGTGGGGGTCATCATGGTCATATCTTTGAGGATGGTCCTGAACCAACTGGGAAAAGATACTGTAATAACGGTGTATGCTTGGTTTTTAAACCAAAATAAAGTTTTAAATCTTTATTAGATTCTTTTAATAATACTTATATAAATTTAATATTTTTTTTGTTAGTTTAAAATAATGAAAATTTTTATTAGTATAATTATTTCTAGTTTAATTGCTTTTAACGCTAATGCAGAAAATATTTCTCAGAAATTGTCAAATTTTCTTGATGGATTAATTCCTGGAGAAGGTGTGACTGACGTATCTATTCAAGTTCATGAAGAAGACAATCCAGATATAGAAATATTAACTAATAGAAGTTTAGATAAGACTGATGATTCTAATAGATTTATTCAGATGAGTTTACATACCCAAGATACAAATAATAAAGATAGATTGATAACAAATCTTGGTTATGGATATAGAGAATTAAGTGATGACAATTCTTTTATGTACGGAGCCAATGCATTTATAGATATTGAGTCTGAAGGACATATGAGAGCTAGTTTAGGATTAGAGGCAAAAGGTAAAATACTAGATCTTAATGCAAATTTTTATGAAGCAATATCAGGTACAGAAAATATAGATGGTATGGATGAAGAGGTACTATCTGGTTATCAATTTAATTTAACAACTCAAATGCCATATATGCCATGGTCGACCTTAAATATTCAAAATTATTATTTTGAAAATATTAAAGCTTCTAATGATACAGAGGGTAATAAAATATCTTTAGAGATGAATTTAACCCCAACTTTACAATTTGACATTTCTCAAGATTTCTCAGATACAACAGGTGTCGATGATGAGACAGATTTTAAATTGTCCTTGAGATATCCGCCAACTGAAAATAAACCAAACCTACAAGATGGATTTATTTCAAATATTGCTTTTGAAAAGGCGAATATGAAAGATAAATTGGTTCAAAAAGTTAGAAGAGACAATAATTTAACAGTTGAAATTCAAGGTGCAGTAATTTTAACAAAAAAATAATTTTATGATAAAAATTTTAAATACTTTCATTGCTCTTATATTTTTGTTTAGTGCATTTAATGCTTTTGCTGGGACTGGTCCTGCTACAGAGTACAAAGTTACTATGACAAAATTAGAATTATGTGAAACAGGAAGTACTACTGCAAATTGTCTAAATCCTTTAACAATATCTCCATCAACCACATCTGGAGAAGTTGATATTGCTGCTGTTGATGCAGGAGCTGCAGCTGGATCTTATGGCAATATAGCAAAAGCTAAAATAGGAACTTTATATACTTATCTACAAATTACTATGAGCAGACAATTTATAATAACTGGGACTGCAGGAAATAGTTGTGCAACAAAAGCTGGTGAATCAGGAACTAAAACTACAGACGCTGCAGGGCAAACAGGAGGAACACCTGGATCTTCCACATTATATGTACCTGATGGTAGCAGTTATAATGATCACATGAATGGATCAGTTGACTCTTTGGGTGCATCTGTTTCAAACGATGGTGTAATAGGAACAAGTGATGAATATTTTCAATATAGAAAAATTATATCAGGAGGTGGTTTAAAAGTTAAAGCAGGCGATTTTCCAACAGTAAAAGTCGCATTTGATGTTTCAAATGCAGTTGGTAACAGCGGAGGTACTTGTACTAATGACGTTATGTATGCTGAAGAGCCAGGAATGACAATATCTTTTGTTGATTAAATATTACTCTAAAGAGCTTAAAAGCTTTCCAGATTTTTCTAATTCTCTTAATTCCTGATAACCACCTACGTGATGATCTTCAAAAAAAATTTGAGGAATCGTTCTTTTACCACCAGCTTTTTTAATCATTTCATCCATTAAGTTAGGATTTGTTGATATATCTATTTCTTTAAATCCTAAATTATTCCTACCCAATAATCTTTTTGCTGCATCACAAAAAGCGCATAGGGGTCCTGAGTAAACTGTGATATTTTTCATAATCTTTATATAATTCTATTATCTTTAATTGCTAGTCTAAATATTCGTCTTTTTTGATCTTTGACCTAATAAGTTTTCTGGAATACTCAAATTTTTTTCTATGTTTTATACTTTGAGAATTTACTCTTTTTCTCCACAATCTAAAAGATGAGGGTTTTAAAGATCTTCTCATTATCTTAATAACTTCACTTTCAGTTTTTCCGGTTTTTTTTTCTATATCTTCAAACGTAATACGGTCTGCCCAGGCCGCCCATATTACCCATTCAGCACTGCCCATTTTGGGCTCAGGATTTTTAACTCTTGTAATTGGTCTGTGACTTTTTTTCATAGAAAAATTCAACAAATCTTAAAAAAAATTTTAATGCAATTCACCTAAGCTATGATAATATCATTTCTAGATAGTCCTATCTAGCCATCTTTAGCTCCCGGTTTTTTAGGGCTATCCTTTTATGCTTCCCCAAGATTTTGTTCTGTTTCTTCAAATCATAATATTTCTCTTTATAACACCAGGCACACCTCGAATAGTAATTGTTTCTTATTCAATGAATTATGGAGTTAAAAAATGTTTGTGGTCAGCTTTTGGAGATATAACGGCTAATTTTATTCAGGCAACATTAGTAATATTTGTAATTGGTTCCTTTTTTTCTGAACATCAAACAATATTAAATTTATTTAAATGGGCTGGTATAATTTATTTACTTTATTTAGCTTTTGACATCTATAAATCTAAACCTAAAGGTTTGTCAGACATAAATAATATTTCAAAAAGCAATTTTTCTTTTTTTAAAGATGGATTTTTAGTTGCAGGTACAAGTCCAAAAGCTTGGATGTTTTTTCCATTTATATTTCCACAATTTATAGATTTTGGCTCAAATTATATAATCCAATTTATAATATTAATTTTTACATATATGATTTTAGATTTTTTATCTTTAATTGGTTATGCGTTGCTCGCTAATAAATTAGTTGCTTGG
>CACPMF010000014.1 GCA_902634935.1 uncultured Pelagibacteraceae bacterium
TTGGACCAGATGGATCTCCACTAATTGGTCCTGTGCCAGGAATGAAAAATTACTGGGTAGCTGTAGGTGTTATGGCTGGATTTTGTCAAGGAGGGGGAGTTGGAAAATGTATTGCTGAATGGATAATTGATGGAGAACCATCAATAGATGTTTGGGCAATGGATGTTGCAAGATTTGGAGATTACGCTTCACCACAATATGGAACAATAAAATCATCTGAAAATTATGAGAGAAGATTCATAATGACATTTCCAAATGAAACCTTACCTAAAGGTAGAAAGCAAAAAACCACAGCTCTCTATGATAGATTTGTAAATCAGGGTGCAGTTATGGGAGATAGTTTTGGTTTAGAAAATGTTTTGTGGTTTGCTAATAATAAAGAAGATGCACATGAGGAACCAACTATAAAAAGATCTAGGTCACATGATTATGTTTCGAGAGAAGTTATTAATGTAAGGGAGAATGTAGGCTTAATTGAAGTAGCTAATTTTTCAAAACATGAATTTAAAGGACCTGATGCAAGAAAATTTTTAGATCACGTAATGGCAGGCAAGCTTCCAAAACCTGGGAGGATATCTTTGTCTCCAATGTTATCTTATAGAGGAAAATTGTGTGGAGACCTAACAGTTGCTTGTCTTGATGAAAATGAATTTATGGTTTTTGGATCTGGTGCAGCCCAAGAAATGCATAGACGTTGGTTTGAAAGTCACTTGGATAAATTTGATGTTAATTACAAAAATAGGTCTGATGAATTTCACGGCATATCTATAGCTGGTCCAAATTCGAGAAAAGTATTGGAAAAAATAGTAAGAGACGATGTCTCCAATGAAAAATTCAAATTCAGAGACTCTCGAAGAATGTTTGTTGGTGGCGTACCTTCAATAATAAACCGAATTTCATTTACAGGTGAACTTGGTTACGAAATTTATGTCGCGCCACACTATCAAATAAAACTTTATGAAGAGTTAATGGAAGCTGGAAAAGAGTTTAATATTAAACCCTTTGGAGGAAGAGCTCTAATGTCAATGAGATTGGAGAAAAATTGGGGAGCATGGACTTTAGATTATAGGCCCGATTTTACAGCAAAAGAAACAGGTTTAGATATGTTTATAAATTGGGATAAAGATTTTATTGGAAAAGGAAAAGCAAAATCAGAAAACAGTTCTAATAAACTTACTCCATTAATTGTTGAAACAAATGATATTGATGTAACAAACAATGAAGCCGTGATGAATGGAGATCAAAGTATAGGTTATGTAACATCAGGTGGGTTTGCACACTTTGTAAATAAAAGTGTTGCTTTTACTTTTATTGATCAAAATAAAATTAAATCGGAAAATAAGATCCAAGTTGAGATCAATGGAGATTTATTTAATTGTTCGATAATTAAAGAGCCTCTTTATGATCCAAGTGGACAGAAAATGAGAAGCTAATGGCACAAAAAGACGTCGGTAACAAAGTACCAATTTATAAATTAAAAAAAACAGATGAAGTCATGGAGTACTATGATGAATGGGGTAAGAATAATAAATACGATCAAGACATGGTTGATTGGAATTATACTGGACCTAAAGAAACCTCTGAAGTTTTTATTAAGTACGAAAAAAATAAAGATGCTAAAATTTATGATGCAGGTTGCGGTACTGGGTTGGTTGGCGTTGAACTTAAAAAATATGGTTTTACAAATTTTTATGGTGCAGACCTTTCAAGAAAATTATTAGATTTAGTCCCAGCTAATCTGTATAAAAAATTAGATCAAGTAGACTTAAACAAAAAAATAGAAGAGGATGATAATACATACGATGCAGTTCTTTGCGTTGGCACTTTTACTTTTGGTCATGTAAAACCACCTGCACTGGATGAATTTATAAGAATTACAAAACCAGGAGGATACATTTGCTTTACAATAAACGAGGGTATTCATGAAGAATATGGATTTGATAAAAAAATAAATGAATTAAACAATAATAACAAATGGCGTGAGATCGAGTTCTTTAAATCTAATTATATTGCAAGCAAAGATGTTAATGCATGGTTAGGGCTTTATGAAGTCATTTAATTATGTCTGAATTATACAATATTATAGACAAAAAAAAATTAGATGTTGTAACTAAACCTATTTCAAAAGCTCATGGTTTGCCTAATGAGTGTTATACAAATAAAGACTATACCTTAATTGAGAGAAAAAAACTTTTTGAAGATAAATGGGTTGTGATTGGTGTTGCAAGTTCACTTCCAAACATAGGTGACGCCAAACCTTATGATTTGTTAGATTTACCCTTATTAATAGTTAGAAATAAACAAAATAAAATAAAAGTTTTTCATAATATCTGTAGTCATAGAGGAGTAAAACTTGTTCATAAAGAAGGAAAAATTAGAAATGTTATTAGGTGCCCTTATCATTCATGGTCATATAATTTTGATGGGGAGCTTATATCAACACCTCACATTGGTGGTATGAATAAACACGCTCATCCAAAATTTAATAAATCAAAGAGTAATCTAAAAGAAATAAGATCTTATATTTGGTTAGATTTAATTATGGTTAATATTAGCGGTAATGAAATGCCTTTTGATAAATACATAAAACCTTTAAGTGATAGATGGAGTAAATTTTGGAAAAATTCTGATAGAGATATGATCAAACATTCAAATGATTATGGATATTTTAAATTAGAAGCTAAGTGTAATTGGAAGTTTGCAATTGAAAATTACTGTGAAAGTTATCATCTTCCCTGGGTTCACCCTGGTTTAAATTCTTATTCTAAAATTGAGGATCATTACCACATACAAGGGCTACCAAATCGTTTTGCAGGCCAAGGAACTGTTGTTTATAATCCAAGACTTAAAGGAAAAGAGAAATTTCCATGTTTTCCAAATTGGCCAAAAAATAAGGAAAATATAGCAGAATACGTTGCATTATTCCCAAACGTTATGCTTGGCATTCATAAAGATCATTTTTATGCTTATTGGTTAGAGCCAAAAAATAACGATTTAACTTTGGAGCATATGGAAATATATTATGTAGGTAACGATGCAGCAAATTCAAAAAAATATAAATCTTTGAGAAAACAAAATTTCAAACTATGGGAAGATATACAAAAAGAGGACATTGATATTATACAAGGAATGCAAATAGGTAGAAATTCCAATGTTTATAACGGAGGAAATTTTTCTCCTGTGATGGATAACCCAACACATCATTTCCACAAATGGGTCGCAACTAATATAACTCAATGAAATTTAGTAGAAAAATAAACCCAGAATATAAAACTTTTACAAACTTTCTCTCTAAAAAAAGGATTAGAGAAGATGAAATTAACTTTGAAAAATTAAGAAGTTATCGACTTGATAGAGTTAAGAAAGAATTAATAAAAAATAATTTAGAGGCATGCATTTTATTTGATCCGGTCAATGTCCGTTATGCATTAGATACGGTAAATATGAGTGTTTTCAACATGCACAATCTTTCTAGATATTGTTTTATTCCAGTGGATGGACCAACAATACTCTATGAATATTTTAATTGTGAAAAATTATCCGAGCATTTAAATTTAATTAATGAAATTAGACCTGCAATAACTTGGGATTATTTCGCCCATGGAGATCAAGCTAGCTTACAATTAAAAAAATGGATCACAGAGATTAAAGATCTCTCAAACAAGTTTTTTAAATCAAAAAAAATTGCAATTGACGTTTTGAACGGTCCAGCAGTTACTGAATTAAATAAATGTGGCATAGAGGTAGTAGATGCAAAATCTATATTGGAGCAAGCAAGAGTTATTAAATCATCTGAAGAATTAAAATGTATGAGGGCAGCAATAGAAGTTGCAGAAATCGGTGTAAGTAAAATGAGAGAAGAGCTTAAAGCAGGGATGACCGAGGACGAGTTATGGTCAATACTTCATAAAACAAATATAGAAAATGGTGGCGAATGGATTGAGTGTAGAATTTTATCATCAGGTGAAAGAACAAATCCGTGGATGCAAGAAAGCAGCAATAAAATAATTCAACAAGGAGAGATTGTTTCTTTTGACACAGATATGGTTGGTCCTTATGGATATTGCGCAGATATATCCAGAACATTTGTATGCGGAAACGATTTTAATAATAATCAAAAAATGCTTTATTCTATGTCTTTAGAACAAATTAATCATAATTCTAATTTAATAAAAGCGGATATGTCTTTTAAAGAGTTTACAGAAAAATCATGGAAATTACCTGAGGAATATTACGGCAATAGATATTCAGTTATGGTTCATGGAATAGGATTGTGTGATGAATGGCCTTCAATAAGGTATCCAACTGATGGTGGAGATAAAAGTGGTAGATTTCTTAAAAATATGACCATTACTGTTGAAAGTTACATAGGAAAAGTTGGAGGCAAAGAAGGCGTTAAACTTGAACAGCAGTATTTAGTTGGAGAGAATGGACTTGAATTAATGTCTCATCATCCTTTAGAAGATATTTAATAATCAAAAAAAAATTAAATGAAAATTATATTAGTCATGGGTTTGCCGGGAGCAGGTAAAACAACTCTTGCTGATGAGATGGCACCTTTATTAAATGCAAAAAGACTTAATGCTGATGAAGTAAGAAAAGCTGCAGATGATTGGGATTTTTCTGAAGAGGGAAGAGTTAGACAAGCAAAAAGAATGGCTGAATTTGCATTAAAACTTAAGTCAGAGGGTAATTTCGTAATTGCCGATTTTGTAGCACCAACACCTGAAGCTAGAAGTTTGTTTCCAGCAGACTTTAGAGTGTGGGTAGATACAATTCAAAAAGGCAGATTTGAAGATACAAATCAAATGTTTGTAAAACCAAAAAATTTTGATTTTCATGTCACAACTCAAGATGCAAAAAAATGGGCACCTAAAATAGTAGAGGAGATAAAAAAATGACTTATCAGTGGGATAACAAAAAGCCTACAGCACAAATGTTAGGAAGGTGGCAACCTTTTCATGATGGACATTATACTTTGTTTAAAGAGATTATTAGAAAAACTGGTCAAGTTTGTATCCAAATCAGAGATGTTCAAGGAGTAGATGATAATCCGTTTGATTTTGAAACAGTTAAAAAAAAAATTGAAGAAAGACTTAATCCAGAGTTTGAAGGAAGATTTAAAATAATGCTTGTCCCAAACATAACAAATATTTGTTATGGCAGAGGAGTAGGTTACAAGATTGAAGAGATTGAACTTTCAGAGGAGATACAAAAAATCTCTGCAACTAAAATTAGAGCAAAAATGAGAGAAGATGGAGAACTTAAGTAGTTTTAAATAATGAATGTTATAATCAAAAATTTAAACAATGGTATTAAAAGCGTAATTATTAATGACCCCAAAACTTATAATTCTCTTTCATATAGGACCTTGGGAGATTTAATTAAAGTATTTAAAAAGTTAGATAAGGATAAAAATACAAAAGTAATTATTCTTGAAGGTTCAGGAAATGGTTTTAGTGCAGGTCACAACTTAAAAGAAGTAAGGGGTCATAAGAATAGATCCAATCATCAAAGGCTTTTTAATTTGTGTTCAAAATTAATGTTACAAATAGTTGAAGGCAACAAACCAGTGATAGCAAAGGTACATGGGGCCTCTTATGCTGCTGGTTGTCAATTGGTTGCAAGCTGTGATCTTGCATACAGTTCAAATTCAGCTGTATTTGCAACACCTGGAGTTAACATTGGTTTGTTTTGCAGCACTCCAATGGTGGCCGTGAGCAGAAAGGTTAATAGGAAACATATGATGAAGATGTTGTTAACAGGAGAACCAATAAAAGCAAAACTTGCAAAAGATATTGGATTAATAAATGATTATTTTCCAAAAAAAAAATTAAATAAAGAAGTATTAAAATTAGCGAATGTAATTGCTTCGAAATCTAATTTAACGATTAGAATTGGAAAAAAAGCTTTTTATAAACAACTAGAGATGCCTTTAAAAAAGGCTTATCAATTTACTAGTAAAATGATGACATTAAATATGATGGCACAAGATGCACAAGAGGGAATTTCTGCATTCTTAGAAAAAAGACAACCTAAGTGGAAAAATAAATAAAAAAATGAACGAAACACAAATTAAAGAAGTTCTGAAAAATTCAAAAACTATTGCGATGATTGGAGTAAGCTCAGAGAAAAAAGGAGAAGACAAAAATAATTTAAAAAGAAAACCTGCAAATGTTGTTATGAAATATATGCAAGATTTTGGTTATAAAGTTTATCCGATTAATCCTTTTGCAATTGGTGAAACTATTAATGGTGAAACAGTCTTAGGAAGTTTAGATGATATTGAGGAGGAAATCGATATTCTTGATGTCTTTAGACCATCTAAAGAGGCGCTAAATATTGCAAAAGAAGCAATTAAAAAAAAAGTTAAAGTTTTTTGGCTTCAGTATGGAATTCACAATGATGATGCAAAGAAAATAATTAATGAGGCAAATATAAAATTCGTTTCAAATAGATGTATCAAACAAGATTATCAAAAGATTTTTTTAAAATCTAATCCTGTATTTCCCGTACTTAAAAATTAAATATAATAAGCTCTATGAATAACAGTTTAGTGGATGACAAAATTAAAGAATTATTTGTAAGTTATAGGACTATTGCAATAGTAGGAGTAAGCGCAGATACAAATAAAGACTCAAATAGAATAATGAAATTTTTAAGAAATACTGGTTACAAAGTTTACCCAATAAATCCACACACAGATAATAAAATTATAAATGGTGAAAAGGTATATAAGAGCCTAAAGGAAATAAATGATCATGTGGGAATTGTTAATGTTTTCAGACCCATTGAAGAAGTAGAGGATATTGCCAAACAAACAATAAATATTAAGGCGAATGTTTTATGGTTACAACTTGGTATACACAATGAAAACGCAGCAAAGATAGTTAGTGAAAATAAAATTTATTATATTTCCAATAAATGTATAAAAATTGAGTACGAGAGACTTTTTAGAAAAATTTAAAATGAAAAAAATATTTTTAATATATGGGCATTATAATGATAGCTCTTTTAATGCAGCGATAAAAGATACCTTCATCAAAAAAGCAAATGAAATTGGTCACAAGGTTGATTTTGTTGACTTGTATAAGGAAAAATTTGATCCTGTATTTGATGGTGAAGATAAAGATGAAACTGTAAAAGATCATAGAAGAAGAATAGAAGAAAGTGATGTTATTACATTAATAGCTCCTATCTGGAATTTTCGAATGCCAGCAATTGTTGAGGGTTGGATCGATAAAGTGCTTGCACCGCCATGGGCTTTTAGATTTAAAAAATTATTTGGAAATTATGGATACCCTATTGGAAATCTTAAAGGAAAAAAAGCTGTAGTTTTTTGCACATACGGATCTCCTCAGTTTGCTGTAAAAACCTTCTTTTATAATATGCCGACAAAAAGATTAAGAAGAGGAGTTTTCAATATATGCGGCATAACGGATGTTACATATAGAAGATACTTTGCTGTACCATTTGTGTCAGATGAAAAAAGAAAAAAATTTCTTGATGATGTTAAAAAAACAACTTCAAAGATTTAGAATTTTTTTATTATTTCTAACATTTATTTTAATTACATCGACAAACACACATGCAGATGTCCTAAAACCGAAAAAAAATATTTCACCAAAAGAAGTAGTGAAAATTCAATTAAATGCTCTTATGAAAAATGATAGTCCGTATAAAGATAGGGGTATATTACAAACTTGGGAATTTGCCCATCCGAAAAATCAAAGATATACTGGTCCAATTGAAAGATTTAAAACTATGTTGAAGGGTAATTCATACGCAATGTTACTTAACCATCAACAGAATGAGATCATTGAAATTTTTAAAAATGACAATGTAGCAACCTATGAAGTAACCATTTTAGGTTCAGATAAAAACTATTTCAAATTTAAATGGCAAGTAGAAAAAAATGCTCAAGATGGTCCAACTAAAGACTGTTGGTTAACTACTGGAGTCTCTCAACCTTTTAATTTGGGTTCGTCTATATAATGAAAAAACTTCCAATGTACATAAAATACGCGATAGTAATGTTTGTTTTGTGTTTTCCACCAATATCATCAACTCAATTAGGTTGGTACTTTTTTGGAAGTGAAGTCGGTGTAAATATAGGTATGGTTGTTGGGGTGATTTCTGTGTCTGTGGCGGCATACCTAATGTACATATTGGGCTGGCGTGACGCAGATGATGATGAATAGAATTTTGTTTCGTTCAAATTGAAAATTTAGTAGGAATCGCTAAATGAAATCAAAAGCAAAAGTTGTTATAGTTGGTGGTGGCGTAGTAGGTGTAAGTGCTCTTTACCATCTAGCAAAAAAAGGTTGGTCAGACGTAGTCCTAATAGAGAGAAAAGAATTAACTTCAGGTTCAACATGGCATGCAGCTGGTCTACTTCCTTTATTCAACATGAGCTATTCAGTTGGACAATTACATAAGTATGCGGTCAATCTTTATAAAACTTTAGAGGAAGAAACAGGAAAAAACGTAGGTTTCAGTGTTGTTTCAAATATCAGATTAGCAAGCACAAAAGATAGAATGGATGAGTATCATCAATATGCAGGAGTTGCTCAAACAATAGGAGTTGATGTAAAATTTTTAACACCAGATCAAGTAAAAGAAATTTGGCCTTTGTGTAATACTTCAGATTTAGTTGGGGCAATACAACACCCTGAAGATGGATATATTCAACCTGCTGATCTAACTCAAGCTTTAGCAACAGGCGCAAGAAATAGAGGTGCAGAAATTTACAGAAACACAAGTGTAGTTGGAATGAAACAATCTAAAGATGGTTGGGTTGTTGAAACGGATAAAGGAACTATTGAATGTGAACATGTTATTTCTTGTTCTGGAAATTTTGCAAGGCAAACTGGAAAGATGGTGGGTTTAGATATTCCAGTTATACCAGTTGAACATCAATATATTGTTACAGAACCACATCCTGAAATTCAAAAAAGAAAAAAAGAAGGACTTCCAGAAATGGGAGTTTTAAGAGATAGTGATAGCAGATGGTATATGAGAGAAGAAGCAGGAGGATTAATTCTAGGTCCTTACGAAGATGGTGCGCCATGTTGTTATGTAGATGGACCTTCAAAAGATTCTGAGTATGAACTTTTCCAGGAAGATTTAGATAGACTAGCTCCACATATCGAAGGTGCAATTCATAGAGTTCCAGCTTTTGGTGAAGTTGGTGTAAAAAAAGTTTACAACGGCGCAATATGTTATACCCCAGATGGAAACCCAATTGTTGGACCTGCTTGGGGATTAAAAAATTTCTGGATTAATGAAGGTCATAGTTTTGGAATAACAGCAGCGGGTGGAGCAGGTTGGCAATTAGCAGAATGGATTGTAGATGGTGAACCAACTATTGATATGCTTGGAGTAGAACCTAGAAGATATGGTGATTATTGTTCTAAATCATATTTAAAAGAAAAGAATGAAGAGGCTTATAGAAATGTATTCATTATTCATTATCCCGATGAAGAAAGAGGTGCGGCCAGACCTTTAAGAACAGCACCGTGTTATGACAGAATGAAAAAATTAGGTGCTGTGTTTGGTCAAAAATTCGGATGGGAAAGACCAAACTTTTTCGCAACTGATGGCATGGAGCAAAAAGATGATTGGTCTTTTAGAAGATCAAAGTGGTTTGAAGCAATCAAGAAAGAGTGCAAAAATGTGAAGCAAAATGTTGGTTTATTAGACATGACTGCCTTTGCAAAATGTAGAATTAAAGGGCCTGGAGCTGAAGAATTTTTAGATAATTTAGTTGCAAATAAACTTCCAAAAAAAATAGGAAGAATAAATCTTTGTCACGCACTAAATACTAAAGGCGGTGTTCACTCTGAGTTTACAATTATGAGAGAGGCCGATGATAGATTTTATCTTGTATCAGCTGGAGCATTTCAAAGATTAGATCACGACTGGATACATAGATGGATGCCAAAAGATGGATCAGTGCAATTTGAAAATTTGACAAATAGTAATGGCGTTCTTGTGGTTTCAGGTCCAAAAGCAAGAGAGTTGATGCAAAGAGTTTCTACTGATGATTTTTCTAATGAAAATTTCAAATGGTTAAGTGCAAAGATGGTTGATATTGGTTACGCTCCTGTAAATGCTATGAGAGTAAATTTTGTCGGTGAGCTTGGATGGGAGCTGCATCATCCAATTGAATATCAAAATCATATTTTTGATAAATTAATGGAAGCTGGTCAAGACCTAGGTATTAAACCTTATGGTATTAGAGCAATGAACAGTTTAAGAGTTGAAAAATCATATAAATTAGTAGGAACAGAATTATCTATAGAATATTCACCTTATGAAAGCGGCTTAGATCGTTTTGTTCACCCAAATAAAGGAAAGTTTATTGGTTTAGATGCCTTAAATCAATGGAGAGAAAAAGGTTTTGATAATAAGTTAATTACTTTAGAGGTTCATAATACTACTGATGCAGATGTTTTAGGTAACAACCCTGTTTATGAAAATGGTAGCGTTATTGGAAGAGCAACGGGTGGTGATTTTGGATTTAGATTGGATAAATCTATTGCATTAGCAATGGTGAAACCAGAACTTGGAAATGTAGGACAAAAACTAAAAATAGATATTTTAGGAAAAATGCATGAAGCAACTGTTCTTGAAGAAAGTCCTTATGATCCTGAAAATAATTTATTAAGAGCATAATGAAAATATTAGTCGCTGTAAAAAGAGTAATTGATTATAACGTTCAAATCAGGGTTAAAGAAGATGGTAGCGGTGTAGTTACCGATAACGTTAAAATGTCAACTAATCCGCCTGATGATAACGCAGTTGAAGAAGCTGTAAAAATTAAAGAGGCTGGCAAAGCAACAGAAATAGTAGCAATAACAGTTGGTGAAGAGAAAGCACAAGAGACAGTTAGAAAAGCTTTAGCAGTAGGAGCAGATAGAGGAATTCATGTTAAAGTTGATGGAATAATTGAACCATTAGCAGTTTCAAAAATTTTACAGAAAGTTGTTGAAAAAGAAAAGCCCGATTTAGTTTTTATGGGCAAACAAGCAATCGATGATGATTGTAATCAAACAGGACAAATGCTAGCTGCTCTTTTAAATTGGCCACAAGCAACGTTTGCATCTAAAATTGAAGTCAAAGAAAAGTCTTTAGAAGTTACCAGAGAAGTGGATGAAGGTTTAGAAACAATAGAAGTTAATGTGCCTGCTATTGTAACATGCGATCTAAGGTTAAATGAACCTAGATACGCATCTTTACCAAACATTATGAAAGCAAAGAAAAAACCAATAGAGCAAATAAATGTATCAGATTTAGGTGTTGATACAAATCCAAGAATCGAGCAAATTAAGGTTGAAGAACCACCTAAAAGAAAAGCGGGAATTAAAGTCGCAAATGTTGAAGAATTAGTTCAAAAATTAAAAAATGAAGCTAAAGTAATATAATGTCAGTTTTATTAATTGCAGAACATAACAATAAAGAAGTAAAACCTTTTACTTACAATGCTATATCTGCAGCTTCACAAATTGATCAAGATCTTCATGTTTTGGTGATTGGATTTAATGCAGACGAAGTTGCACAGTCTATTTCACAAGTTCCAAGTGTAAAAAAAGTAATTCAAGTCGATAATGAAATTTATGAAAATTATATTGCAGAAAATTATACTTCTGCAATCATTAAACAAGCAGATAACTATTCACATATAGTTTGTTCTGCAAATACTTTTGGAAAAAATTTAATGCCAAGAGTTGCAGCTTTACTAGATA
Source organism: uncultured Pelagibacteraceae bacterium (assembly GCA_902634935.1). GTDB lineage: Bacteria > Pseudomonadota > Alphaproteobacteria > Pelagibacterales > Pelagibacteraceae > Pelagibacter. Next base: position 11,748 of record CACPMF010000014.1, read on the forward strand.
CATCTCAGGTAAGCGATATTATTAAAGTCATATCCTCAGATACATTTCTCAGACCAATTTATGCTGGAAATGCTTTTGCAACTGTTAAAAGTAATGATCCAAAAAAATGTGTTACAATAAGACCAACCTCTTTTGATCCTGCGCCAACAACGGGTGGATCTGCAGAGATAGTAAAAGCCGATGCAGCTGATAAAACAGAGACAACTCAATTTGTAAAAAGAGAAGAAATTAAATCTGATAGACCTGAATTAGGAACAGCTAGAGTGGTAGTATCAGGTGGTAGAGGAATGCAAAGTGGAGAAAATTTTAAACTTATTCAACAAGTTGCTGACAAGCTCAATGCTGCAATAGGCGCATCACGTGCTGCAGTCGATGCAGGTTATATAACAAATGATCATCAAGTAGGACAAACTGGAAAAGTAGTTGTGCCTGACTTATATATTGCAGTTGGCATATCTGGAGCTATTCAGCATTTAGCTGGAATGAAAGAAAGCAAAGTAATTGTAGCAATAAACAAAGATGGTGAAGCACCAATTTTTAGTGTTGCAGATTATGGATTAGAGGCAGATTTATTTGAAGCTCTTCCACAGTTTCTATCAGAACTGAACAAATTAAACACTATACAAAAATAACAAATATTGTAATAAAATATTATTATGTCCAGAGAAGTGATGGAATACGATGTAGTAATCGTAGGAGGCGGACCATCAGGACTTTCAACTGCAATTAAATTAAAGCAGTTAAATCCAGAAATTAATGTCTGCTTACTCGAGAAAGCATCAGAAATTGGGGCTCATATTTTATCAGGCAATGTGTTCGAAACACGTGCCTTAGATGAATTGTTACCAAATTGGAAAGAATTAAACTCACCAATTAAAACAAAAGTTACTAAAGAAAAATTTTTATTTTTAGGAAAAGAAAAATCCCTAAGTTGGCCAACCTGGTTACTTCCTAAAGTTCAACAAAATCATAAAAATTATATCATAAGTCTTGCAAACCTATGCAGATGGCTAGGAGAGCAAGCTGAGTCATTGGGTGTTGAAATTTTCCCTGGTTTTCCCGCAAGTGAAGTTTTGTACAATGAAGATGGATCAGTTAAAGGTATCGCCACTCAAGATATGGGTTTAGATAAAGAGGGCAATAAGAAAGACAGTTACGAACCTGGTATGGAATTACATGCAAAAGTAACCGTATTCGCTGAAGGTTGTAGAGGACATTTAGGTAAAGAATTAATAAAAAAATTTAATCTTAACGAAGGTAGAGATCCACAACAATATGGAATTGGGTTTAAAGAAATTTGGGAGGTTGATGAAAAAAATCATTCAGAAGGCCTAGTAATGCATACAGCAGGATGGCCTTTAGACAACAATACATACGGTGGAAGTTTTATGTATCATGCTGAAAATAAACAAATATTTTTAGGTTATGTGATTGGTCTAGATTATAAAAATCCTCACCTTTCACCTTTTGATGAATTTCAAAGATTTAAAACTCATCCAGCTATAAAAAAAATAATAGAAGGTGGAAAAAGAATTTCATATGGTGCAAGAGCTTTAATTGAAGGTGGAATTCAAAGTTTACCAAAAATGTATATGCCTGGTGCTCTTCTGGTTGGGTGTGATGCAGGAACATTAAATATGCCAAAAATTAAAGGTTCACACACTGCAATGAAAAGTGGAATGATTGCGGCTGAAACTATTGTTGATCATTTTAATTTAAAGAAAACTTTATCTCTATACGAAGAAAAATTTAAAAATAGTTGGGTTTATAAAGAATTACATGAAGCAAGAAATGTTAAACCAAGCTTTTCTTGGGGATTAATTTTGGGTATAATTTTTACTGGAATAGATCAAATATTATTTAGAGGAAAATTGCCTTTTACTCTAAAACACAAGCACGCTGATCACGAAACTCTAAAACCAGCAAGTTCTATGCCAAAAATTGAGTATCCTAAACCAGACAATGTAATAACATTTGATAAAACAAGTTCAGTTTATCTAACAGGCACAAATCATGCAGATAATCAACCGGTACACTTAAAGTTAAAAGATCCAAATTTACCAATTGCATACACATTAGAGAAATTTGATGAGCCAGCACAAAGATATTGTCCCGCAGGTGTGTATGAAGTTCAGCAAGAAAAAGACATTAATAAATTTGTAATTAACGCTCAGAATTGTATTCATTGTAAAACTTGCGATATTAAAGAGCCTTCGCAAAACATTACCTGGGTTACCCCTGAGGGGAATGGCGGACCAAAATATGGAAACATGTAATGAAAAAGTCTATTGCAAGATTTTTAGGAAATAATTTTCCATATTTTAAAGGTAAAGATAAAATTATAAGATTCTTATACAACCCAGATAGACACATTGATTCAGGTGAAAATTTTACAATAAATTATTTTGGTAAAAAATATGAAGGCATAACCAGTAATTATGTTGATTGGGGTGTTTTTTTTAAAGGAGGATTAGAAAGAGGGCTCATAAATTATATTAAAACAGAAGTCAAAGAATTTGAATATTTTTTTGATATAGGTGCCAATACTGGATCAATAAGTTTGCCATTTTGTCGAGAAAAAAATATGAAAATTGTACTTTTTGAACCTCTTGAAACTAATTTCATAAAACTAACTAATAATTATAAAATTAATAATTGTTATAAAGATCATACTTTTCATAAAATTGCTTTATCAGATACTAGTGGTACGAGTGTTATTTATTACTCTGATTATGAGTGTAATCCAGGCACTGCGACGTTGGAAAAAGACCTAGAAAAAGATCATAATAAATCCCAAAAAATTCAATTAGAAAGACTAGACAATATTTATAAACTTAAAAATAGAACTATTTTTATGAAAATAGATATTCAGGGGCATGAAGCAAAGTTAATTGATGGAGCTTTGGAATTTTTAAAAAATAATAATATTTTAATGTATTTAGAAACAAGTGAAGAGAATCTTTTAAAAAAACTTAAAGACATGAATTTTAAAATTTCTTATCCTTTTTTCCAAGAAGGAAAATTTAAATTTCTAGATAAAAGAAATTCGTTGGATGTTATATTAAAAAACTACTGAATAAGTACTATTTGATAGATCTATAGTACAGAAATATATATAAAGATAATTCATATGAAAGTTGATTATGATAAACAAACTGTAAACGCAAAAAATTTTTTTGCGAGGTACGCTCACCGTTCAAGATTAAGAATTTCTGAGAATATAATTCAAAATTTATTTTCAAACGGTAAAATTACTCTTTTAGACTACGGTTGTGGAGACGGTTATTTTTTAAATAATTTGTCAAAAAAATATTCAAGACATAATTTAATTGGTTATGATCCATATTCAAAATTAATTCACAAATCATTTAAATTATGTAAAAATCTTGATGAGATTAATAAAAAAAGTTTAGATATGGTTTGTTGCTTTGAAACACTGGAACATTTAGATGATAAAGAATATAATTTTTTGGTAAATTCTGTTAAAGATAAGTTAAAAGTAGGCGGAAAGTTTATTGTATCAGTCCCTATTATTGGTGGTCTAACTTTAATTCTCAAAGAAATTAATCGCGCTATGATATTTAAAAGAAAAAGTGATTATTCACTAAGAGAAATTATTTTGGCCTCATTTTTTAACAAAAGCCCAAAAAGAGCTGATAATATAAAGACATCACATAAAGGGTTTAATTTTCAAGTTTTAGAAAATAAATTAAAAATTAAATTCAATATAAGATCTAAAATACTTTCACCATTTAAATATATGCCGTGGTATTTAAACTCAACAGTATTTTATATTCTAGACTTTAAATAAATACTATTATTGTTAAATATAAATTACTCCTTAATTTAACCTTTCTATTAAAGTTAATTAAAAAGTTTATGATAAGTCTATTGCAAACTTTTTTAAAACTTCAATTGGAATAACTTTTAAGGTTTTTTCATGAGTTTTTTTTAAAAATACTGGACATCCTTTTCCAGCTTCAACAGCTTTCGCATACCATCCTGCGCATACACACCAACTATCTCCATCTTTTAATCCTGGAAATCCAAATTCTGGATGAGGAGTAATTAAATCATTTCCTGCATCCTTGCACCATTCTAAGAATTCACTATTTACTTTGGCACATACGGTATGGATGCCTTGATCTTTGTCGTCAGTGTTGCAACAACCATCTCTAAACCAACCAGTTAAAGGATTATTTGAGCAATTCTCTAAATCCTCACCTAAAACATTTTTTTGAATTTTACTCATTAAATATACTCGATACTTTTTTATCTATTTCTAAATTAAAAGAAAAAGACCTTCTTTCACCATCTATTTTAAACGGATATGCAGTATGCATCAAATAATTTGGAAACAATATTAGATCTCCAACTTTAGGAATATGATTATAAATACTATTATTTAAGAATGATTTTGAGCCATAAATAAAGTCTATCGTTCCATGGGTTTTTATTTTTTTATCTCCTTTCGTTAGATTTTTTGGGATTTTTAAATATCCAACACCTGAAATATCACCATTATGAAAATGGATAGGGTTATAATCATTTTTAAATTGTCTTACGATCCAAAGATTTTTGATTTTAATTATATTAGATTTTTTTTTAATACTTTTTAATAAGTATTCATTAATACTTTTTTGGACATATTTCTTTAAATTTTTATCTATGAACTTTTTTGACAGTTCAATTTCTTGACTAACTTGTCCAACCAGTTTTTTTGAGTAATCTCTTTTATTTACTAATTTTTGACTCGATAAAATTTTTTCAAATTCATTATTAATTTTTTTAATTAGTGTTTTTGGAATTTTTAGAACAGCTATTTTTGGACCAAATGGGTTAATTAATTTCATAATACAACTACTTATTAAATTTTAATAAACATTAAATGCTTCATCATCAACTTTAGCATTAAATGAAATTGATCTTCTTTCCTCTTTAGTACTCTTAAAAGGATAAACAGTATGCATCATATAATGAGGGAAAAGATAAAAATCACCAACCTCAGGTGTAATTTTAAAAACACTTTCTGATAAAAATTGTCTTGTTCCATGAATTAGCTCCAATTTCCCACCATGATACTGTTTATTTTGTTTATCTTGTGTATGTTTTCCAAATGTCTCAGGTAGTTTTAAAAAGCCTGCGCCAGAAATATGACCACTATGCCAATGGACAGGATTATACTCATTTTGAAATTGTCTCACCACCCACGATCTCATTAAATTAAAATTTTTTATTTTTTTTCCTTCATTAAGTTCGATAAATATTTTTGTACAATTTGCTATAAAATCTAACCATCCACATGATTTAGCAAAATCGTTTTCTAAAAAAAATTCTTGTGTGACATCTCCTGCAAGAGACTCACCTAAATTTAAATTTTTGCTTTTTCCCTCATCTTTCACAACTTCATCAATATAATCATTTAATTTTTTTGTAATTTCGTCTGGAATTTTGACCTTCATTACCGCGGGTCCAAAAATTTTAAGATTTTTGTACTGTATCTCCACTTAATTATATTTTAGTTGGATTTGGTTGGTCTTTGTAAACTTTTTCTGGATCAAATTTTTTCACATCCTCTTCGAATTTCATTTCTATATTTCTCGCATTATCAATTTTTCCCATTGGAACAGACCGATAAAAACAGGATCTATATCCAACATGACAACTCGCTCCCTCACCAATATCAACTGTTATCCAAACAGCATCTTGATCGTCATCAATTCGAATTTCTTTAACCTTTTGAACAAAACCACTCGTTTTACCTTTGTGCCAAATTTGTTTTCTTGATCTACTAAAATAATGAGCTTCTTTTGTTTCTATTGTTAATTTAAATGCTTCAACATTCATGTAGCCATGCATTAGAATTTCTTTTGTTCTAGAGCATGTTGTGATCACAGGAATCAATCCGTCATTATCAAATTTCGGTGAAAGTAACTTACCTTCCTCTATTTCAGCGACATTTTCTCTTTTTTTAAACATATAAAGTGCATTATCTAGCACATTCACTAATATATTAAATATTTTAAAATTAAGTAAATATATATATAAAAACCGTTCATGAAATTAGTAAAAAACGAAAACGATAAAAATAAAGAAGAAATTTCTGATAAAGAAGCCCAAGAAGCTTTTATCAAAATTTTAAAATGGATAGGTGAGGATCCATCTAGAGAAGGTTTATTAGAAACTCCAAAAAGAGTTATGAAGGCCTTTAAAGAATATTTTAAAGGCTATAATGAGGATCCAAAAGCTGTTCTTGATAAAACTTTTGGTGATGTAGAAGGTTACAGTGATATGGTTGTTCAAAAAAACATATCCGTTCAAAGCCATTGTGAACATCATATGGCACCAATTATCGGAATTGCTCATGTTGCATATATTCCAAATCAAAGAGTTGTAGGATTAAGTAAAATTGCAAGAGTAGTTGAAGTATTTTCTAAAAGATTACAAACACAAGAAAGACTAACAGTTCAAATTGCAAATACTTTAATGGAATCTTTAGATGCAAAGGGTGTTGCTGTTACTATAGATTCAACCCATCAGTGTATGACTATGAGAGGAATTAAAAAAGAACAAGCAACAACAGTTACAAATTTTTATTTAGGTCAATTCAAGGACGATTTAAGTTATCAGAATAGATATTTGCGGTTTATCGCAAAATAATATTTATTAATTACATGTCAGAAAATTTCAAAGCTTTGGTGCTTAACCAAGATGGAGAAAATTTTACAAGAGAAATTAAATCGATCGATAAAAGCTTTCTAAAACACGGTGATGTTACTGTTAAAGTTCATTATTCAGGATTGAATTATAAAGATGCTCTAATTTTAAAAAATGGAGCAAGATTAGTTAAAGAGTTTCCACATATTCCAGGTATTGATTTTTCAGGAGTTGTTGAAGAAAGCAAACATGACAAATTTAAAAAAGGTGATGAGATAATTTTAACTGGCTGGAGAGTAGGAGAGATTTATTTTGGTGGATATTCTAAATATGCAAAAGTAAATGGTGACTTTTTAGTCAAGAAACCGAAAGACTTAAGTTTAAAACAATCAATGATAATGGGAACAGCAGGTTTTACTGCCCTTCAATGTTCATTTACAGCAAAGACAACAAGAGAAGAGCTCTTACTTGGAAAAAAAGTAGAAGAGGTAATTGTAAGTGGTGCTTCAGGGGGAGTAGGAAGTATGGCTGTAATGATTTTAAATAAACTTGGTTGCAATGTTACAGCTGTTACTGGTAAAGAGAGTAATAAAGATTATTTAAAATCAATAGGTGCAAAAAACATTATAAATACTAGCGAATTAACAAAAGATGCAAGACCTTTAGATAAAGGATTGTGGGATGGAGCTGTTGATACAGTAGGGGGTAAAGTTTTAGAAAATATTTTAGCAACAACAAAAGATAGTGGAATTGTTGCAGCTTGTGGAAATGCTGCTGATATAAAATTAAACACTACTGTTATGCCTTTTATAATAAGAGGTGTAAAATTATGGGGTATTAATTCTGTAAATGCTTCAATTCAAAGAAGACAGTTTTTGTGGAATGAAGCATCAAAGTTAATTGATTTTGAATTGTTAGGTAAATCTATTAAGGAAATTAGTTTAAATGAACTAATTGATGTTTATCCAAAGATGTTAAAAGGTGAAACATCAGGAAGATATATAATTGATTTAGAAAAATAGTTATGGATTGGGATAAATTAAAAATTTTTCACGCAGTTGCAGAGGCTGGAAGTTTTACTAGTGCAACAGTGATATTAAATCTAAGCCAATCTGCAATAAGTAGACAAATTCAATCTTTAGAGGAAGATTTAAAAGTCAAATTGTTTGAAAGACACGCAAGAGGATTAACTTTAACCGAAAATGGTGAATATGTTTATAAAACCGCCCACGAGGTTATTAGTAAAATAAAGGAAGTTGAAACCTCATTAGGAGATCAAAAACATAAAACATCAGGAAAATTAACAATTACCACAGTTAGAAGCTTTGGTACACACTGGCTTACTCCAAGAATTCAAGAGTTTATGCAACTTAACCCTGAAATCGAAATTGAACTAATATTTGATGATAAAGAGTTAGATTTAAGCACAAGACAGGCAGATATTGGAATATTCATGCGAAGACCTAAGCAATTGAATTATATCCAAAAGAAATTGATAGATATTAACTACCACATATTTGGATCAAATAGATATTTGGAGAAGTATGGAATTCCAAAAACTATTAATGATTTAAATAAACATAAATTTATATCATTTGGAAAAGGTGCACCCTCACCAGTTTATAATCCTGATTGGGCGTTAAAAATTGGCATGAAAGATAATAAAAAAAGAAAATCAGTAATGAAGGTAAATAGCGTTATGGGTTTACTTTTAGCTGTTGAAAGTGGGGTGGGACTAGCTGCACTTCCAGATTACTTAGTATTTCAGTCCTCAAACTTAATTAAAGTGTTACCTAAAGTAGAAGGGCCAATAACCGAGGCACATTTTGTATATCCTCAATCTCTTAAAAATGTAGCTAGAGTGTCTACATTTAGGAACTTTCTATACAGCAAGATTTCTGAGTGGAAATTTTAAGTTAAAATGCGTCAATATTGCAATTGATAATCATTATCATTGCGAATAGTTACTAATTTCATTATAAACAGTGCGGGAAAAGGGAGAAAAATGAGAAAAATATCAATAATTGGAATACTTTTTGCATTCATTTCATCTTTCGCATTTTCTGCGGAGGTTAACGTTTTTAGTGCAAGACATTACGACTCAGACATTCAACTTTATGAGAAGTTTACGTCTAAAACTGGAATTAAAGTTAATGTTGTATCAGGAAAAGATAAAGCTCTTCAAAAAAGAATAATGGAAGAGGGAGCTGATTGTGTAGGAGATTTATACATCACTGCTGACGCTGGAAGATTAGGTGCATTTCAAGCTAAAGGAATGCTTCAAAAAGCTGGGTGGTCAAAGGCAATAAAAAATGTAGTACCAAGTCAGTTTAGAAGTGCTCAATGGACTGGAATAGCTAAGAGAGCAAGGATAATTTATTATTCACCAGAAAGAGTAAGTGCAAATGAGTTAAATGGTATGACTTATGAAGGTCTAGCTGATCCAAAATGGAAAGGTAGACTAGTTATAAGAAAATCAAATAATATTTATAACCAATCTTTAGTTGCATCTTTAGTAAAAAATAATGGAAAAAATAGTACAGCTAATTGGGCTAAATCGGTTGTTGGTAATATGGCAAGAACGCCTAAAGGAAATGATAGAGCTCAAATTATGGCAGTAGCAGCAGGAGAAGCAGATATTGCTGTAGCTAACACTTATTATCATGCATTAATGTTATCTGGTAAAAAAGGTGCTGAGCAACAAGAAGCAGCAAAAAAAGTAATGCCTTTTTTTCCAAATCAACAAGATAGAGGAACACATATGAATATTAGTGGAGCTGGAATGTTGAAGCATGCTCCAAATAAATCCAATGCTGTAAAACTTGTTGAGTTTTTATTAACTGCTGAAGCACAAAATCATATTGTTAATAATACTTTTGAGTATCCAATGATTTCAGGGGTTTCAGCAAATGACTTAGTTCCGGGAAAAGATCTGAGTTTTAAACAAGATAATAAAACCTCAGTCAAAACGTATGGAGCTAAACAAGCCGACGCTTTAGAAGTTATGCTTGCTGCTGGATGGAAATAAGAAAAACATGAACAAAAAATTTATGTCTAATATTGATTATAATAAATCTTCTACAGGATGTCCTGCATGTTCTATGGAGTGTAAAAAAATCAGTAAAAGAATAAATAATAGAAAACTAACAGAAATTAAAAACAAGGAGGTTCCGCATATCCTAAAAGTATTTAATTTTTGATTTTCTAGACATGTGTCCATGCTAAGGTTTCTCCTTTCGCATGGACACTTTTAGTTTTCATGATTATAAGGCGGATTATAATATGAGAATAAACACTTGGTACATTTCATCTTTATTAGTTTCAATTGTTGTATCTATTCCAATATTAACTGTTTTCTCAAGTTTTTTTGAAGATACTTCAAATTACTTTGAAATACTTAAAAGTACCTTTTTATATGAATATATAATCAATTCATTTATACTTTTATTTGGTGTTTTAATATTTACACTTATAATAGGAGTTGGGTGTGCATATATAGTCTCCTTTTATAATTTTCCTGGTGTTAAATTTTTTAAATGGGCTTTAATATTATCTTTTGCAGTTCCAGCTTATATATATGCTTACTCATTAACAGCTTTTTTTGAAAACTTTGGAACTTTATATTCGATAATAAAATCTATTTTAGGACCAGGAGAATATAATAAATTAATTCCGAAATTTGATGGTATGCTTGGTGCTATTTTATCAATATCCTTCTCTTTATTTGGTTATGTCTATGTTTTAACAAGAGCATCCTTTCACTATCAATCTCAAAATCTTTTAGAATTGGGACAAAATCTTGGTTTTTCGAGATCAAAAGTTTTTTTCTCAATAATACTACCTTCAGCAAGACCAGCAATAGTTGCTGGATTAGCTTTGGTTGCTATGGAAACTCTATCCGAATTTGGAGCGGTATCCTTCTTTGGAATTTCTACTCTAACTACTGGAATTTATGATTCATGGATATCATTTGATGATTTAGCTTTTGCAAATCAATTGTCGTTTTTTCTGTTACTATTTATTTTAGGATTATTTTTCATTGAACATATATCAAGAAGAAAAGCACAGTATCACTCTCCATCAAGAGGAGGGGTAAAACAAAAGAAAAAACTTCATCTCAAAGGTTCAAAATCTATTTTTGCTTTCTCGGTTTGTTTTCTAGTCTTTTTCATAAGCTTTTTATTTCCAGTTTTACAAATGCTTTACTGGACAATTATTTTTCCTAAAAATTTGTTAGATTTAAATATTTTACAACTTTCATTAAACACAATTTATCTCGTATTTTTATCAAGTGTAGTGCTTATCACATTTTCATTTATTGCAAATTATGGAAATAGAGTGACTAGAAGTAAATTTCTAAATTCTCTCACAATGTTTTCAATTACTGGTTATGCAATTCCAGGTGTAATTTTAGCTGTAGCCTTTATTACTTTTGTTGCGTGGTTTGATAATAACATAATTAAATATTATGAATTAACTTCAATAAAAAAAATATTTATTGGTTCTATAATAGGTTTGGTAATTGTATATTTTATTAGATTTTATTCTTTAGCATACAATGGTTTAAAATCTGGGTATGAGAGAATTAATAGATCAATCGATGAAAGTTCTTATTTACTAGGTTATTCAAAAATAAAAACATTTTTAGGTATTCATGTGCCATATTTAAGAAATTCCATATTTCTAATTGGAATACTTATATCTATCGAGATAATTAAAGAATTACCTATTACCTTAATATTAAGACCTTTTAATTTTGAAACTTTTGCTACCACCGCTTATATATTTGCTTCTCAAGACTTATTAGAAGCAGCAGCTGTGCCATCTTTATTTCTAATTTTAATTGCAAGTACTTTTATTTTGATTACATCTAGATATATATTGAAAGACTGATGCCTGATAATTTTTTTGAAATTGAAAATGTATCTTTTACAGCCGGAGGAAAAAATAAAGTTAATAATGTAAATCTATCTGTAGAAAATGAAGGTGATATTATTTGTCTTCTTGGTCCTTCAGGAATAGGTAAAACCACAATATTGCGAACAATAGCTGGTCTTGAAAAAATTAAATCAGGACAGATTAAATTAAAAAATAAAATTCTATCATCAAAAGACAAACATATAGAACCCGAGTATCGTAACATAGCTTTATCATTCCAAGAAAATTCTTTATTTCCACATTTTAAT
>CACPMF010000015.1 GCA_902634935.1 uncultured Pelagibacteraceae bacterium
GAAAGCTTATCTTTGATTGCAATACAAGGACCAAAAGCAAAAGATGTATTAGGAAAAGTAGTTTCAAATATAACTAATCTTAAATTCATGAATGGAGGGGAATTTGAATATGATAATTCAAATATTTACATAACAAGATCCGGTTATACTGGTGAAGATGGTTTTGAGATTTCTTTAGAAAACAAAAAAGTTGAAAAATTTGTAGATCAATTAATTAATTATGGTGCTAAACTTATAGGACTTGGTGCAAGAGACACATTAAGATTAGAAGCTGGATTATGCTTATATGGCAATGATCTTGATGAAAAAACAAGTCCGATTGAGGCAAACCTGAAATGGGCAATACCCACATCAAGAGTTGATAGTGATTACCCTGGTTCAAATATTATAAAAAAACAAATTGATGATGGAGTAAAGACTTTAAGAGTTGGAATCAAACCTGAAACAAGAGTTATAGCAAGAGGAAATACTAAAATTTTTGATCAGAACGATAAAGAAATAGGTAAAGTTACAAGTGGTACATTTGGACCAAGTGTTGAGTGCTCAATTGCAATGGGGTATGTCGAAAACAATTATTCACCAACAAATACAAAAATCTTTTTAGAAGTCAGAGGAAAAAAAGTTCCAGCTAATGTTTGTGATTTACCATTTTATAAAAAAAACTATGTAAAAGGAGAAAAAAATGTCTGAAGTTAAATTTTCTAAAGAGCATGAATGGATTACACTCGAGGGTGAAGTTGCAACTATTGGAATTACAAAACATGCAACCGAAATGTTGGGTGATATTGTTTTTGCTGAGTTGCCAGAAAAAGGGAAAAATGTTGAAAAAGATGGAACTGCAGGTGTTGTAGAGTCTACAAAAGCCGCAAGTGACGTTTACACACCTATCAGTGGAGAAGTAGTTGATATAAATCAATCTATTGTAGACGATCCAGCGAAAATTAATGAAGACCCTGAAGGTGCTGCATGGTTTTTTAAATTGAAAGTGAAAGATTTATCAGAATTAGACACGTTAATGAATAAAGAAGAATACGAGAAATTTGCAAAGGAGACATCAAGCTAATGTTACATAATTCACAAAAAGACTTTATTCGAAGACACATAGGTCCTTCAAATAATGAGCAACAAAAAATGCTTAAAGAACTTAATTTTAAGTCATTGGATAATCTAATAAATAGTACTGTTCCAGATAAAATACAGTTCAAAGGTGAACTAAATATTGGAGAGCCGAATTCAGAATACGAAGCGCTTAGAAAATTAAAATCAATTTCAAAAAAAAACCAAATTTACTCCAATTTTATTGGCATGGGTTATTATGGAACTTATACACCGTATGTTATTTTAAGAAATATATTGGAAAATCCTGGTTGGTATACTTCATACACCCCTTACCAACCTGAAGTAGCTCAAGGAAGATTAGAAATGCTATTAAACTTTCAACAAATGATTGTTGATTTTACAGGGATGGATATCGCAAACGCATCTTTGCTTGACGAAGGAACGGCAGCAGCAGAGGCTATGGGTCTAAGTCATAGACTTAACAAAAGTGATAGTAACTTGGTTTTTGTCTCAGAGAATTGTCATCCACAAACAATCGACGTTGTTCAAACTAGAGCAGAACCTATGGGATTAAAAGTTCTTGTTGGAAATGAGGACAAAGTTTTGGATCAGTTAAAAGAGGATATTGTTTGTGGTATTTTACAATACCCAGGAACTCTAGGTGACATTAAAGATCCAAGTGAACATATAAGTAAAATCCATAAAAAAAATGGTAAAGCGATCTTGGCTTGTGATTTATTAGCACTTGCTAAATTAAAAACACCAGGAGAACTTGGTGCAGATATAGCTGTCGGTAGCTCTCAGAGATTTGGTATTCCAATGGGTTATGGAGGGCCTCATGCAGCTTTTTTTGCAACAAAAGATGAATTTAAAAGATCAATGCCAGGAAGAATCGTTGGTGTTTCAGTTGATAGACATGAAAATAAGGCATACAGATTATCTCTACAAACTAGAGAGCAGCACATCAGAAGAGACAAAGCAACAAGTAATATTTGTACAGCACAAGCATTACTGGCAATTGTATCAGCAGCTTATGCAATATATCATGGACCACAAGGATTAAAGGAAATTTCTGAAAGAGTATCTCAGCTAGCAAAAAATTTTGCTGATAAAATAAAACAATCTGGATATGAATTATACTCAGATTATTTTTTTGATACTGTAACTATAATCACTAAAGAGAAGACTGATCAAATTTTCAAAAATGCTTTAGATCAAAAAGTTAATATAAGAAAAGTAAATTCAGAAATGCTTGCAATTTCTTTTGATGAAAGAAAAAATGTTTATAGAGTTAATCAATTACTTAAAATTTTTAATGCAGCAGAATCAATAAAAAAAGAGGATCCTACAGTAAGTTTACCTAACCTACCGGAAAATTTATTAAGAACTTCAAAATATTTAGAGCATCCTGTTTTCAATTCATATCACTCAGAGACAGAAATGCTTAGATATCTTAAAAAGTTGGAAGATAAGGACATAGCTCTTAATAGAACTATGATTGCACTAGGCTCGTGTACAATGAAATTAAACGCGACTGCAGAAATGATACCTATTTCGTGGAGAGAATTAGCCGAGCCTCATCCATTTGTTCCTGTTGAACAAATGGAAGGATATAGAGCATTGTTCACTGATCTTAAAAATTGGTTAAGATCAATAACTGGTTTTTCTGGTGTTTCTCTTCAACCAAATGCAGGCGCTCAAGGTGAATACGCAGGATTAATGGTGATAAGAAAATATCATTTAGATAGAGGGGAACAAAACAGAAATATATGCTTAATACCAAGCTCAGCACATGGAACTAATCCAGCAAGCGCCCAGATGGTGGGAATGAAGGTGGTAGTAGTTAATTGTGATAAAGAGGGAAATGTTGATTTTGAGGATTTAAAGAAAAAAGCTGAAACACACTCGGAAAATCTAGGTGCTTTAATGGTTACATATCCATCCACTCACGGAGTATTTGAGGAAAAAATAAAAGATATCTGCGATTTAATCCATAAACATGGAGGCCAAGTTTATATGGATGGTGCAAACTTAAATGCACTTGTTGGTATAGCAAAACCAGGAAATTTCGGTCCAGATGTTTGTCATATAAACTTACATAAAACATTCTGTATTCCTCATGGTGGAGGAGGGCCTGGAATGGGACCTATTGCATGTAAAAGACATTTACAAATTTATCTTCCCAATCACCCAGTTGTTAAAGATTGTGGACCTTCAACTGGAATTGGACCTGTCTCAGCAGCACCCTGGGGAAGCTCAAGTATTTTATCAATTTCATGGATGTATATCAAAATGATGGGTTCTCAAGGATTAAAACTTGCAACACAAATTGCGATACTAAATGCAAATTACATTGCAAATAGGTTAAAAGATCACTATCCAATACTTTATAAAGGCTCAAATGGTAATGTGGCTCATGAATGCATTATTGATATTAGATCAATTAAAAGTGAAACAGGCATTACCGAAGAAGATATTGCCAAAAGGTTAATAGATTACGGTTTCCACGCACCTACAATGTCATGGCCAGTAGCAGGTACAATGATGATAGAACCAACTGAAAGTGAGAGCCTATCCGAATTGGATAGATTTTGTGATACCTTGATTAGCATTAAATCAGAAATTGATATGATCAAGTCAGGTAAATTTGATAAAGTTGATAACCCAATAAAAAATGCTCCACACACCGATTTTGAATTAGCTTCAGATGAATGGACACATAAATATTCAAGAGAGCAAGCTGCTTATCCTGCAAAATTTTTGAGAGTAAATAAATTTTGGCCTCCAGTTGCAAGAGTAGACAATGTTTATGGAGATAAAAATATATTTTGTACCTGTCCAAGTATTGACGAATTTAAAGAAGATGCTGCATAAGTTTTAATGAAAATCGGAGTTGTTGGATCAGGCATCTCAGGTCTTAGCGCAGCTTACTATCTTTCAAAAAAACACCAAGTTGATTTATTCGAAAAAGAAGATCATTTTGGGGGTCACTCACATACAATTGATTTATTAATCGATGAAAAAAAAATATCTGTTGATATTGGATTTATAGTTTTTAACCACAAAACATATCCTAACTTAATTAAATTTTTTGATGAAAATAAAGTTCAAATAGAAAAAAGTGATATGTCTTTTGCTGTATCAGTTAGAGATACTAAATTTGAATATTGTGGAAGAGGCCTGAAAGGTATTTTCGCAAATAAATCAAATTTATTTAATAAATCTTTTTTAAAAATGTTTTTGGATATTTTAAAGTTTTATAAAAATTGTGAAAGAATAAATCAATTTGATCAAAAAATTACTTTAGGAGATTATTTAGTTAAAAATAAATTATCTGACTCATTTATAAATTTTCATTTAATACCAATGGTTTCAGCTATTTGGTCAATGCCACCGTATGAAGCTAGCAAAATGCCTTTAAAATTTTTCCTAAAATTCTTCCAAAATCACGGTTTATTCAAATTAAAAAACAGACCGCAATGGTACACAGTCGCCAAAAGAAGTCGGACTTATGTTACAAAAGTACTTTCAAGCATAAGTGGTGAATATTATAAAAATTATAATGTTAGTAGATTAATAAGAAGATCAAATGGAATTGACTTATATTATGGTGATAAAAGTGAATTCTTTAGTTATGACAAAGTGGTTTTAGCTAGTCACGCAGATCAAGCATTATCAATAATTGATGAGCCAACTAAAGAAGAGCAGGAGATTTTATCTAAGTTTAAATACAGAGAAAATATAGCTGTCATACATACGGATGGAAGTATAATGCCTAATAATAAAGATATATGGAGCTCTTGGAATTCAAGCGTAGATAAAAATAACGTAGAAAATAATTCTATAACTTATTGGTTAAATCTCTTACAAAATTTAGATTTCAATAAAAATATATTTTTAACTTTAAATCCAAATTTCAAAATTAATGAAGATAAAATATTAAAAAAAGTAAATTTTACTCATCCATATTTCGATCAATCAGCACTAGATAACCAAGATAAGTTAAAAAATTTACAAAATAAAAAAAATTTACTTTTTTGTGGGAGTTATTTTGGATATGGTTTTCATGAAGATGGAATTAAATCATCCATTGAAATGATAAAAGCCATAGATGATTAAGAATTCAAAAATTTATACTGGAAAAGTAATACATAAAAGATTCAAACCTAAAGAACATTATTTTAAATATAATGTATTTTCACTATTAATAGATTTAAATGAGCTGGAAGAAATTAACAAATATATAAATTTTTTTTCATACAATAAATTTAATATTATAAGTTTTTATGACAAAGATCACGGAGACAGAGATGGATCCTCGATAAAATTATGGGTTAAAAAAAATCTAAGGAATATTGGAATTATGACAGAGGATATAAGTATAAAATTGTTATGTTATCCAAGAATCTTTGGTTATGTATTTAACCCCTTAAGTACATATTTTATATATAACAAGCACTCAGAATTAATTTCTATTTTTTATGAGGTAAAAAATACTTTCGGTGAGCAACATACATATATTTTTAAAGCTCAAGATGAAAAAACAGTTCAAAATAAATGTAAAAAAAAATTTTATGTTTCGCCATTTATAGAAATGGATTGTGAGTACCATTTTAAAACACTTAATCCAAGAGAACAACTATCAGTAGTAATTAACCAGAATGATAAAGATGGTAAACTTTTGTTTGCCTCTCAAGATGGCATATCGAAGGATTTTAATAATAAAAATTTAATATTATCCTATTTAACTCACCCGTTAATGACTTTTAAGATCATTGGAGCTATTCATTATGAAGCATTTAAATTATGGGCAAAAAGAATAAAACTCATAGCAAAAAAGATTAAATTGAAAAATAATATTACAATTGAAAGTAAATGAATTTAAATAATTGGTCAGATAAAATTGTTTTTAGTTCACTTAAATTAATCAAAAAAGGACATCTTATTCTGACAAATTATGATGACGAGAAATATTTATTTGGTGATCCAAGTCAAAAGCTTAAAGTAAAAATTAAAATAAACAAACCTGGATTAACTTATCAAATAGTTAAAAGTGGCAGCACAGGACTTGCAGAAGCTTACATGCGAGGTGATTTTGAGACAGATGATTTGACAAATTTAATAGAATTAACCGCTAAAAACATAAAACTAGTGTACAAATTTTCAGGATTACTAGACTTTTCATTATTCAATAAAATTAAAAATTTTCTTTTAAAAAATAATAAATCTAGAAGTAAAAAAAATATTTCAAAACACTACGATTTGGGAAATGAATTTTTCTCTTTATGGCTTGATCCAACCTTAACTTATTCAAGCGCCATTTTTGATCAAAAGGACAATGATTTGGAGAAGGCTCAAATTAATAAGTATAAAAAATTAGTTGAATTAATTAGACCAAAATCAGGAAATAAAATTTTAGAAATAGGATGTGGTTGGGGCGGTTTTGCTGAATATGTAGGTAAAAATCATGATGTAAAACTTGATTGTATAACAATTTCAAAAAAACAATTTGAGTATGCATCAAATCGAATATTTAAAAATGGTCTTAATGAAAAAATTAATATTCAATTTATGGATTATAGAGATGTAAAACAAAAATATAATTCAATTGCATCAATAGAGATGATAGAGGCTGTTGGACAAAATTATTTAGAAAATTATTTTAAATCAATTAAGACGAATCTCGTTAGAGATGGTAGTGCAGCTATACAAGCTATAACAATAGATGATAATTTATTTGATAGATATAAAACTAAAGAAGATTTTATTCAAAAGTATATTTTTCCTGGTGGTTTCTTACCATCAAAAAAAAAATTATACGATTTGTCACAAAATAATGGTTTAGCTATCAATCAATATAATTCTTATGGACTCCATTATTCGAATACACTTAAAATTTGGCGTGATGAGTTTTTTAAAAAATGGGAAGAGATCTCTAAGCAAGGATTTGATAATAAATTTAAAAGAATGTGGCACTTTTATTTATCTTATTGTGAAGCAGGGTTTAAATCAAAAAACATAGATTTGATCCAATTCTCATTACAAAACAGATGAGATACTTATGATTATTTTTTCTAAGATTAAATCAATTTTATTGATAATTTTTTTTGGATTGATTACAAGTTGTTCAGGTAATCAATCTATGAAACCTCAAGATTTTAAAGATAAAAAACCAAGACTTGTAATAGAAGAATATTTGTCAGGTAATGTAAAAGCATGGGGTATTCTTCAAAACAGATCAGGTAAAGTTACAAGACAATTTTCAGCAACTTTAAATGGAAAATGGGATGGGAAAAAACTCATATTAGATGAGAAATTTAATTGGGATGATGGTGAAGTACAAGATAGACAATGGCATATCACAAAACTAGACGAGCATAATTATGAAGGCACAGCTTCTGATGTGGTTGGAAAAGCAAAAGGATATTCTTATGGTCCTGCTTTTAAATTTGAATATGTTTTATTAGTCCCTGTGAAAGGAAAAGAGATAAAAATTACCTTTGATGATTGGATATTTATGCAAGATGAAAAAGTTGCAATCAACAGAGCAAAAATGACAAAATTCGGTTTTAAAGTTGCTGAACTAACTGTTTTTTTTGTTAAGGAATAATTATTTTTTTTGAAACTTAGTAAGTTTTTTTACTAAATAAAAATATATTCTGTATGGCAAAATACTAAAAAATTTTAGCGTTAAAGTTAATTCTTTTGGAAAATGTATTTCAAAATTATTTTTCTTTATTAATCCATCATAAATTTTTTCTGCAGCATACTCAGGAGTTTTTAAAAAAGGCATTTTAAAATCATTTTTATCAGTCATAGGTGTCTTTATAAAACCTGGAGAAACTAAGCAAACTCGTACATTAAATCTGCCAAAATCAAAATAAAGACTTTCAGCAAGATTATTTAAAGCAGATTTTGATGGGCCATACCCTGTTGAATTAGGCAAACCCCTGTAGCCTGCAATAGAAGATACAATTACAATTGCACCATCTTTCTTGTCTTTATAATATTGTTCAACAGCTTTAATAGAATTAACAGTTCCAAAAAAGTTTACTCGAAATACATTTTCAATTTGTTCAACATCTATATCCTTTTCTTTCTTTGGGTCCCATGTTCCAGTTGAAAAAAAGCAAATATCAACTCCTCCAAACTTTTCAACAATTTGATCAAAAATAATTTTACAATCATTTTTATTTGTTACATCTAAACTAAAATCATAAATATTTTCAAACTTTTCTGATAATTCTTTTAGTAAATTTTCACGTCTTGCAGATATAGCAACATTCCATCCTACATTAGCAAACTTGATGGCTAATGCTTTTCCAATTCCAGTGCTACCTCCAGTGATCCAAATTGTTTTTTTCATTATATTCTGTTGTATAGTATTTAAATGCTTAAAAATAAATTTATATCTTTATTTCTATTTTTAATTGTTACATTTACCGCATCTTTTACAGGAGGTATTTTAACAATTAAATTCAAAGATCCTTGGTATTCTCTATTAAACAAACCATTTTTCAATCCACCAGATTGGATATTTGCACCAGTATGGACAATCTTGTATTTTTTAATGGCTCTAGCAATTTGGAACATTTGGATAAAAAGTAATAAGTTAAACCTAGTTTACTTATATTTTATTCATCTAATATTTAACACAACTTGGAGTATCGTTTTTTTTGGGTTTAAAAATATAGAACTAGCCTTAATAAATTTAATTGTGATAATTTTATTCATTGTAATTTTGTTTCTAAAATATAAAGATATAAGCAGGATCAGTGCGTATTTAATGATACCTTATTTTTTGTGGTGTAGTTATGCACTTTTGTTAAATTTTAATTTAATGATTTTAAATTAATTATGGATGATGTAGTCGTTATTGGCGGAGGTATTATTGGTGCTGCAACTGCTTACTTTTTATCTAAGGAAGGCAGAAAAGTAAAAGTTATTGAAAGAGACCCAACTTATAAAACTGCTTCTTTCCCTTTATCACTCGGAGGATTTAGAAGACAATTTTTTCAAAAAGAAAATATTTTACTAGGAAAATTTGCTAAAGAATTCATATTCAGTATACCCGAACTGTTAAAAACTGAAAAAAATCCAAATCCAACAGCAAGCATGGTGCCAAATGGATATCTACTTATGTTTGGTCCAGAACATGCTGAAGAACAATATAGAGCTCTCGAAAATCATAAAGCTTGTGATGCAGGTACAAAAAACATTAAGGGATCAGAACTTAATAATGTATTTCCTTATATAAACAATGAAGGAATTGAAACAGCAACTTTTACAGATAATAAAAGCGAAGGGTGGATCGATCCTTTTCTTTTTCATAGCGCACTAAAGTCAAAGGCAATTGATCTTGGAGCAGAGTTTATCAAAGGGGAAGTAAAGTCCCTTTCTGAGATAAACGCCAAAACAATCGTTTCAGCTGCAGGGTGTTGGACAAAAGAATTACTAGAAGACATTCCTGTAGTTCCACAAAAACACACAGTTTTTAGAGTTAAATGTCCAAAACATATTCCAGAAATGCCATTAACAGGAGATCTTACAACGGGTGTTTATTGGCGACCTGAGGGAAAAGAATATCTAGCTGGATCACCAATATCAGTCTTTGATGCAGATGATCTAGAACCAGCTTGGAACGATTTTGAGGAATTAGTATGGCCGGCTCTGGCTAAAAGAATTCCCATTTTTGAGGAATTAAAACTAACTGGCGGTTGGGCAGGGTATTATGATTGTAATAAATTAGATAATAATGCTGTGGTTGGAAAGCATCCAAAATACGAAAACGTTTATATGGCTTCAGGTTTTACCGGAAGAGGATTAATGCAAGCCCCAGGAATAGGAAGAGCTTTAACGGAATTAATTACAACAGGAAGTTATCAAACAATTGACATCAGCGTATTTGCTGTTGAGAGAGTTTTGCAAAGTAATGCAAGACCCGAGCCTTACGTATTATAATTTCTTAATAAATGTTCCTAATACTCCATTAAATATTGAGACTGAAATTATAATTACCTGTCCTTTAAATGAGTAAAAATCAAAAGAGGGATAAAAACTAATTGCAATGCTAAAAAAAATGTATGTGATTAAAAAAGGTCGATAAAATTTTTTTAATTTATTAAGTAACATTACATAAAGTTATATCCTATTCTTAAAGCAACAAAAATAACCAGCAATGATGTAATTAAAGCAAGAATTTTTGTTGGAAATATTTTTATATTTAAAAAATTACCTATTTGACCACCAATTAAAACAGCTACTAATAAAATAATATAATTTTTGATTTCACTAATTTCTATACTTTTTGTTATCTGACCCAAAATTCCTAAAACTGAATTTATTAAAATAAATAAAGATACCATTATTGTAATATTTTTTGGGTTTGCTGCACGAAATAAATACAATATAGGACTTAAAAATATTCCTCCTCCAATACCCACTAAGCCAGAAACAAACCCTAAGACTATACCTATAGGAATTGAAAAATAGATAGCTAAAGATTTATATGCTTTTGAGTTATTTCCGTAAGATCTAAAATTAAATAACAACAATATTCCCGCAATACCTAAAACAAAAAATAATATTATTTCAAAAATATCTTTTTCAATATTTAGAGAACCTCCTATAAATGCAAAAGGAATAGATCCAATTAAATATGGAATAAGTGACCTAAAATTTAAATTTCCCGCCCTTATATAATTAATTGAATTTCCTGAAACTACAATAATATTACAGGTTAACGCTATTATGGGAAAGATAGAGTATGGAACTCCCCAAAGAAGTAACAATGCAAGATAAGTAGAGCCACCACCAAACCCTACACTTGAATATATTATAGCAGTTACAAAAAATAAAATAGGTAATATAATCATCCAATTATTATGAGAGTAAATATAGCACTATTAACAGTAACAGATACAAGAACTTTAAAAACAGATAAATCTGGAAATATTCTTGTAAAAAAAATAAACAAGGCTGGTCATAATTTAGTTGAGAGAGAAATTTGCAAAGATAGTAAAAAAGATATTAAAAAAATTTTAAAGATTTGGTTAAAAATTAAAAAAATTGATGTAATTATTACAACTGGTGGAACAGGATTAACCGGAAGAGATATTACTCCAGAAGCAATTGATGAAATAGCAGATAAAAAAATACCAGGTTTCGGTGAAATATTTAGATATATAAGCCTATCTACAGTTGGCACATCTTCTATTCAATCAAGGGCATGTGCAGTACTTGCGAATGGAAAGTATGTATTTGCACTTCCAGGTTCTTCAGGAGGTGTAACAGACGCTTGGGATAAAATTCTTGTTCATCAACTAAATATCAAACACAAACCATGTAATTTTGTGGAGTTATTTACAAGATTAAAAGAGAAATAATTACTTTTGGTATTTATCTTTCCATTCAGTATAAGGCATACCATAAACATGTTCTCTAGCATCAGGATCTGAAATCTCAATTCCTCTTTTTTGAGCTTCTTCGCGGTACCATTTAGAGAGGCAATTTCTGCAAAACCCAGCAAGATTCATTAGATCAATGTTTTGAACATCTTTTCTCTCTCTTAAATGTTCTATAAGTCTATTAAATGTAGCAGATTGTAACTCGTTATTAATTTTTTCATCCATAAAACAAATATAGTCTTTTAATAAAAAATATGAATAAAAAAATATCAAGTAACAGATTTTTTCTTTAATAAAAATTTAATAAAATCTAATCTTAAGGTTAAAAGAGTTATTAGAATTATTAAGTATATCAATGGCTCAAAAAAAATAGTCTTAGATAACCAGATAAAATGTAGAACAGCAAAAATACCAATTAAATAAGATAGTCTATGAATTTTTTTCCAGTTTTGTTTTAAGATAAGTACCATTTTTTGATTTGAAGTAACAACAAGAGGTAACATCAAAATCCATGCAGCAAATCCTATAAAAATAAATTTTTTATTCAAAACATCATCAATAATTGGATCTAAATTAAACTGATAATCTAAACCAATATAAGTAAGCAAATGTAAAGTTCCGTAAAAAAAAGCAAATAATCCCAACATCCTTCGATATTTTATCCAAGCTAAAATTTTTGTAATATTTTTAAGAGGTGTCATTGCTAGAGACAGTAAAATAAATCTTAATGTCCACTCTCCTGTATGATGAGTTACTTGTTTTACTGGTTCTGCTCCAAGTTTATTAAATAAAATTTGATAAGCTATTATTATAAAAGGAACTAAACACAATACAAAGATTGTGGGTTTGAAAATTCTAATCATTTAATTAAAAATTTTTTCTTAAATCCATTCCGTCATAGAGACCTGCAACTTCATCTCCATAACCATTAAACATCACTGTTTTAATTCTTGGTGAGTATATATTCTCACCAATTACTCTTTCAGTCGCTTGAGACCATCTTGGGTGTGATACATTAGGATTAACATTTGAATAAAAACCATATTCTTTTGGCGAAGCATTCATCCAAGATGAGATAGGCATTTTTTCAACAAATTTTATATTAACAATTGCCTTGGCGCTTTTAAATCCATATTTCCATGGCACAATCAATCTTAAAGGTGCACCGTTTTGATTTGGTAGTTCTTTTCCATAAAGACCAGTAACCATTATTGTTAATGGATGCATCGCTTCATCGATTCTCAAACCTTCTTTATATGGCCAGTTCAATACTGGAAATCTTTGTCCTTTCATTTGATCTGGATCATATACAGATGTAAATTTTACAAATTTAGCCTTAGATGTTGGCTTAACTTTATTTAATAGTTTATTGAGCGGAAAACCTAACCATGGTACTACCATCGACCAACCTTCAACACATCTAAATCTGTATATTCTTTCTTCACTTGGGATCATGTTTTTAATTTCCTCAACTGACAAAGTAATTTCATTTTCAACTTCGCCATCAATTTTAATATCCCATGGCTTTGTTATAAAATCTTTAGAGTTTTTATGTGGATCAGACTTACTTGTCCCAAATTCGTAATAGTTGTTGTAAGTAGTTGCAAATTTATAAGGAGTTATTTTTCGCTCAGTTTCAGGGGTATAAGATAAAGCAGATGTAATAATATTTTGAGAGGCGAAAGCAGTTCCAGTTATGATACCCATTTCTTTAAGAAATTGACGTCTATTTATATAAAAATTTTCAGGAGTAATTTCTGAGGATTTAAATTTATTCAATTTCATGTTGTTAATGAAATACCTTTAAGCCATTTACTATCTTCATTTTCATAATGTTCCTTTTTCCATATAGGTGATCTTTTCTTTATTTCTTCTATAATAAATCTCGATAGTCGATATGCCTCATCTCTATGCTTACAAGCTA
Source organism: uncultured Pelagibacteraceae bacterium (assembly GCA_902634935.1). Classification (GTDB taxonomy): domain Bacteria; phylum Pseudomonadota; class Alphaproteobacteria; order Pelagibacterales; family Pelagibacteraceae; genus Pelagibacter. The sequence goes on from CACPMF010000015.1 coordinate 13,390, forward strand.
CACCTATAAGTATACTTTTTTCAGAAAGTTTTAGGTGACCCTTTACATGTTCAATAAAAACAGCCTTATTTTTAATCCCTAGTTTTTGCTCTGTCTCATTATAAATTTCTTCAAAACTCTTAATTACCATTGTGTCTTTTGCATCGTATGTAATTCCATTAACCTTTTTATTTTCATTATTATCTCTAACAACTCCAATAAAATAAATCACTGCACCAAATTTTTCAGACTTTAAAAAATTTTCAGCTCTAGAAATTTCAATTTTTTCAATTGAAGAATTTATAATTTTTGCATGGAGCATTAACCACCTCCTATTGGTGGAATAATTCCAATTATTTGATTTTTATTCAAAATTTGGTTTTCCTTTATTAATTGATCTTTATCTGAGCAAAATGCCGAACTTTTTATAATTTCTTTATAATTTAAATTTCCATTAAATTTATTATCAACATGCTCATAAAGTTTTTTTTTAATGTCAATTATTTTACAAGATTTTGAAAAATTAAATTCTAAGTACTTTGTTTTGCTGAATTCCTTTGCAGCTCCAAACAACTCAACAGATATTTTCATTAATTAAATATTTCTTTTAAAAAATCTGGTAACCCATCTGGATTTTTCCATAATCCTTTTTTTCCACCTTCTTTTATCAATAATTTTATGTCAGAAATTTTTAAATGTGGATTTACTATTTTGCTTAAATCATAAATGGTTATTAAAGCACTATTTACTCCCATAATTGCTTCCATCTCTACACCAGTTTTAGAAAATGTTGAGACAACACAAAAAACGTTAAGTGAGTAAGTTTCTTCATCCAATATAATTTTTGTCGAAATATGATCAATTGAAAGAGGGTGGCATAACGGAATAATTTCACTTGTTTTCTTTACACCCAATATAGCTGAAACTTCTGCTAAAGAAATAGGATCCCCCTTAGGCATTTGATTTGATTTAATTAATGAAAAAACTTCTTCACCTACAAAAATTTTTCCTGTTGCGAGCGCTCTTCTGAAGGTTTCTTTCTTCGAGGACACATCAACCATTTTATATGAATTTTTTTGAAACAATTCCTCAGCCCAATCTTTTAAATCATTTTTTTTAATTATTTTTAAATTTTTCATTATCCGCCAGTTACTGATAGGTTATTAGTTAAACCAGTTTCACCAAGTTCTAAGTAATGAGATTCTTTTTTAAAATTTAATTGTTTCAAAATTAAATCCTTTAACTCTTCAGTTTGGTCATCTCTTTGAATTAAGTGTCTTATATTTATTCCAGTATTTCCAAATAAACACAATCTTAAGTCTCCTCTAGATGTAATTCTTAATCTGTTACAAGATTTGCAAAAATCTTTTGAATAAGGAGCAATAACTCCAAATTTCCCTTTAAATTCTGGATTTATGTAATTTTTTGATGGACCAGCATCTTTACCTAGAGTTTGTATTATCCAATTATTCTTGATTAAATAGTTAGTGAATACTTTTGATGATATATGATATTTTTTAAAATAATCTAGATTATCTCCTGTTTGCATCAATTCGATATATCTAAAGTCTACTGGATTTGATTTTATGTAATTAGACCACCTGTCAAAATCTTTATCACTACTGTTCACCCCTTTCAAAAGAACTGCGTTAATTTTAATATTTTTAAAATTAAGTTTTTGTAGTTTTTCAATGCCATTTAAAATTTCATTTAATCGATCATGTCCTGTAATTTTATGAAACTTGTTTTTATCCAAGCTATCAATACTTATATTAATTCCATCTAAACCACTTTCTACTAGCTGTTCTGCAAATTTATCAAGTTTATATCCATTAGTAGTGATTACAGTTTTATTTATTCCTGAACTTTTTTTTATTACTTTTACAATATCATAAAAATCTTTTCTAATTGTTGGTTCTCCTCCAGTTAATCTAATCTTACTTACTCCTAATTCAGATAAACCTTTAGCCAATCTTTTAATTTCTTCTAAACTTAAAAAAGTTCTATTGTCACTTTTGTCAATTTTGAAGCCATTAGGTAAACAATAGCCACATTTAAAATTACATACATCTGTTATGGATAATCTTATGTAGGGGAATTTTCTGCCAAATTTGTCTTTTAATAATTCCATATTTAGATAATCATAGTTTTGTAATTAAATTCAATAACTCTTTTTACAATTCAAAGTTGAATTCAAAATAACACATTTACAAGATCAAATTTACAGTCTTAAATTAATTTATTATAAATTTGGGTTTAAAAATTATTCAGTCTTCAATCTCTTTTAAATTCAAAAACGACTGAAATAAACAAGTTAATTTCGAATTTATATACTTATTGTACTTAACTTAAGGAGGAAAAAATGAGTGCAGAAGCATTGAAAGTGTCATCAGTACTAGATACTTCTCATTTAAAGGTAAAATTTCCATTTAAAGCTAAATATGGAAACTATATAAACGGAAAGTTTGTAGAACCTAAATCAGGCAAATATTTTGATAATGTTAGTCCGATATCAAATGAGAAAATCTGTTCTGTTGCAAGATCAAACGAACAAGACGTAGAGGCAGCATTAGATGCAGCTCACGCAGCTTTCACCGAATGGGGAAAGACAGACATCACAACAAGATCAAATATTTTGTATAAGATTGCTGATGTTTTAGAAAAAAACCTAAACTTACTAGCTGTAGCTGAATGTTTAGATAATGGAAAACCTATCAGAGAATGTATGGCAGCAGATTTGCCTTTAGTGATAGATCACTGGAGATATTTTGCTGGTGTAATTAGAGCAGAGGAAGGATCCATTGCTGAGATTGCGAACAATCAATACTCATATAACTTTCATGAGCCATTAGGTGTTGTTGGTCAGATAGTTCCATGGAATTTTCCATTATTAATGGCGACATGGAAATTGGCTCCAGCACTTGCAGCAGGAAACTGTTCAGTTTTAAAACCAGCTGAGCAAACACCAGCTTCAATTATGGTAATGATGGAACTTATTGGAGATCTATTACCTCCAGGAGTTGTAAATATTGTTAGTGGTTTCGGTTTAGAAGCAGGTAAACCTTTAGCATCATCAAAAAGAGTTGCTAAAGTTGCATTTACCGGTGAAACAACAACTGGAAGATTGATTATGCAGTATGCAGCACAAAACATTATTCCAATTACACTAGAATTAGGTGGAAAATCTCCTAATATTTTCTTTGAAGATGTCATGGAAAAAGATGACGACTTCTTTGATAAGTGTATAGAAGGTTTTGTGATGTTCAATCTAAACCAGGGTGAAGTATGTACTTGTCCAAGTAGAGCTTTAATTCAAGAGTCAATCTATGATAAATTCATGGAAAGAGCGATTGCAAGAACAAAAGCAGTTGTACAAGACAATCCTTTAAAAATGGAAACGATGATTGGAGCGCAAGCATCAGTAGAGCAAATGGAAAAGATAAAATCTTATCTAGAGCTTGGTAAAAAAGAAGGTGCTAAAGTTCTTACAGGTGGAGACGTAGCTAAACTAAATAGTGGTTTGGAAAAAGGGAACTATATTCAACCAACTGTTTTTGAAGCTAAAAATGATATGAGAATTTCTCAAGAAGAAATTTTCGGACCTGTAGTATCTGTAATTAAATTTAAAGATGAAGCAGAAGCATTAAAAATTGCTAATGATACTCTTTATGGTTTAGGTGCAGCTGTATGGACTAGAAATGGTAATATCGCTCACAGAATGGGTAGAGCAATACAAGCAGGAATAGTATGGACTAATTGTTACCATGCTTATCCAGCTCACTCTCCATTTGGTGGATATAAACAATCAGGAGTTGGAAGAGAAACTCATAAAATGATGCTTAATCATTATAGACAGAATAAGAATCTACACGTTTCTTATGCTGAGAAAAAATTAGGCTTCTTTTAATCAATAATATATACTGGCCCATGATTCTAAATCATGGGCCGTACTTTAAAAATGAAAGTATCTGCAACAAATTCAGCGTTAAACTTATTATCTGAACTCCAGGAGAAATATGGAGAAAATTTAATGTTTCATCAATCAGGTGGATGTTGCGATGGTAGTGCACCTATGTGTTTTCAAGAGGGTGAATTTCCTCTAGGTGATAATGATATTAAACTAGGTGAAATTGGAGGAGTGCCATTTTATATGAATGGTGATCAGTATGAAAAATGGAAACATACTGATCTAACAATTGACGCTGTTAAAGGAATAGGTGGAATGTTCTCATTGGATAATGGAACAGGTCGCAGATTCCTGACTAAATCAGAAATCTGCCTAGTCGTAGATAACGACGAAAAAAAATAATTACCTATTGTCCTGGTGGTTTATAGCCTATCTGACTTGCTTTAGTAGTAGCTTTCGTAAAGTCTATTGCCTCTAACATTGTCATATTCTTAACAGCACCAGATGCTTCAACAACTAATTTAATTGCAGCGAAATTTTCAAATGCTCCAATATCAGTCACAACAATAAAATCATATGAACCTCTAACGATGTCCATACTATGAATTGTTCCACCAACTGCTTTTGTTAATTGTTCTACAACTGCTTTTCTATCACTTGTAGGATCCTTCATGAAACCTTGAAAAGCTTTTTCTGTGTAGTTACCCATTATATATGCTTTCATTGTAACTCCTTTTTTTTTAAAAATATTTTAACCTAAAAAATAAAATTTTAAAAATTTTTGGAGAATTTTTTAATTTCTTACAATTTCAGCTTGTTTTTCGGATGGAGAAATTTCTGTTTTAAATTTATTTGATATTTTTTGAACTTGAACTGCAGAAACTTTATATTCTGCGCATTTTGTCTCTTCATCTTTACCATCACCTGTAACCATGTTGACCATGTGTTCTGGAAAATGGAAAGTTGTGAAAACAATTCCCTCTTTTACTTTATCTGTTACCTCAACTTTTAATGAAACCTCACCTCTGCCTGAGTAAAGTCTTGCTATATCGCCGTTACTTAATTCTCTTTCTTTAGCATCTATAGGGTTTACTAATAATATATCTTCATCCACAATATTTAAATTTTTAGTTCTTCTTGTCATAGTTGCTGCATTGTAATGCTGTAAAACTCTACTAGTGGTAAGAATAAGTGGATACTCTTTAATATTATTTTTGATTTCTGTAGATTCTTTCCAATCAAAAGACTTTAATCTTCCTTTTCCAAGTTTAAACTCTTTTTCATGTAAAATTTTTGTATCTGTTCCGTCTTCTTTTACAGGCCATTGTAATCCAAGTTTACCTAGTCTCTCTCTAGTAATCCCCTTAAAGAACGGAACAACATCTGCAACCTCTGCTAATACTTGATCAGCATCATAAGTTGGCTGATCATATCCAAGCTTTTGCATCATTTCAGTAACAATTACACCATCTGGTTTTGTGCCTGGTAAAGGTTCAGCGGCTTTATTAACTCTTTGAACTCTTCTTTCTGTGTTTGTAAAAGTACCGTCTTTTTCTAAAAATGTTGTTCCTGGAAGAACTACATCTGCTAATTTAGCTGTTTCACTCATAAATATTTCTTGAACAACTAATAAATCTAAAGACTCCATTGCTTTAATTACATGCGCACTATTTGGATCAGTCTGAACAATATCTTCTCCAATAATCCATAATCCTTTAACTTCTTTATTTATTGCTGCATCAAATATTTCTGGGATTTTCAATCCAGCTTTTGTTGGGTGAACTGCACCATATTTTTCAGTGTAAAAATCTTGAATTTTTTTATCAGCTACTGGGAAATAACCAGCACCTTGGTGAGGTTGGCACCCCATATCCGCAGCTCCTTGAACATTGTTCTGACCTCTTAAAGGATTAACTCCAACACCTCTTCTTCCTATGTTGCCTGTAATCATTGCAAGGTCTGCAATCAACATCACAGTTTTAGAACCTTGTTCGTGTTCAGTAACTCCTAAACCATGGAACTCCATAGAATTTTTTGCTGTTGCATATGCAATGGCTGCCTCTTTAACTAATTGTTTATCAACACCAGCAACACTTGCTAAATGATCAATATCTAAACTATTGATGTGATTTAAAAATTCTTCGAAACCTTCAGTTCTGTTTTCTACAAATTCTTTATTTAATAAATTTCCTTTAACAATGTAGTAAAGCATCATGTTTAGAACAGCAACGTTTGTTCCAGGTCTTAATCTAATATGATAGTCAGCAAGTTTAGCAATATCAGTAGTAATTGGATCAAGTACAATTAATTTTTTACCTTTCATAACCTGTTGTTTAATTTTTGCGCCAGTTACAGGATGAGCATTAGTTGGATTTGCACCAATGACTAAAAATAAATCAGCGTGATAAATATCTTCTGTGGAGTTGGTTGCTGCTCCAGTTCCAAAAGTTTGTTGCATTCCCCATGCAGTGGGCGAATGACAAATTCTTGCACAGCAATCTATATTATTTGTTCCAATTGCTGCTCTTATCATTTTTTGAAACACATAATTTTCCTCATTAGTGCATCTAGCTGAAGAAATACCAGCAATAGCATCTGGCCCACTCTCATTTTTAATCTTTTCTAATTTTTGCTTTATATATTCGTAAGCATCATCCCAAGATGCTTCTTCAAATTTTCCATTTCTCTTAATCAAAGGACTTCTCAGTCTGTCTGGATGATCATAAAAACCAAATGCATATCTTCCTTTGATACATGTATGACCTGCGTTTACTTCAGTTTCTTTTGGAGTATCTATTGCAACAACTTTTCCATCTTTTACAGAAGTCTCTAAATTGCAACCAACACCGCAGTACGAGCACGTAGTTCTAACTTTTTTATCTACTTTTACTGATTTAGATTGAAATACATCTGAAATAGCATCTGTTGGACACGTATGAGCACAAGCACCACAAGATACACATGATGAGTCTCCAAAGAGCATGTCATTATCAGTAGTAATTCTAGACTCAAATCCTCTTCCACTCATTGTCAAAACAAATGAACCTTGAATTTCATCACATGCTCTTACACATCTTCCACAATTTATACAGTTGTCCAAATTCATTCTCATGTAAGAGTGAGAAGTATCTTTTGGAGTTCCTTTATGTTGTTTAGGGTTATTATATCTATGGTCACTTATTCCTAAGTCATTTGCTACAGTTTGAAGTTCACAATTTTTATCCACTTCACAAGTATCACAATTCATTGGATGGTCTGTTAAAACTAACTCAACAATATTTTTTCTTAAATTTTTCAATCCATCATTACTTGTAAATATGTGTTGGTTTTCCCCAACAGGTGTATGACATGATGCAACTACTTTAGTTGGACCGTCTTTTTCTAGAGCAACTTCAACAGAACAAACTCTACAAGCACCATAAGGTGCAAGATTAGGGTCGTCGCATAGTGTTGGTACCTTCTTCTCTCCCAAGTAACTTTTTACAAATTTTAATATGGATGTATGATTTGGCCCTATTTCATAGGGTTTTCCATCTATATAGGCAACTTTTCTTTTTTCCGCACTCATTAATTATCTTTTACTATATCATTTTTAATTTCATCACCAAAATACTTTAATATGTTCATTATGGGTGTTGGTATCGCTCCACAAAGCGCACACAAGCATCCTTTTTGCATGGTAACTAATAATTCATTCAAAAGTTTAAGTGGAATTTTAGATGTTCCTTTCTTTAACTGATCAAACATTTCTTTTCCTCTGTAGGATCCAATTCTTCCAGGAAAGCATTTTCCACATGACTCTTCAGCTGAAAACTCAAATAAGTGATGAATGTATTCAGCCATATTAAAATCTTTAGGAATACTAACAACACTCGCATGACCTAACATAAAACCTGCTTTAGTAAATTCTTGGAAATCTAAATTTAGTTTTTCGATTTCTGATATAGGTACTACTCCACCTAAAGGTCCACCAATTTGGAATGCTTTTACATCTTCTTTGTATCCACCACCATATTCTTCAAATATTTTTTTCATTGGTGTTCCCATATCAATTTCATAAACACCAGGATTATTAAAAAAACTATCTAGACAAACTAGTTTTGTTCCAGCAGATTTTTTATTTCCAACCGATGAAAATTTTTCTGCTCCATTCAGTAAAATTCCAGTTGCAGCTGCTAATGTTTCTACATTGTTAACTACAGTTGGTTTTTTGTATAATCCTTCTGTTACAGGGAATGGAGGTCTTACATCTACTTCTGCTCTTCTACCTTCAATAGATGCTATTAAAGCTGT
>CACPMF010000016.1:0-2500 GCA_902634935.1 uncultured Pelagibacteraceae bacterium
CTTTTTTTTCTGGTTATTCTTTTACGAGTATGAAAACTAAAATAGGACTAAAAGAAAGTTTGAAGTGGGCAACATTGCAGTCAGGATTGATGAAGAGTAATATTTGGTCTCAAATAAGATTTAATTCAAAACCTAATATCTATATAATTAGCTTTGATGCTGTACCGAGTATATTAAAAATAAAAGAAATCTTAAAAGAAAATGATCTTGAGTTAGAGAAATTTTTAAATTCAAAAAATTCCAAAATATTCAATAATTCTTTTTCAATGAATATTCCTACTGCAAATGCAATCAATTCTCTAATTATGTTAGATCAAAAAAACTTCAAAATAGACCATAGAAGATTCAGTGGCCAACTTGACTCTTTATTATATTTAATTTTTAGAAATAATAATTATCAAATTACTAGTGGATATGCGGGTAACTATTTAGGTAAAAAAAAAGGTAAATTTATTCACGAATATGAAACGATGTCAGATAGTATTCTTAATTCTACTCTCTGTATAGAGAATATTAATTTTGTTAGTTATTTTATACCTAGATCTTTCTTATTTTGTAAAATGGTTTTTTATAATCAAGACCTTAAAAATTCTTTTAAAGCAAAACATGGTGACGCTTTAAATATTAAAAACTGGCAAAAAAGAGTTGTGGAGTTAGTAAAAAATAAACATCAATCTCCACAATTAAAAATTTTACATCTTTACAGACCTATTGGTCATACTCCTGGAGATTACATAACTGGAAACAAGGTTCAAGAAAAGGAATTCATGAATGATGACTTTTTACCAGGAATGATAGATCTCACAAAACTTATAAAACAAGTGACAAGTGCTGCTGAGACCCAAGAAAATCCTAGTATTATACTATTTTTAAGCGATCATGGACCCTGGATGTCTAGAACGCATACATATAAGGATAAATTTTATTACCAAGATAGATACAATGTGTTTTCAGTGGTTATTGACCATAACAACATTTGTAGCGATAATTTTTCACCCTATTACACTTATTTTGATAATATTCACAAAAAATATATCACATCTGATACTTTTGTTAAAAACAGTTTTACTAGTCCGGGGAGGATTTTGACATCAATCATAAAATGTCTATCAAATGAAAATGGTAGTGAATTAATAGACAATAATTTAAATTTTGAGACAACTCATTCTTTTGAAAAATTTTTAATTTTTTAGAATTCTAATTTAATTAATTAAATCGAACTCAAATATTTTTCTATCTGAGCCTTTTATATAATGGATTTTTACAATTTTTCTTTCTGCTCGTAAATATCTTACAAAGTTTTCCTCATTATAATCATCAAAGATATCATCTCTCAAACCTAACATTTTTTGAACCGTATAATCGTTCTTTGGAACAAATTCTATTAAACCTTTAGGAGATAAACTTAACAAGAATTTCACTGCATTCTTCAAATCAATATTTCCTCCAATGCAAATATGATGAACTACTGCAAGTGCAATTTGACTATCAAATTCAAATCTGTCATTAAATGAACTGCGCTCATTAAGCATCCATCCTTTTTTTGGACTTGGATTTAAAAGATCTATGTATAAAGGTAAAAAATTTAATTTTTTTATTTTTGAATTTTTATAAGCATTGTTTAAAGCTATATAATCACTATCAATTCCTACTACCTTTTCTACTCCATTTTCGAGAGCTAAAAAAGAGTATTCGCCTGTATTACATCCAATATCTAAGCAATTGTTTGATTTATTACTTTTGAAATATTTTTCAATAATATCCTTTTTTTGTTTTTCTTGTTCATTTGAGTAAGTGTTATTTTTCGAATAATCACTCCATAAACTAAAAAAATTTTTTTTTTTAATTTCTAATTTTTCAATCCATTTTTTAAGTGAAATTAAAATATTATAGTAAGAATTTTTACTTATAGTTTTTTTGTTTATTTTATTTATTTTATCTAAATTATATGATTTTTTTTGAAAAAAAGATTTCAAAAAAATATGTAAAAAAACATTTAATGATAATTTATCAAATAGAGAGAATATATTATTTAATTCTTCAGTAGGTATTCCATTTAAACTTCCAGAATAATAATTGTTAAAAGGTATATTTTTTTTTGAACTTAGCAACAATGGGTTAAGAAATTCCCTGCAGAATTGATTATGTCCAGTCCAAACTTGTCCTTTTTCATATGGAACAACTGAGGTAAGATCTATAAATATTGGTTTATTATTTTCAAATTGAATATTGAATGCACTAGCATCTTTAAGAACATATCCTTTATTTAATAAAAAAATTTGAAAATTTAAATGCAACAATGATGCATCTTTTAATTGTTCAAAAGACCATTCGTAAGGAAATGAAATAAATTTTATTTTTTTATGTTCAATAAAATTTGAATACAGACCTTCGAAACTATCTGTTTCTTTACTTAGATCAACCTCCCAGCTATTAATAAGGAAACCTCTATTAATTGACTCTTCGAGAGTATTATCGTTTTTAAATTTTATGAAATTTG
>CACPMF010000016.1:5000-18359 GCA_902634935.1 uncultured Pelagibacteraceae bacterium
TTAGAGGGTGGTCCCCCTATATTCGAGCAGGATTTCACGTGTCCCGCTTTACTCATGAAACTTATTAAACATTACTTATACGGGACTATCACCCTCTGTGGTTAGCTTTTCCAAACTATTCAAATTTTTTTAACAAATCTACTGGCCTAGTCCGCTTTCGCTCGCCACTACTAACGGAATCTCAATTGATTTCTTTTCCTCCGGTTACTTAGATGTTTCAGTTCTCCGGGTTGTCTCTTTAAACTTATGTATTCAATTTAAAGTAACACATAAAGTGTTGGGTTTCCCCATTCGGAAATTTACGGATCAAAACCTGCATACAGCTCCCCGTAACTTATCGCAGTATACCACGTCCTTCGTCGGCTTTCAGTGCCAAGGCATCCGCCACACGCCCTTAAACGCTTGATTTATGCACAGAAAAAAATTCTGTGTAGAATCAAATTTTTATTAAATATTCATCTATTCGAATATTAATTGATTGTTCATCTATTCGAACAATCGGATATAGATATTGATAATATAAAAAAATTTTTCACAAATAAAATAACTAAGTGTTTTTTGGTGGAGGATAGCGGGATCGAACCGCTGACCTCCTGAATGCAAATCAGGCGCTCTCCCAGCTGAGCTAATCCCCCAGTAATATTGGTGGGCCGAGAAAGACTCGAACTTTCGACCCCACCCTTATCAAGGGTGTGCTCTAACCAACTGAGCTACCGGCCCCTACGTAGAAGAGAGAAACACTATTTCAAGAAGAGAAATGAGGACGGTCAACATTATCCTGTTGTATTATTTAGAATAAGAACGAATTCCTATTCATCCTTAGAAAGGAGGTAATCCAGCCGCAGGTTCCCCTACGGCTACCTTGTTACGACTTCACCCCAGTCGCTGACTATACCGTGGTCAAGGGTATTAAACCTTGCCTTAAGGTAGAACCAACTCCCATGGTGTGACGGGCGGTGTGTACAAGACCCGGGAACGTATTCACCGCGGCGCGCTGATCCGCGATTACTAGTAATTCCAGCTTCATGTACTCGAGTTGCAGAGTACAATCCGAACTGAGGCATCTTTTTAGGATTTGCTTGACGTCGCCATCTTGCTTCCTATTGTAAATGCCATTGTAGCACGTGTGTAGCCCAACACGTAAGGGCCATGAGGACTTGACGTCATCCCCACCTTCCTCCAGCTTATCACTGGCAGTTCTTTCAGAGTGCCCAACTAAATGATGGCAACTAAAAGTGAGGGTTGCGCTCGTTGCGGGACTTAACCCAACATCTCACGACACGAGCTGACGACAGCCATGCAGCACCTGTGTTTCGTCCGGCCGAACCGAAAGCTCTAATCTCTTAGAGCCGCGACGAACATGTCAAGTGTTGGTAAGGTTCTGCGCGTATCTTCGAATTAAACCACATGCTCCACTACTTGTGCGGGTCCCCGTCAATTCATTTGAGTTTTAACCTTGCGGTCGTACTCCCCAGGCGGTGTGTTTACTGCTTTCGCTGCGACACTGAAAATAAATTTCCAACGTCTAACACACATCGTTTACGGCATGGACTACGAGGGTATCTAATCCTCTTCGCTACCCATGCTTTCGTTCCTCAGCGTCAGTGATGATCCAGAAAGCTGCCTTCGCAATTGGTATTCTTTCTAATATCTACGAATTTCACCTCTACACTAGAAATTCTGCTTTCCTCTATCATACTCTAGCTAAAAAGTTTTGATTGCAGTTCCGAAGTTAAGCTTCGGGATTTCACAACCAACTTTTTTAACCACCTACGAACTCTTTAAGCCCAGTAATTCCGAACTACGCTAGGTCCCTTCGTATTACCGCGGCTGCTGGCACGAAGTTAGCCGGACCTTCTTATTCGGGTACCGTCATTTTCTTCCCCGACGAAAGAGCTTTACAACCCAAAGGCCTTCTTCACTCACGCGGCATCGCTGCATCAGAGTTTCCTCCATTGTGCAATATTCCCTACTGCTGCCTCCCGTAGGAGTTTGGGCCGTGTCTCAGTCCCAATGTGGCTGATCATCCTCTCAGATCAGCTATTGATCAAAGTCTTGGTAGGCCATTACCCCACCAACAAACTAATCAAGTGCAGGCTCATCCATTGGCGCATAAAGCTTTCTCCGTAAAGACTTATGAGGTATTAGCATAAGTTTCCTCATGTTATTCCTCACCAAAGGGAAGATACCTACATGTTACTCACCCGTCTGCCACTAAGTATTGCTACTTCGTTCGACTTGCATGTATAAGGCGTGCCGCCAGCGTACGTTCTGAGCCATGATCAAACTCTCAAGTTTAAAAACGGCGCACACTAGCTTCTACATAAGCACTAAGAATAATACTTATGTAATGTTGAAGTGTGTACGACAAATTTTGGTAACCTTAACCGTCCACACTTCTCTTCTTAAAATCTAAACAAATTAAATAGCTAATTGAGCAATAAAGCCCAATAAATAACATTTTTTACATGTTGAGTTCAACGCTTATATTAGAAAAAATATTTAAATCAAGTTATTAGATAAATAAAAAATGTGATAAAAAGCCTTATATTTCAATATATTTGGAGCATTTTTATATAATATGAAAAATAAAATATTTGAAAAACTTCAACACTATAATTATTTCGTTTGGCTTGTTTTATTAGTAATTGTTGCAGTTTTTGTTACTTATTTTTATGACACAAACAAAAAAAATCAAATTTCTTATCTAAAAAAATCTTTCGATAATGTTTATCTGAAAAAATCTATTAACTCTATTACATCACAGTTGTTACCAAGATATGAAACTATAAATTACATTGTACAAAAAGGTGACACTTATGAAAATATAATTAATAATATTAATCTTCCAATTTCTGAAAAAAAAAAATTTATAAATATAGTTAAAAATCAAAAGGAGATTAGATCACTAAAACAAAATCAACTAATTTATTTTAAACTTGATAGAAAAGATAATATTAAAATAATTGAGTTCAAAATAGAAATTGATAAGAAAAAAGATCTCGTATTTTTAAGAGATTCTAAACTTTTAGACTTCTCATCAAAAATAGTAGAAAAAAATTTATCAAAAGTTATAGTCTTTAAAGAAGGTGTAATAGAAAACAGTTTATATAATACTGCTATAAATTTAGGTATTAAGCCTAATACTATTATAGAGTTTGCTAGACTCTACGGGTTCCAGGTAGATTTTCAAAGAGATATTTGGAAAGGCGATACTTTTCAAATCATTTATGAACAATTTGAAAGTGAAGATGGTTCATTAATTGAAAGTGGTGATATAATTTTCTCAAATTTAAATACTCAAGGTACTGATCTAAATTTATATAAGTTTGAAGTAGAGAAAAAAGAAATTGACTATTTTGACGAGAATGGAAAAAGTATGAGAAAAACTCTTATGAAAACTCCTATTAATGGTGCCAGACTTTCTTCTTCGTTCGGAAAAAGGAAACATCCGATTTTAGGATTTACAAAAATGCATACAGGAACTGATTTCGCAGCACCAACTGGTACACCAATCATGGCGTCTGGTGATGGAGTTGTTACAAGAGCACAATGGTGTGGTGGCGGAGGGAATTGTGTTAAAATTAAACATAATTCAGTTTACCAAACTGTTTATGCACACATGTCAAAATTTGGAAGGGGAATAAAAAAAGGTGTAAGAGTTAAACAAGGTCAAATTATTGGATATGTTGGATCTACTGGATTATCTACTGGTCCTCACTTGCATTATGAAGTAATTGAAAATGGAAGAAAAATAAATTCTCAAAAACTCAAATTACCTTCAGGAAAAACATTAAAGGGTAAACTTAGAAACAAATTTGAGGTAAATAAAATTAAGATAGATGTATTAAAATCTGAACTTATTGCAAAACTTGATTAGTCTGCACCTTTCAAATTATTTTCTTTAATTTCATTTTCGACAATTACTTCATCACTTTTTTGTTGGATATTATCTAAAGAATTGTTTGTTTCCAAATTAACTATTTTAGCTGCTACTTGGGAATTCAATATTCTTGCAAAATGATCTGAATGTTGAAGATAATTTTCTGATAATATTTTATCACCATTAGACAATGCTTCTCTAGCTAAATCATTATATTTTTCAATTAGCTTTGCAGCATTTTGATTATTTCTACCTGGGTTTTTTCTTTTAAATTCAGAGTTATTATTAAAATCAACGTTTAACTTATGTCCACTGCCATTTCTTTTTTTAAAGTTCCGATCACCATTTGATCTAAATCTATTTCTTCGCTGGTTGTTTTTAAAGTTGTTCATTAATGATTTTTAGTGCTCACTAAGCATCTGTCTTTTCCCGAAAGATCTTTATAAATTTTGATTTGATTAAATCCATTTAATTTTAAATTTTTCCTTAACTCTTTGCCCTGTTTTTCACCAATTTCTAAAAATAGCATTCCATTATTTTTTAAAAGTTTATTGCATTTCTTTATTATCTTAAAAAATGTTTCTAAGCCTGAAAATCCTCCGGATAATGCTATTTTAGGCTCATAAAATTTTACATCTTTATCCAAACTTAATAAGTCGCTTTTTTTAATATAAGGAGGATTAGAAACAATAATATCATATTTATTGCCAAAGTATTTGTCAACATCGATGTTTAGAAAATTAACTTTTTTTCCAACTTGATGTATTTCTGCATTTTTTTTAGCTACTTTTATAGCTTTTAAGGACTTATCTATCGCTACAATTCTGCAATTTGGTCTTTCTCTTATAAGAGATATAGCTATACATCCAGATCCGGTACCAATCTCAAGTATGTTTTTTTTTGATTTTTTTGGTAAAATTTTTAATATTTGTTCAATTATCAATTCAGTTTCAGGTCTTGGTATAAGAACATCTTTGTTAACAAAAAATTTATATTTCCAAAAAAACTTGTATTTAAAAATATGCGCCATTGGCTTGTATTGATTTCTCAAGTTTAAATAGTAATTATATTTTTTTATATCAGATTGACTAATTTTTTTATTTAAATTTAGTAAAACTTCCTCTCTAGAAACATCAAGTGTTTTTGCTAACAATAGTTCAGAGTCAAGTTTAAAGGATTTAATATTATTGAGTTTCAATTGACTTGATGCTTTAGCTAAAATTTGTTGTAAATTCATCATCATAATTTATTAAGTTGTTCTTCCTGCGCATGAATGCTCAAATTTTCTATCATCTCATCAAAAATTTCTCCTTCCATAAATTCCTCTAATTTATGCAATGTAAAATTAATTCTATGATCGGTTACTCTTCCTTGTGGAAAATTATAGGTTCTTATTCTTTCTGATCTATCGCCTGTCCCAATTTTACTCTTTCTATCCTTAGATCTTTCCTCATCTTTTTTTTGTCTTTCCAGTTCGTAAATTCTAGATCTTAAAATTTTAAGACCTTTATCTTTATTTCTGATCTGAGATTTTTCATCTTGTTGACTTACAACAATTCCTGTTGGTATATGAGTTATTCTTACTGCGGAGTCGGTAGTATTCACACTTTGTCCACCAGGACCGCTACTCCTAAAAACATCAATTCTTAAATCTTTATCCTCGATTTTTACGTCAACTTCCTCGGCTTCTGGTAAAACAGCTACAGTTGCTGCAGATGTATGAACTCTGCCTTGTGTTTCAGTGTCAGGAACCCTTTGAACTCTGTGTACGCCACTTTCATATTTTAATGATGAATAAATATTTTTACCTTTAATGGATGCAATGACTTCTTTTAGTCCACCTGCATCACTTTTTGAAATTGAAATAATTTCTAATTGCCATTTTTTTTTATTACTTACCTTTTCATACATTTTAAAAAGGTCACTAGCAAATAAACTTGCTTCTAATCCTCCGGTACCTGCTCTAATTTCTATAATAGCATTTTTGGCATCAGCCTCATCCTTAGGTAACAAAAAAATTTTAATTTTTTTCTCATTTAAATGAAATTTATGTTTTAGTTCAGAAAGTTCTATTTCAGCTAGATCCTTCATTTCTTGATCGGAGCTAGTATCATTAATTATGTTTTCTAATTCAGTTTTATTTTTTTCAAACTGTTTGTATTCTTTTGCCTCATTTATAATTTCATTTAAATCAGAATATTCCTTAGATTTTTCAGCAAAGGAATTTTTATCAATTTCTAGAGAAGATAAGTCTTTTTCAAGTTTAGAATGCTTAGATATCAATCCCTGAACTTTGTTTAAAGGAAGCATTTATTATTGATTTTTCTCTTCAATTTCTTTGGCTTTTTTTTCAACCATACTGACTACTTTAGAGATAATTTCTTCACTTTTAATTTTTTCACTCTCAACTCCATTTAAATACATCATATGATTTCCTTTACCACCCCCGGTAATTCCAATTTCAGTTTGTGCGGCTTCACCAGGACCATTTACAACACATCCAATAATTGACAATGTTATAGGTGTTTTAATATGTGAAAGTTTTTCCTCTAAAATTTTAACCGTATTAATTACTTCGAATGCTTGTCTGGCACAAGACGGACATGAAATAATTCTTACACCTCTGTTTCTAAGATTCAGTGATTTTAAAATCTCATTTCCAACATTTATCTCTTTTACTGGATCATCAGAAAGAGAGACTCTTATAGTGTCACCTATCCCATCAAGAAGAAGTGATCCAAAACCAATTGATGACTTTATGGTGCCAGGTATAAAGCTGCCTGCCTCTGTTATTCCAATGTGAAGAGGGTAATCTATTTTTTGGGATAATTGTTTGTAAGCTCCTATAGATAAAAATACGTCAGATGATTTAACACTTACCTTCAAATTAAAAAAATCCTCATTTTCTAATATTTCAATATTTCTTAAAGCGCTTTCAACAAGGGCCTCGGGACAAGGTTCTCTATATTTTTCAAGAATATCTTTTTCAAGCGAACCTGCATTCACACCAACTCTAATCGCACAATTATTATTTTGTGCAGCTTTAATAACCTCTTTAATTTTTTGTTTATCACCTATATTTCCAGGATTAATTCGTAAACAATGCGCGCCATTTTCTGCAGCCTCAATTGCTCTTTTATAATGAAAATGAATATCTGCAACTATTGGAACTTCAGCTTGTTTTACTATTTGCTTGAGAGCCTCCGTTGACTCTTTATCAGGACATGAAACCCTTATTAAGTCAGCTCCTGCATTTTCAATTTCTCTAATTTGTTTGATAGTAGATTTCACATCTTTTGTTAAAGTATTTGTCATGGATTGAACTGATATTGGATTATCTCCCCCAATTTTTAAATTTCCAACATTTATCTCTTTTGTTTTTTTTCTATTAATATCTCTAAAAGGTCTTATGCTCATTTTATCGATCCAACTTAAATTCCTTATGTAATGCATAAATAGCTTTTTTTATATTCTTTTTATCAACTAAGACTGAGATTTTTATTTCCGATGTTGAAATAACTTGAATATTTATTTTTTGATTAGCTAATGCTTGAAACATTCTAAAAGTTACTCCCGGTGTAGTTATCATTCCAACTCCAATTATATAAATTTTACTTACGTTCTTATCGAAAATTAATTTTTTAAAATTTATATTTTTGTTTTCATTAACAATTTTTTTTGTTTTGTTTAAATCCTCATTTTTTATAGTAAATGTTAAATCTGTTTCTCTTCCATTTGCAGAAATATTCTGTACTACCATATCAACATTAATTGAATTTTTTGATAAAGGTTTAAAGATAGATGCTGCAATTCCAGGTTTATCTTTTACTCCAACTAAAGTGACTTTTGCATCATTCTGGGTAGATGAAATTCCTGTAATTATTTTATTATTTAAAATATTTTTTCTTTTAGTGATTAACGTTCCTGGTTTTTTTTTAAAAGATGATTTTACCTCTATATTAATCCTATTTAATCTAGCATCTTGAATAGATTCTGGTTGCATCACTTTTGCACCTAATGAAGCCATCTCAAGCATTTCTTCATAAGATATTACTTTAATTTTTTTTGCTAATTTTAGTTTGTTTGGATCAGTTGTAAAAATACCTTCTACGTCAGTAAAAATAATACATTTATCTGCTTTAAAAAATTTAGCTAACATTATTGCAGTTGAGTCTGAACCTCCTCTTCCAATTGTGGTAATTCTCTCATTAAGATTTATGCCTTGAAAACCAGTAACTATTGGAACACCGCCAGATTTTAAATAACTTAATAATTTACTTTTATTTATTTGGTTTATTCTTGAAAATTTATGTTTATTTTCTGTAAAAATGGGCACCTGCCAGCCTGTCCAGGATCTTGATTTAAGTCCAAGATGCACTAGTCTGCCTGCAACAAGCGAGCATGAAACTTGCTCACCTGATGATACTAATACATCGTATTCAGCATCTGTAAAATTATTGCTTATTTTTTTTGATTTTTTAATTAATTCATTTGTAGATCCACTCATGGCGGAACAAACAACAATAACTGAGTATCTTTTTTTTACATAATCTTTAACTATTTCAGATACTTTTTTTATTCTTTCAATAGTACCAACAGATGTTCCACCAAATTTTAAAACTACAATTTTCATGATTAAATAATTATTTAATAAAAAATATTGATAAAATACATCTTCTATATAAAGTCAATAATGATATGAAAAATAACACAATAAACAAAAAAGAAATAGAAAAATTTTCAAAAATTGCTGATGAGTGGTGGAATCCTGCGGGAAAATTTAAACCATTACATAAATTTAATCCAATTAGGATAAAATATATTAAAGAAAATCTAATTGAACATTTTTCATTAAAAAAAATTGATAAACCATTAAAAAAATTAGAAATTTTAGATATTGGTTGTGGGGGTGGATTACTTTCGGAGCCAATGTCAAGATTGGGCGCGAATGTAACTGGAATTGATGCATCTAAAAATAATATTAATATTGCAAAACATCACTTAAAAAAAAGTAAATTAAAAATAAATTATTTAAATTGTTCACCAGAAAATTTAAATACATCAAAAAGATTTGATGTGATTTTAAATATGGAGATTGTTGAACACGTAGAAAATATTGATAATTTTATAAAGCAAAGTTCAAAATTTTTAAAAAAAAATGGTATCATGTTTGTTGCAACCTTAAATCAAACTTTAAAATCTTATTTATTTGCAATTATAGGTGCAGAATATGTTTTAAGATGGCTTCCAATAGGTACTCATGAATGGGAAAAATTTGTCAAACCTGAAAACTTGATAAGTATTTGCCAAAAAAATTCTCTCAAATTGAAGAAAATTGATGGTATGACTTTTAACCCATTATTTAATCAGTGGAAGGTATCATCAGATAAATCAGTTAATTACATCACTGAATTTGAAAAAGTTTAATTTTCTTTGTCCTCAATCCAAGGTAACATTTCAGTTTCTATACCTTCTTCTTTTAATTCTTTAACATCTTGTAAGGAAGCCCTTCCGTAGATACCTTTTTTTTTATCTCTATATTTATTTTTATTGTAGTGTAATGATCTTGCTTCATAAGCAAAATTTTCACCTACAAAGTTAAAATTATCCTTGACAAATTTTTTATATTCTTTCAACTTTTGTTTAACCTCTTGAAATTTTAACTCATTGGTATTGGTATTTTTTTTTTTACTGTTAGATAAATTGGGAGACATTAAAGATTTTTCAACTTTAATAGAGTTGCAGCTTTGGCAACTCAAAAGTTTCATTTTTTTTAGACGATCAAATTCCTTGGATGATCCAAACCAGCTTTCAAATTCTAATTTACAACTTTTGCATATAAGAGCATACTTAATCATGATGAATATCTAGTAATTTTAATCTTAAATTCAATAAGTTAGGATCTATATTCTGCATTAATCTCAATATAATCTTTAGTTAAATCCATGGTATATGAAGTAAAATTTTTTTTTCCCATACCTATATCAACAGTTATTTCTATAGATTCGTTTTTCATATAATCGGTGACTTTTTGCTCATCATAATTTTTGAATAAATCGTTTTTTGAAAATATTTTATGAGGTCCAAAAAAAATAGTTAATTTATTAATATCGACTTTAATCTCAGTTTTTCCTATTGCCATGGCAATCCTTCCCCAATTTGGATCCTCTCCCGCTATAGCGGTTTTGACCAAAGGTGAATTTGAAATTGAAAAACAAATTTTTTTTGCATCGGCGATTGTTTTTGCTTTTTGACAATTTATTGTCACAAATTTTGATGCCCCCTCACCATCTGCTGCAACTCTCTTAGCCAAGTTCAATAAAACTTCATGAACTGACTCTTTAAAATCATGCAATTTCTTATCTTTATGGCCTTTAATTTCAGGATTATTTGCTTTATTTGTTGCAAAAATTGATACCATATCATTAGTGCTTGTATCACCGTCGCAAGAAATTGCATTAAATGTAGTCTCAATAGTGTCTTTAAGAATATTTTTTAAAATTGATGATGATAAATTTGCATCTGTAAATACAAATCCTAAAGTTGTTGCCATATTGGGAAATATCATTCCAGAGCCTTTAGCAATGCCATAAACTTTTATTGGTGTGTTGCCTATTTTGCACTCTGACATCGCTAGCTTGGGTTTGGTATCTGTTGTTTTGATGCCTGAGGCTGCTTTCATCCATATAAGTTTATTTTGATTATATTTAATATTATCGACTAAGTTATGAAGTGAATTTTTTATTTTTTCTAAAGGAAATTTTTCTCCAATGGTACCAGTACAAGCAAAAAGTATACTATCAGAACGAATAATTTTTGGATACTCCTCGTCTTGTTTTTGTTTGAGTGTCAGTTTTTCAGATAAATCTAAAGAGAGTATTTTTAATGCATCATATCCATCAGTTCCAGTAAGAGCATTTGCATTTCTGGTATTTATTAATAATGCATTTATTTTTTGTGACTTAATTTTTCTATTCCACTTTATATTTTCTGATACAACACTTGATTTTGTAAACAAAGATGCATGATTAGCTCCATTTCTAAAATAAAATAAAACGAGGTCATCTCTTTTTTGATTATACAAATTTGCTGAAACTGCAGATACCGATACCCCATCTAAATGGTCTAAATCTTGAAAATCTGCAACTTTTGCGTTTTTATTTCTAGCATCAAAAAAGTTGTTTATGCCTAAAACCATGATATTTAATTTCTCTAAAAAATTACTATATATTCATTAACTACTGTACATTAAAATGTTTAATCCGTTAAATCTATTATCTAAAATAATTAAAAGTGGAAATCAAAAAGAGCTCGAAAGAATTGGCAAAATAGTTAGTCAGATAAACGGTTTAGAAAAAAAATTTGAAAATATCGATAATTCTGATTTTCCAAAAAAAACATCTGAACTTATTTCTAGAATAAATGATGGTGAAAAGATAAACCAAATATTGCCAGAGGCTTTTGCCTTAGTTAGAGAAGCATCAAAAAGAGTTCACAATGAAAGACACTTTGATGTCCAATTAATTGGTGGTGTAGCTCTCCATGAAAATAAAATCGCGGAAATGAAAACAGGTGAAGGGAAAACTTTGACTATAACTTTAGCAGCTTATCTAAATGCATTAGAGAAAAAAGGTGTACATATAGTAACAGTAAATGATTATTTAGCTAAACGAGATAGTCAAAATATGGGTGAGATATATGAATTCCTAGGTTTAAGTTGTGGCTTTATTAATACTGGTCAATCTGATCTAGAGAGAAAAGAAAATTATATGAAGGATATAACCTATGCAACTAATAGTGAGCTAGGATTTGATTATCTTCGAGACAATATGAAATTTTCAAAAAAAGACATGGTTCAAAGAGGGCATAATTATGCTATCGTTGATGAGATAGACTCATGTCTAATTGATGAGGCTCGAACCCCTTTAATAATTTCAGGTGCTGCGGAAGATAAAACTAGTCAATATATTGCGATTGATAAACTTGTAAAAACTCTTAAGTATGATGACTTTGAAGTTGATGAAAAAGATAAAAATATTCTTCTTACAAATAAGGGTATTGATAATATTGAAAAAATATTTTCAAACGCTGGTATATTAAAAAATAATAACTTTTATGACCCTGAAAACCTTCATCTTGTTCATCATGTCAATCAAGCATTAAAAGCTAATCATTTATTTCAAAATGGACGTGATTATATAGTTAAAGATGATCAAATTATCATTATTGATGAACAAACAGGAAGGCAACTTCCAGGCAGAAGATTTGGAGATGGGCTCCATCAAAGTTTAGAAGCAAAAGAAAAATTAGTAGTTAATGCTGAAAATCAAACTTTGGCGTCTATAACCTATCAAAACTTTTTTAAACTTTATAAAAAAATATCTGGTTGTACTGGAACAGCTCAAACTGAATCTGAGGAGTTTTTTGAAATCTATAATTTACCAGTAGTATCAATACCTACTAATAAAGAGATGATAAGAAAAGATTGGAATGATCAAATTTTCAGAACTTTAAAAGAAAAGGATGATGCAATAATTGATAAAATAATTAAATGCAATCAATCTGGCCAACCTTTGCTAGTATTTACTGCAAGTATAAATAAATCTGAACACTACTCAGATTTGTTAAATAAAAGAGGGATCAAACACATAGTTTTGAATGCAAAAAATCATGAGAAAGAAGCAGAAATAATTGCCAACGCAGGCAAAATAAATTCAATAATTATAACTACAAGTATATCTGGAAGAGGGGTTGATATTAAACTTGGAGGTCAAGACGAAAGTGAAAAAGAGAAAGTGAAAAAATTAGGAGGTTTATTCGTAATAGGAACTGAGAGAATGGAAAGTAGAAGAGTAGATAATCAAGCTAGAGGTAGATCTGGAAGACAGGGTGATGAGGGTAATTCTATTTTCTTTGTAAGTTTAGAGGATGATTTAATGCGAATATTTGGGTCAGAATCTATGAATAATATTTTAGAAAAGCTAGGACTTAAAGATGGAGAAAGCATAGATCATCCATGGATAAATAAAGCTCTTGAAAGAGCTCAGCAAAAAGTTGAGGCTAGAAATTTTGATATAAGAAAAACTCTCCTAAAATTTGACAATGTACTTAATGACCAAAGACAAGTCATATTTAGTCAAAGGAATAACGTTATGGAGAGCAAGGAAGCAAATGTATTTGCAGATGATTTTATAGATGAAAACTTAAATGAATTAAAAATCTTGAAGTCTAAGAAATTAGCAAATCCTACTTCGGATGATTTTACAAAAGGCTTTAAGACCATTTTTGGAAAATCATTTGATGATGATAAGGTAAAAGAAATTTCAAATATAAAAGATGCAGAACTTGAAAAAATTGTAAAAGATAAATTTTTAGAAAAAAGAGAGGAAAGAATTGGACTTCTAGGAAAAAAAGAAGCGCTTGAAATTGAGAAAAGAATATTCTTACAATTAATTGATCAAAATTGGAAATTGCAT
>CACPMF010000017.1 GCA_902634935.1 uncultured Pelagibacteraceae bacterium
TATATAATTAGCTTATCTATTCCTATTTTTTTTGCAAATCTTGCAATTCCACTTGTTGGTATTGTTGATACAGCGTTGATGGGAAATTCAGGTAATAAAAGTTTTTTAGCTGCAACAAGTGTAGCTACAAGTTTTTTTTCATTAATTTTTTGGAGTTTTGGTTTTTTAAGAATGGGAACTGTTGGGATTGTAAGTCAATCTCATGGAAAAGAAGATTATAAAAGTATTTTAAATTTAGTTTTTAGAAATTTATTTTTTGTAATATCATTTTTTTTGATAATTTTTAAAAAACAGATTTTTAGTTTATGTCTATTATTTTTTGATTTATCTGAAGAAACTGAAAGAAATTTCGAGATTTATTTTAATATTAGAATTTATTCATCAATATTTGAATTAACTATTTATATTATAATGGGTTTATTTATAGGATTACAAAAAACCAAAATATCAAGTTTAGCAATTGGAAGTTTATCAATTTTAAATATTTTAATAAGTACAATATTGGTATTAGAATATGATCTAAATATTAAAGGTGTTGCGTATGGAACTCTATTAGCTACCTTTGCAACCTCCCTTATATTTTTAACTTACAGTTTTCATTTTTTAAAAAGATACACGAAAATTAATTTAAATATTAAAGAAATTTTAAATATCTCTAAAATTAAAAGTTTAATTGAAATAAACTTAAATATATTTCTAAGAACAATTTTATTAACTTTTTCTTTCTTTTGGTTTACATACCTAAGTGGTAAAATTGGAGAAGAGTATATAGCTGCTAACACAATTTTAATTAACTTAATATTTCTCTCCGCATTTATCTTAGATTCATATGCTTTTTCAACAGAAGGTATAATTGGATTTTCAATTGGTAAAAAAAATAAAAAGTTATTTTCAAATACAGTCAAAAACTCATTTATATTGAGCTCATTTACTGGAGCAGTAATTTCTTTTATTTATTTTTTTGTAAATAAAGCATTCATTAATTTTATGACTGATATAGAAAGTGTTAAAAATATTAGTTATCAGTTTTCAATTTGGCTAATTTTATTACCCTTTATATCCTCGTTTTGTTATCAATTTGATGGGATCTTTATCGGTGCTTCACAAACTAGAGAGCTTAGAGACGCAATGTTTATTTCAGTGATATTGTATTTATTATCATCTTTTTTTTTAGTCCAAAATTTTGGAAATCTGGGTTTGTGGATTTCTTTTACAATGTTTTTATTTTTAAGAGCTCTTACTTTAGGATTTTATTTCAAGCGTATATATTTAAAATTCTAAGTTTGATAACCGTATTTTTTTTCAAGAAACTTTATTAAATTATGAACGCAAAAGGTCATAAATAAATATATACCTCCAGCAACTATAAATACCTCAATTGGTTTAAAAGTTGTTGAAATAATATATTTTGCAACCCCTGTAAGATCCATCAATGTTACTGTACTTGCAAGCGAGGTTCCTTTAAGCATTAATATAATTTCATTTCCATAAGCTGGTAATGATTGTTTAATCGCTATAGGTATTTGTATTTTATAAAAAATTACTTTGTTTGGTATACCAAGACTTTTTCCAGCTTCTATTAATCCAGGTTTTATTGTTTGAAAAGCTGATCTTAATATTTCTGATGTGTATGCACCTGTATTTAATGCAAAGGCAATTATTGCACACCAATATGGTTCTTTAAGTATCACCCATAAAAAAGTAGATCTTAAGTATTCGATTTGTCCAAGTCCAAAATAAATAATAAATATTTGAACCAATAATGGTGTGCCTCTAAAAACGTAGGAGTATCCATATGCAAATTTATTTACAATTGGATTTTTGTTCATCCTTAAAATTGCAAAAAGTAAACCAATAAATAATCCAAAAAATAAGGATAATGACAAAAGCTTCAGAGTAATTACAGTTGCACTTAATAACTTTGGAAAGCTACCAATCATCAATTCAAAATCCATTTAAAATCCCCTACTATATTTAACTTCCAATTTGTTTATTAGTTTCATACTCAAGTACGTTAATAATAAATATAAAACTGCAGCAAATGAGTAAAAAAACAAAGGATCTCTAGTTGATCCAGCAGCGATATATGATTGTCTCATAATTTCAACTAAACCTGTTACTGAGATTAAAGAGGTATCTTTTAAAGTAATTTGCCAAACATTGCTTAGATTTGGAATTGCAAGTCTTAACATTTGAGGAAGGATAATTTTATAAAATTGAATATGTTTTTTTATCCCCAAAACTTTTGAAGCTTCAAACTGACCTTTATCTATTGATTGTATGGCTCCTCTAAATACCTCTGTTGAATATGCACCTGAAATAATACCTATTGCAAATGAACCAGTAATAAATGCATTAATTTCAATATATTCATAATAACCAAACATAGAAGCAACAAACATTATTGCTCCACTTCCACCAAAAAAGAAAAGATAAATTACCAATAATTCTGGAACACCTCTAATAACTGTAGTGTAAAAATTACCAATTAAATTTAGTGATTTGTGTTTTGATAATTTTAAAGGAGTAAAAATAAGTGCAAAGAAAAATCCAATTAACATAGCTGTTATTGAAACAGCTAAAGTCATTAGGGTTGCATAAAATAACTCATCACCCCAACCAGTTTTGCCAAATGCGAGAAGTTCCATAGATTTTGGCGACTATAATATATAGTCGCCAAATCTGAAATATTTACATAGAAGCGTCGAAACCAAAGTGTTTAATAGCAAGTTTGCTAATAATTCCTTGTTTTCTTGCTTTATCAATCGCTTTGTTGAAATCTTTTAGAAGTTTAGCATCTCTTTTTCCAATAGCATCATCTCCGCCTTGTCTAATTCCAACACCTACTCCATTTCCAAATGCACCACCTGAAAAAGTAGGTCCAACTAGAACAACAGGTTTACCAGATTTATCAGCGTAATCAGTAAAAGCAACAGCAGCTGCTAATGCAGCATCGCATCTTCCTGATGCTAGATCTAGATTGACTTCGTCTTGAGTTTTGTAAGTTCTTACATTTACACTTCCTACATCACCTGAATCTAAAAAGTTTTGGTGAATTGTAGCTGTTTGTACACAAACTGTTTTACCAGCTAATGCACCTGTAAGTGTTTTAAGAGCTTTTTTAACATCAGATCCACCTAAAGATAAATTGATACCTTCTGGTGTATCCATTCCTTCAAGATCTGATCCTTTCATTACCGCTAAAGAAGCAACTTCATCAGCATAACCTTGAGAAAAAGTAATTGTTTTTTGTCTTTCTGCTGTAATTGACATACCAGCCATGATCGCATCAAATTTTCTCATTAATAAAGCTGGAATCATTCCATCCCAATCCTGTTCAACGATAGTACATTCTGCTTTCATGATTTTGCATAATTCATTTGCAAGCTCAACTTCAAAACCAATTAGGTTTCCGGAAGCATCTTTAGAATTCCAAGGAGGGTAAGCACCTTCTGTTCCAATTTTAATAGAGTCTGCATTTGAAGATATTGTTAAGAAAAAGGAAATTAAAATTCCTAATCCTAATGTTTTAAATTTATTCATTTTTCCTCCAAAATAATAAGATTTATTATTTCACAAATATTGATATTTAAAAAGAAAAATTAATGATTTATTGATGATGAAAAGTTCCAGGCACAATCAAAACTTGGGATATAAACTCTTGAAAGTTGTGTATTTCCAAAATTTTCATTAAAAACATTTAACCAACTATCTACTTGTTTTGGTTTTTTATCTTGGCTTCCAACCTGCGCTGTAATAACTCCTTTAGGTTTTAATATTCTTACTAAAGAGTCCATATTTTTTGCTGCAAGATCTATACAAAATTGATCATCATTTAAATCAACAAATATTTGATCGTAAGTATCATCTTTAACAGATTTTATGCTTTCAAAAGCATCTCCCCAAATACATTTTACAGAATTTTTTTCAGTAGCCTTTTCACCTATTTTGCTTAAATGTTTATCACATACATCAACTACCTCCGGATCCAATTCAAACCAATCTATAAAACCAAAATTTTGTGAAATACATTCTCTTGCAACTCCACCGTCTCCTCCACCAATAATTGCTGCCTTTTCTTTTTTTGAATTTAATTTGAGACCAGAATTAACAAATGTTGAGCTATAAAGATGTTCATCACTTTCTGCTACTTGTATTTCATTATCAATAAATAATGCTTTTCCAAATTGCTCCAAATCAAGAATTTCAATATATTGACCAACTTTAGATTTAAAATTTTCCAGAACTTTATTAACTACATATGCTTTATTTAATCCTGGTGAGCTATAATTATCATGGTAAAGATCTATTGTATCTCTATTGAATTCTTTTTTAATTATATTTGTATGTTGAATTTCCTCTTTAATAATTTTCAATGCAACTGAAGGTGAAACTTTTCCACACGTAAAGAAATCAAAACTTATTATACCTTTTTCTGGAAAAGTGTGAAAACTTATATGGCTTTCGGCGAGAAGTGCTACAAGTGTAAAGCCTTGAGGTTCAAATTTATATTTTGAAATTTCTAAAACTGTTACTTTTGCAACCTTTGCTATTTTATAAACTAATTTTTCAAAGAAAGCAGGTTCGTACTCTTTATTTGCACCAATTATATCTAAAGTAATGTGTTCTCCTACTTTAGTCATAAATTATCCTCTCTTATAATTTTTAGCCTTTGCCAACACTTTATCCATTTCAACATTTGAAAGAATCTTTGGCTTACCAATCTTGAGTGCCGTTATATACTGCAAAGAGAGATTTTCAACCTCTTCAGCTAATTCAAAAGCTTTGGATAAATTATCATCACATGCAATTTGACCGTGATTTGAAATCAAACATGCTTTTCTATTTTTTAAAGCTTTTAAAATATTTACTGAAAGCTTTCTGGTACCATAGGTTGCATAGTTTGCACATTTGATGTCATTTCCACCTGCTAAAGCTACCATATAATGAAAAGCTGGAATTGATTTTTTATGAACTGATAATGCAGTGGCATTAGTTGAATGTGTATGCACTATTGCATTAGCATCATCTTTTTTTAAATATATATCTTGATGAAATTTCCACTCAGATGAGGGGATGCCTAATTTTTTGTCAAATCTCCCCTCTAAACTTACATAGACAATATCTTTGTTTTTTAGAGATGAATATTTCTTTCCTGAAGGTGTAATAAAAAAACCATTTTTTACCCTTACTGAGATATTACCAGATCTAAGAGCTGATAATTTTCTGCTGTTTAATAACTTTGAGTATTTAATTATTTCTGACTTTATCTTGTTCATTTAAATAATCTTTTAAGGCCATCTTCAGATGCTTCACATATTCCTCGTTCTGTAATTAAAGCAGTAACATATTTTGCTGGTGTTACATCGAAAGCTAAATTTAATGCTTTACTTTTTTTAGGATAAATTTGAATTCCATCGACTTTTTTATCTCCTATCATTCCATCTACATGTGAAAGCTCGTTAGGATCTCTCTCTTCAATTGGAATATCCTCAGAATTTTTTAAATTCCAATCAATTGTTGAGCTAGGTAACGCAACATAGAAAGGAATATTATTATCATTTGCTGCTAGTGCTTTGAGATAAGTTCCAATTTTATTACAAACATCTCCATTAGATAATGTTCTATCAGTACCAACAATACACATATCGACCTGTCCTCTTTGCATTAAAATTCCTCCAGTATTATCTGCAATAATTGTATTTGGTATTTCTTCCTCATTAAGTTCGTATGAGGTTAAATTTGCACCTTGATTTCTGGGTCTCGTCTCATCTACCCAAATATGAATTGGAATCCCTTTTTTATGTGCATGATATATTGGAGATGTAGCCGTACCCCAATTAATCGTTGCTAACCACCCTGCATTACAATGTGTTAGTATATTTATAGTGCTTTTTTTCTTATTATAAATTTCCTCTATTAACTTGAGACCATTTTTTCCTATCTCCTCACAAAATGTTTCATCTTCATCACAAATTAACTCAGCTTCATTTAAAGCAACATCAAATAGATTTTCAGATTTAATCATAGAGATTTTGTTGTTCATTCTATGAACGGCCCATTGAAGATTAATTGCAGTAGGTCTTGCTTTAACTAAATCTTCAGCACTTTTTTTTATAAAATTTAAATCATTATTTTCTTTAATAGCTAAAACAATACCAAATGCTGCTGTAGCTCCAATTAATGGAGCCCCTCTTACCTCCATAACTTTTATTGCATTAATCGCATCATCAACAGTTTCTAAATCTTTAATAATAAATTCATGAGGTAATTTTGTTTGATCAATTATTTTGACTTTTTTTGAATTTTGATCAAACCAGATAGTTTTATAATTCTTTCCCTCAATTCTCATTATTTAATACTCTTCCAGCGATATACTTTAGTTTTTCAATTGTTTTTTGGGATCTCTTTTCAGGAGCGGTAATAATTGCGACATCTAAACAATTATTAGCTGGATCATTTGGATCAATGTGATTTTCAAAATTTTTGATCAAATTTTTAATCATATTTTTGGCTTTTGCAGCATTATCTAAAAGAACTTTAATAACCTGTTGGACATCAACATTTTCATGATCTGGATGCCAACAATCATAATCTGTTACCATTGACACAGAGGCGTATCTTATTTCAGCTTCTCTTGCGAGTTTTGCTTCAGGCATGTTTGTCATTCCGATCACATCAGCTTTCCATGATCTATATAAGTTAGACTCAGCTAATGTAGAAAATTGTGGTCCCTCCATGACTACATAGGTTCCTCCTCTTTGATAATTAATATTTTCTAATTTAATTGCTTCCTCACATGCATTCATTAAACCATTTGAAGTAGGATGAGCCATTGATACATGGGCTACTATTTCATCATCAAAAAAAGTTTTATTTCTTGCAAATGTTCTATCTATAAATTGATCAACTATTACAAATTTACCTGGAAAATGATCTTCTTTCAAAGATCCCACTGCAGAAATAGATACAATATCTGTAACACCAAGTTGTTTTAATGCATCTATATTAGCTCTAAAATTTATTTTTGAAGGAGATATAAAATGACCTCTTCCGTGACGAGGTAAAAAAAATACTTCATTATTATTATATTTTGTTTTTAAAATTTGATCTGATGGCTTTCCCCAAGATGTGTCAATACTTAACATTTCTCTATCTGTAAATTCCTCTACATCGTAGAGGCCACTTCCACCAATTATAGCCAATTTATTATTTGCCATATTTAAAAAATTAATTATTTAATAGTTATAATTAAGTAATATGAATTTAAAAGAATATATTAGATCGATACCAGACTATCCTAAAAAAGGCATTTTATTTAGAGACATAACAACTCTAATTAAAAATGAAAAGGCTTTTGAAGAGACAGTTAACCAAATTATTGAAAGATCAAAAAAATATAATGTTGATAAAATAGCTGCAATTGAATCAAGAGGTTTTGTTTTTGCATCTGCTGTTTCCTATCTTCTAAAAAAACCTTTCATTATGTTGAGAAAGAAAAATAAATTACCTGCAGATGTTCATTCTGTTGATTTTGAACTTGAGTATGGAACTGCAACTATTGAAGTTCATAAAGACTCAATTAGTGAAAATGATAATATTTTGATAATTGATGATTTGATTGCTACAGGTGGAACAGCTGAAGCTGCAGCAAAATTAGTTGAAATCTCAAAAGGAAAAGTAGCAGGTTTCATTTTTGTAATTAATTTATTTGATCTTGGAGGATGTGAAAAATTAATCCATAATAATTATAAAGTTGAAAATTTAATCGAATTTCCTGGTCATTAAATGGTAGCGGGAAGTGGGATCGAACCACTGACCTCGGGCTTATGAGTCCCGCGCTCTAACCAACTGAGCTACCCCGCCGTAATTGATAACGTTTTATATTACTATATTATAATTTGCTGCAAATAATGAAGTTAAAAAATATTTTTTTATAAATTAACAGTCTTTTTTAGCTCTTATTCTGTTTAAATGGTTTATTCTATCATCTGCTGCTTTTATTGCCTCATTTGCATTCATTTGAGTTGCAACTACACCAGGCAACCAAAAAAGTATAGCTGCCACATTTGTTGAAGTTCCATAACTTTTTTCTGCTTTGGCGTCTCTTTTAAATTTTGCTGCAATTGCTATTTCATTATCGAGTTCATTACAACTCAATCTATTATCATTTGGACCTATAACAGATACAACGTGAGGAGTTGCACAAGATGAAATAAAAATTAGTAATACTAATAATGTTAAATGTCTAAACACATCTTAACCATAATATAAAATAATTTTAATATCAAATAAATATTTCGTGAAATTAAAAGTTCCCAAAAGTGATGTTAATTAAAAGTCCATCAAATTTAACTAATTGGATTAGTGGCCTGAAACTTATTTTTTTTCTATGCTTTTTGCTAAGTTGGCTATCTTACTATTTAGAGGAACATTTAAATACAAAATAAAAACTATCTTGCAAGTTTTATGAAGATATCACCCATTCCTGATTTTAATTGATCCAGAGGAGTATTATTTCTAAACTCACAGAACTTACCTGTTACTTGATGGGTATTAATATAATCTAAATCAGTAGATAAACACGGTCTGCTTTCATGCAAAAAACCAATTACTAATTTATTGTCCAACACACTTACTTGAGACTTATCAAGCTTATCACCATCGCAAAAATAATTTTTATTTACTTGGATTGGAAAATCTTTTTTTCCACACGGATTATCAATTGTTAATACATAAAATTCTTTTTCAATATCAGCGAATTTATGTTTCATTTTATGAGTTTTTGAATATTTCATCAAATCACAGCTACATGGTATACAGCATCTATAATATTCACCACATATTTTCTTTTCTGTTATATTTTCTTTTACATATACAAACTCAGGTGCTGAATTAGGGCTTATTAATGAGCCTGACACAGCACAATATAATTTGTTATATTCTACAAAATCCTTGTAAGTAATCTCTTTGTCTAAAATGTATTTAAAAAACTTTGGACCTGCAGCATTTCTATTTTTATCAGGAAATATTTTATCCCAATCATTTGCTATATCTTGGTAATAGTTTTTATCTGCTGCATTTAAATTATTAATTGAAAGTAATATTAAAATAAAACCTATATAAAATTTAAAACTATTTTTTATTTTCATTTAAATTTAGTTTTAGAAACCCATGTTAGACCAATTTATTTGATCCTGTTTTTTGCTTTTAAATTTTGAAATTTCCTCTTTGGAAGGTTTTCTAAAAGCAAAAATCAAAAATCCAGCTAACAAACTAAAAATTAATGTAATTGAACACATAGTCATGAAACTCATATAAAAGCGTATTATTATTATTCAATAATTATAGATGGGCACTATTGTCCTACTAATTTTGTTTAACTTCATAGGTTTTATTTAAATCTTTAATATTTAAACTTGTTATTGATCCATTAGTCCATTTAATCTCAACTTTAATGTCATTTTCATTCTCTCTAATTCCATAATGAGCAACTGGTTCCATCTGACAAAGATATCCTGATCCAGCATCAATTGTTTTTGAATGAATTCTTTTATTACTTTTTAACGTTACAGTAGCTCCCCTTGCGGGTGCTCCATGCTTACTTAAGGGTTTTATTCTTAAGTAATTAAAGTCATCAATATCAGCTTTATACAATGTAAGTGGTTGTAGTCCTGTTTCACCATGAGATACTAATAATTCTAAAATTCCATCTCCATCAATATCAGCTACAGCTCCACCAGTTCCTAATCCAAAAGTTTCTAAACCATTTTTAATTTTTATTTCTTCAAATTTTCCATCCTCTAAAATCTTAAATAATTTATTTGGCTCTCCAATATTATTCATGAATATTTCATCATAACCATCATTATCAAAGTCTGCTGAAATAACCGTTCTTATTTTTGTTGGATTATTATAAGGAGGTTTTGCAATATCTTTAAACTTATCACCATCAAGAACATAAGCTCTATGATTTCCATCCCAATTTGATGTTAGAATATCCATTCTTCCCCTGTAAAGAATATCACTCAAAGCAGTTCCTCTTCCATTTTCATATCTATCTTCTACCTGATAATCTTCGGCTACGTCTGTAAATGACCCATTAAGATTATAATACAAAAAATTATCACCCCTCTCATTTGCAGCGAAAATATCAGATTGATTTGATAATATATGTCCCGACACTATTGCTCTTCCGCCAGTTATTTTATTTATTCCAAGCTCTACTGCCTTGTCATTTATTTTATTATTAACAGTTTCATAAAATCTTGTAGGGCCTCCATAATTTGCAACATATATACCGTACTGGCCATTTCCCTTTCTATCAACACAAACAACTGATCTTCCAGCTGTTAAATTCAAATCAGTTTTATTTTTTTCTATTTCAAATAAATCTATAAACTTATCTTTGTTTAGATCTAAAAGTCTATCAGAGTAAACTTTATCTCCACTATAAGTATCTGTATTTAAAAAATAAATTTCTTCATAACCATCTTTGTCTATATCACACGCTGCAACACCAATTGTTCTTCTGCTTGGATCTGAAAAAATTTCCTCATTTATGATATTAACTAGTTTACCATCTTTATAAGTAAGTGCTAAATTTTTAAATCCAAAACCTGTAACAACAAAATCAAATTTGTTATCTTTATTTACATCCGTAACTGACACACCATAACTTAGTCTAAATTCATTGTCTTGAATTTGATTAGTGATATCCAAAAAAAAATCTTTAGTTTGTCCTTTGATAGGAATAATAAATAATAAAATAATCAAAAAAGTTCTCATAAATTGGAGCTAATATTAAATTGAATTTAGTAAAAATGAATGTATATCTTTGCCCTTGTGAGAATAGAGGAAGAATTAAAGTTAGATTACTCAGACGTACTATTTAGACCTAAAAGAAGTACTCTTCAGAGCAGAAAAGACGTAAATCTTAAAAGAACTTATAGATTTAAGTATTCAAATAATGAATGGTCAGGAATTCCTATTATGGCTGCTAACATGGATGGAGTTGGTGAATTAGGAATAGCTGAAAAATTATCAGAGTTTCAAATGATAACTTGCCTCACAAAACAACATGATATTAAAAAAATAAAAGCTTTCAAAAAAATTAAATCAATCCATCCAAATATTGCACTTTCAATTGGTATTAAAAAAGATGATTTTGATAATTTAGATAAAATTTTAAAAGAATATAGTTTTATAAATTTTATTTGTATTGATGTTGCAAATGGTTATTCAGAACACTTTTCTAAATTTTTAAAATCAGTAAGAGATATATATCCAACAAAAACAATTATAGCTGGAAATGTTGTGACAGCTGACATGACCCAAGAATTAATTCTATCTGGTGCTGATATAGTTAAAGTTGGAATAGGACCAGGTTCAGTTTGTACAACAAGATTACAGACAGGAGTTGGATATCCGCAACTTAGTGCTGTAATTGAGTGTGCTGATGCTGCACATGGTTTAGGTGCACATATAATTGCTGATGGTGGTTGTACTTGTCCTGGAGATGTTGCAAAAGGATTTGGCGGTGGAGCGGATTTTGTAATGTTAGGCGGTATGCTTGCTGGACACGATGAGGGAAAAGGTAAGTTAGTTAAATCAAATGGATCAAAATACATAGAATTTTATGGCTCAAGTTCTGAAACAGCAAACAAAAAACATTACGGCGGTTTATCAGACTATAGAAGTAGCGAAGGCAGAACTGTGAGAGTTAAATATCGAGGTAAAATTAGTGATACAATCAAGGATATATTGGGTGGTGTAAGAAGTAGCTGTACTTATGTTGGAGCTCCTTCATTAAAACAGCTAAGTAAATGCACAACATTTGTAAGAGTTACAAAACAATTTAACGATACTTTTGTTAAATAATTAATTCCTAAAATTTTTTTGATTAAGAGGTTCTTGTAAAATATCTGCTTTATATTTTTTCTTTTCAATTTCTATATAAATATTTTTATCCTTAAGTGTTTCTTTTGTATTTCCGGAGTTTATATAACCAAATGATAAATTTTTATTATAACAAAATGAATAATTTCCTGAAGTTGTTCTGCCAATAATTTTATCATCTAAATAAATTGGTTCATCATGAAGTAATAAAGGTTGTCCTGGTTCATTATTCTTTAAAGTAAACATCATCATACGTTTATCTAAAGGTTTATCTTTTATTTGAGACAATGCCTTCTTTCCAATAAAATCTATATTTTTCTTATAGCTAATCAAAAAACTTAGTCCTGCTTGATATTGATTTTCCTCAGGTGAAATATCATGACCCCAATGTAAAAATCCAGTTTCCATTCGCATCGTATCTAATGCATGCATACCACATAAAGATAAATTAAATTCTTTTCCATTATCAGTAATTAAATTGAAGATTTTCTTTGAATTATTTATATCCATATAAAGTTCAAAACCATATTCTCCAACATAAGATAATCTTTGTGCAAAAATATCTATGTTATCTATTTGTATTTTTTTAAAAGATGCAAAGTTAATATTCTCTCTTGAGATATTATCTTTAGTCAGTTTCTGAAGGAGATCCTCGCTTTTTGGACCAAATAACCCAAAACATGCAATATCATCTGTTACATCTTCAAAATCTATATCTTGAGACAAATGTTTTAAAATATGAAATTTATCTCTTTCTCTATTAGCTGCTGAAGTAATAATTCTAAAATGTTCTTTACCTAAACAAACAACAGTAAGATCAGTTTCGATACCACCATCTTCATTTAACATTTGTGTATATGTAGTTTTACCAAGTTCATTTTTGATGTTAGCAGTGCATAGTTTTTGAAGCTCAAAATGAACATTTTTACCTTTTAAGTCATATTTAGAAAATGCAGTTAGATCAAACAAACCAACATTTTCTCTTGTATTTTTAGTCTCATACTCAACAGCAGGATACCAGTTTTGATAATTATAAGAGTATTCATATTCTGATTTCTGACCATTAAGTGCATACCACATCGGTCTTTCATAGCCTCCTGTTACACCAAAGCATGCACCTGCTTTTTTCATTTCATCATGATATGGGGTTAATTTTTGATCTCTAGAAGTTTTGTGTTGTTTAAAAGGCCAATGCATTCCATATAAATCTCCGAGAGTCTCTGTAATTCTCTCTTTAATAAATCCTAACTCTGAATGAAATTTTTGAAATCTTTTAATATCATATGAAAATATATCTTCATTAATATGACCATTGATTAACCATTCTGCTGTTACTTTTCCAACACCTCCCCCACTTCCAATTCCAATACTATTTAGACCACAACAAACAAAGAAATTTTTAATCTCCGGAACCTCTCCTAAAAGGGTATTTGTGTCTGGTGTAAAAGACTCAGGGCCAGAAAAAAACTTTCTAATTCCAGCTGTTTCTAGCACAGGAAATCTTTTAATTGCAGAATTTAAATATGGCTCAAAATGTTCAAAATTTTCTTGAAATTCACCAAAAGAAAAATCCTCTGGGACTACATTTGTTTTGTTCCACGCAGGAATTGAGTTACCTTCAAAAATTCCAACCAATATTTTGCCTGCATCTTCTTTAATGTATGTGCGGTTATCAAAATCTCGTATAACAGGTAAATTGCTTGAAAGACTTTTTATAGGTTCTGTAATAATGTAAAAATGTTCTGCTGGGTAAAGAGGTATGCTTACCCCAGCTTTTTCTGCTATTTGTCTGGACCACATTCCTGATGCTAGCACTATGTATTCACAATCAATAATATGATCCTCAACCTTAACACCAGAAATTTTTCCATTCTTTGTTATAATTTTTTGAACTGGGGATTTCTCATAAATTTTAGCACCTTCCATTTTTGCTGCTTTAGCCAACATATGTGTTACTCCAGATGGATCCGCTGCACCATCACCTGGCATTAAAATTCCACCTATTACTGCATCAGTATTTACTATTGGATATTTCCTTTTAATTTCGTTTTTATCTAAGATTTGTACATCAACATTATAAAGCTGAGCTGTTGTAGCTTGTCTTTGTAATTCTTGCCATCTGCCTTTATTTTCCGCAATTGAGAGTGCACCATTTAGTCTTAGGCCTGGAGAATGATCAACAGTTTTTTCAAGTTCTTTATATAAATCAAGTGTATATTTTCTAATTTTAGTGATGGCTGCTGATGGTCCTAATTGACTTACTAATCCAGCAGCATGCCAAGTTGTACCTGATGTTAACATATCTCTTTCAAGTAAAATAACATCTTTCCAACCAAATTTTGCAAGGTGGTATAAGCAAGAAGTACCAACAACACCACCACCTATTACTACTACTTTACAATTTTTGGGAAGATTTTTTTTCATAAATAAATTATTTATACTTAAAATGAAAAAACGAGTAAATCACATATTGGTCACTGGAGGAGCAGGATACATTGGAAGTCATATTGTTGAATTATTGGTAAAATCAAAAAATAAAGTAATTATTTTAGACAATTTAGTTACTGGTTATAGAAAATTAATAAACAAAAAAGCTACATTTGTAAATGCAGATATAAAGAATAAAAGTAAATTGGTTAGAATAATCAAAAAAAATAAAATTAATTCAATTATACACTTGGCTGCATATTTAAACGTCAGTGAAGCAGAAAAAAATAAAAAAAAATATTATTTAAACAACGTTCTAGGAACAAAAAATCTTATTAAAGCTTGCAAAAACACAGATGTTAAAAACATTATCTTTTCATCTAGTTGTGCAGTATATGGAAATGTTTCTGGTGCGGTAAGTGAAAAAAAAAAACCAAACCCAATAGGTTACTATGGCTTAACTAAATTTAAAGGTGAAGAATTATTAAAAAAATATCAAAAAAAATTTAATTATAATTATGGTATACTGAGATACTTTAATGTAGCTGGTGCAAGTCATTCAGGGAAAATTGGAGAAATCGAAACTTCTCACGGTCATTTAATCAAAAATTTAGCAATTGAAGCTTTACAGAAATCGCCACAAATAAAAATTTTTGGAAATGATTACAAAACAAAAGATGGGACATGTGTAAGAGATTATATTCATGTTTCAGATCTTGCTGATATTCATATCAAATGTTTAAAATATTTAAATTCTAGTAAAAAGTCCTTTGTGCTTAATTGTGGTTACGGAAAAGGATATTCTGTTAGGGAAATTGTAAATATTTTTAAAAAATTGAGAGGAAATGTTATGATTGAAGTTAAAAAAAAAAGACCTGGAGATTTAGATCGCATTTATTCAAATACCAAAAAATTTAAAGAACTAATTAAATGGAAGCCAAAACACAATAGTATAAAAAAAATTATCTTAAGTGCAATAAAGTGGGAAAAAAAATTAAATAATTAATAACATTAAGTGTGAACATT
>CACPMF010000018.1 GCA_902634935.1 uncultured Pelagibacteraceae bacterium
TAAATCTATACAAAGTATAGCCATGAGCATCGTAGTCACAGCAAGATAGGTTTTCTTCACATCTACTTTTTCGGATGATAATTTCATTTTAATAATCTTTTAAAAAATTGTATAAACCTTACAAATAAAATGAGTAACTTTAAACTAAATGAATCTGATATCTTATCAAATCAAGATTGGACTTTCCCAACCAATATTGCATACGGACCCGGACGTTTAAAAGAAATTGGAACAATTTGTAATAACTTAAATATAAAAAATCCCTTGATAGTAACTGACAAGGGAAGTCCAAAGTTGCCATTTATTTCGAATTTACAAAGTTATTTGTCAAATTCTAATGTAAAATCAGATTTATTTTTCGATATATCCCCTAATCCAAGAGAGGATGAAGTTTCAGTTGGTTGCAAAAAATTTAAAGATGGAAATCATGATGCAATTATAGCTATAGGTGGTGGAAGTGCTATGGATGGAGGTAAATTAATTTGTTTAACAGCAAATAATGATGTTCCACTCAGAGATTTTGAGTTTGAGTTAACTCCTCCAATAATAAGTAAAGATAACCCATTTCCAAAAATTATAACTATTCCTACAACAGCAGGAACAGGAGCAGAAACAGAAATTACAGCTATGGTAACTTATTTAAAAGAGGGAATGAAATTTTGCATGTGGCACCCAGATGTTAGACCTTCATTAGCATTAATTGATCCAGAATTAACAATAGGACTACCCGCTAATCTGACAGCATGGACAGGTGTAGATGCATTAATTCATGGAATTGAAGGATACTGCGTTCCAGGATTTAATCCTATGTGTGATGGAGCAGCATTAGAAGGTCTATCATTGATATCTAAATCACTTGTAACTGCCGTAGAACAACCAGATAATATTTTAGCAAGAGGTGG
The DNA here is from genome assembly GCA_902634935.1 of uncultured Pelagibacteraceae bacterium. GTDB lineage: Bacteria > Pseudomonadota > Alphaproteobacteria > Pelagibacterales > Pelagibacteraceae > Pelagibacter. Next base: position 903 of record CACPMF010000018.1, read on the forward strand.
AATGCATGTTGGATCTTGTTTAGCAGGAATATCATTTCTAAAAGGATTAGGTAATGTACATTCTATATCTCACGTGGTTGGTGCTGAGTACAATACGCATCATGGTTTAACTAATGCAATAGTTTTACCCGTAGTTTTACGTTTCAATTTACCTGGTATGGAGGAAAAAGTTCAAAGAATGTCTGAAGCAATGCAATATAAAGATCATTCGGTTGATGCATTCATTAATAATATGGAAGATTTGTTAGATAGAGTTAAAATCCCTAAAAGCTTAAGTGAATTAAATGTTCCTGAGGACAGTGCAGCAAGAATTGCAGAGAAAGCAATGAAAGATCAAGCGTATGGCCAAAACCCAAAGAAAGTCTCTTTTGAAGAAATGAAAGAAATGGTTTTACAAAGTATAAAAAAAGCTCGTTAAGCTTTAATGCTTGATAATCTATCAGTTGAAGAAATTCAAAAAAATATAAATAACCGACAAATCTCAATTAAAGAAGTCTTAGTTTACTACTTAGAAAAAATAGAAAAATTTAATAAAGATATTAATGCTATAGTTTTACAAAAAGATAGAGAATTATTAATTAAGGAAGCAGAACAGAAAGATAATTTACAAAATAGCAATAAAATTTTAAATGGCTTGCCTATAGCGATCAAAGATCTTTCTGATGTTGTTGGTTTAAAAACTACATATGGTTATGCAGGATCAAAAAATAATAGCCCTAAGAAAAATTCACTATTTGTAGACAAACTAATAGATAATGGAGCAATCATAATTGGTAAAACAAATACCGCAGAATTAGGTGTTGGCGGACATACTACTAACCGTCTTTTTGGACCTACATCTAATGTTTATAACTTTGAAAAGTCTGCAGCAGGATCGAGTGGTGGGGCAAGTTCAGCGGTTGCAGCTGGATTACTTCCATTTGCGGACGGTACTGATCAAATGGGATCTTGTAGAGGTCCAGCTGCTTATGCAAATATTTATGGATATAGACCAACTCCTGGTTTGATTGCTGCTGATCGAACATATCAAAATTTTGATATACCTATTTTGACTACTCCAGGATGTTTTGCAAAAACACCAAATGATATGACATTTTTAATTGATGCTATCACCGGAAGGCATCCATTAGATAAAATTTCGTTTGATTTAGATAGTTCATTTAGAAATGCAAAGTTTTCAGAGAAAGAATTTTCGAATTTAAAGATTGTTTGGCTATCTAATATGAATGGTAAATATAATATTGAAAAATCTGTTCTAGATATATGTGAAAAAAAATTAAAAGATTTAGAAAAAAATAATCTTGAAATTGAATATTTAAAACCAAGCTTAGATACTGATGCTTTATGGAACAGCTGGACTACCTTTAGATCTAAAAGTATTTATCAAGATACATTAAGTATGGGTATTAAAGATATAAATTCCATGACATTTCAAGCAATTTGGGAATACAACAAAGGTAAAGATATTCAATCTGATAATTTAAAATTAGCTTTTGAACAAAAAAAAAGATGTACTGAACAAATTAATGAAATTTTCGATAAATTTGATTTTTTAGCTTTACCTTCTGCTCAATTGTTTCCCTTTGATAAAAGTATTCAATTTCCATGTAAAATTAACGAGACCAGTCTAGACACATATCATAGATGGCTAGAAGTTTTTATTATATCAAGCCTATTGGAGTTACCAACTATAACTATTCCTGTTGGTTTTAATGAAAATGGTTTACCAATGGGAATGCAGATTATTGGTAAAAATAAAGATGACTTAAAACTATTTGCTTTTGCAAAAATCTTTGAGGAAATTTATAATAATTCAAATTACAAACCAAAATTAAACTAATGGTAAGACATCGACATCATTTTAAAATAGCTTTTATGTTAGCAATAGCAGCTGGATCATGGGGAGTTTATTGGCTTCCTCAAAGATATTTAGAAAATGGTGGCTTAACTGGGGGGTGGGGAACTATTTCTCAAATGATGATAGGTATATTATTACTAACTCCAATTTCTTTGTGGAGAAAATTTAAAGGTCGTTCATCAGGATTAGAAATACCATTTGTTGGTCTTTTAACAGGGAGTGGTTTTATATGTTATGCCTTAAGTTTTTTATTAACAGATGTTGTACGTGCATTAATCATGTTTTATATGATACCAGTTTGGACAACAATCTTTGAAATAATTTTTTTAAAAAAAAGACCTGGTTTAGAAAGAGTTTTAACCTTAGGTCTTGCTCTTGGAGGTTTGTGGATTGTCTTTAGTAAATCAAATATTGTACCACTACCTCAAAATGCTGGAGACTGGTTGGCGTTAGTAGGAGGTGTTCTTTTTGGTGGTGGGCTTATACGTTTGGAAATTACTAAAACAGATGGAGTATTTCCTGTAATATTTTCTTTTTTCTTTTATGGTACAATATTTAATATATTCGCCGGATATATTTTAAAAGATTATCTAGGACCTGTACCACCTGTAGAGGCTTTTCTATCTATGTTTACTTTTTTAGTTCTTATTTCAGTATTTTATTTTATTCCTACAGGCGTAATAATAATGTGGTCACCATCAGTTCTAGGTGCTGGACTTTGTGCAATATTATATTTAAGTGAAATTGTTGTTGGGGTTGTGTCTGCTGGTATTTTAACAGATGAACCGTTTGGATGGCGAGAAATTGTTGGTAGTTCCATGATTGTGTTGGGGGGTGTGCTTGCAGTTGTATTAGCCCCAAAAGAATCATAGTAAATGCTTTTCAAAGAAAAGCTAAAATCAAAAAATAAAATATTTTTAGATGGAGGGAATGGTTCTGAAATAGCAAAACTTGGAGGTGAGATGAGCCCTGCATTTTCTGCGTTAGCAACATTAAAATCACCAGATATTGTAGTTAAAGTTCATGAAAATTTTATTAATGCTGGTTGTGATATTATTACTGCTAATACATTTGCAACAAATAGACATAATTTGGAAAGTTTAAACAAAGGTGATCAAGTACATAAATTTATCTCAGACTCAGTGAAGCTTTCTAGAAAAGCGATATCAAATACTGGAAAAGAAAATATAATTGCAGTAGCGGGTAGCCTATCAAACTTTTTTCCTCTAAAGGAAAATGAGTTTGTTCCAAATCCAAAATTTGTACCAACCTTTAAAAAAGAGGAAGAAAATTACAAAGAAGCTGCAAAAATTTTAAAAGAATCTGGAGCGGATTTATTGATTCTAGAAATGCTTTTGGATGTAGATCACTCTAAAATTTTATTAAATGCAGCTCTCGAAACCGGTTTACCAGTATGGGTTGGATTGAGTTGTTGCGATAGTAAATTTGATAATTCCGTTATTGGAAGAAATTTTAGAGCAGAGAAAGAAAAATCACTGATTTACGATGAGAATAAGCATAAAGACCAACCTAAATACTTACCTGAAGATAAAATAATTTTACTAGAGGATATAATAAAATCACTTTCGAGTTTAGGAGGTGATGTTTATGGAATAATGCACACTTGGTTTCAAGATAGCATCGGTGGTTTAACAATATTGAAGAATAATTGGAAAGGACCAATCATGTTTTATCCTGAAATACATAAATTTGACACTAATACACATAAAGCAATAATAACTATGACAGAGGAAGAGTTTTCAAACTCAATTTTAGAATTAATAGATGATCAAATTCAAATTGTTGGAGGCTGTTGTGGAGTTAACGACAAGCACTTAAAAAGACTTATAAAATCTATATCTGAGTAAATTAATTAATATTAAAAAAATTTTAAAATTTAAAATTAAATTTTTTTATTGAAGTCAATTTAGTTACTATGATAGTTTTAAATATTAATAAATAAGATTATATCATTATATATTTAAATGAGTTCAAATAAACTTAGAGTACGAAGAAGCTTTATATTTACACCAGGTTTAAAACCAGAGATGTTTCCAAAAGCAATCGAGTCTGGTGCTGACATGGTTTGTATAGAATTAGAGGATGGTATAGCGCTTAAGGATAAGAATGATGCTAGAAAAAATACACTTAAAGCTTTAAAAACGCTCAAGATTAAAGAAGATGTAGAATTAGTTGTAAGAGTTAATTGTCAAAGGACAAAACATGGCTTGTTAGACTTAGAAGCCTTTGCCTCAAGTAAAATAAACATCGGCGCAATAATGCTTCCCAAAGTAAAAACACCCGATGAAATAAAATATATCGATGATCTTCTTTCAGATTGTAATTTAGATACAGACCTTCATGTAATAATGGAAACAAATGAGGCTTTAGAATGTATTTATGACATTGCCCATGCTAGCAAAAGAACGGTAGCATTATATTTTGGAGGAGTTGATATGGCAGCAGAACTTAGATGTGAGCATAAATGGGAAAATTTAGTATACGCACGATCAAAACTAGTTCATGCAGGCGCAAGTATTGGAGTTGATGTTATTGATGTACCATATCTAGATTTAGAAAATATGGATGGAATGAAAAAAGAGGCAAAGCTTGCAAAAAATCTTGGTTTTACCGGCAAAGGTTCTATCCATCCAAAACAAATAGAAATTTTAAATGAGGTTTTTACACCTTCTGAAGAAGAAATTAGTCATGCAAAGCGAATTGTGAGTCAATTTAATGAATCAAATACTGGACTAGTGGTAATTGATGGCAAACTAATAGAAAAACCTGTTTTAAGGGAAATGCAAAGAAAAATACTAATAGCAGATAAAATAAATAAAAATTAATTCTTTTAATTTCTGAGTTACCAGTCTATAAGATAATTCCATGGCGCGATATATATTCGTCACTGGCGGCGTGGTATCTTCTTTGGGAAAAGGTTTATCTTCAGCATCACTTGGATATTTGCTAAAATCACAAGGTTATAAAGTTCGTATTAGAAAAATGGATCCATATCTAAATGTAGATCCAGGAACCATGAGCCCATTTCAACATGGCGAAGTTTTTGTAACTGATGATGGCGCAGAAACAGATTTAGATTTAGGACACTACGAAAGATTTACAGATATTTCCGCAAAACAGTCAGACAATATAACAACAGGAAGAATATATTCTGACATTATAAAAAAAGAACGTAAAGGAGGATATCTTGGAAAAACTGTACAAGTTATTCCACATGTAACCGACAGAATAAAAGAATTTATAAAAAAGGATATAACAAATGAAGATTTTGTAATATGTGAAATTGGTGGAACAATCGGAGATATTGAGAGCTTACCTTTTTTAGAGGCAATTAGGCAATTTTCTAATGAAATTGGAAGACAAAAATCATTATTTATCCACTTAACGTTAGTCCCATTTATGAAATCATCTGATGAAATAAAAACTAAACCTACACAACATTCTGTAAAAGAGTTAAGAAGTATAGGTATCCAGCCAGATATTGTTATTTGTAGATCAGAACAATCTATCCCAATAGATCAAAAAAGAAAAATATCTCTGTTTTGCAATGTGTCGATAGAAAACGTTATAGAAACAGTAGATGTTAAAACTATTTACGAAGCTCCTATAAGCTTTTTTGATCAGAAATTAGACAAACAAGTACTTAAATATTTTAAAATTAAATCTAAAAGAAAACCAAATCTTAACCCTTGGAAAAAAATTACTAATACAGTTTTAAACACAAGAAAAACTATTGATATTGCAATAATAGGCAAGTATGTGAATTTAAAAGATGCTTATAAGTCTTTAGATGAAGCTTTAATACATGGTGGAATTCAGAATAAAGTAAAAATTAATTTAATTAGAATTGAGTCGGATAAATTAAAATTAAATAATATACGAATTAAATTAAAAAATGCCTCTGGCATACTAATTCCAGGTGGATTTGGTAAGCGAGGTACAGAGGGCAAGATAGCTTGCATAAAGTATGCACGTGAAAAAAAAATACCATTCTTAGGTATTTGTTTTGGAATGCAAATGGCAATTATAGAATTTGCGAGAAATGTACTCAAAATTAATAATGCAGGATCGACCGAACTTGATAAAAAAATTTATCCTGTAATTGGATTAATAAATGAGTGGAGTAAAGATGGTGTAATTATAAAAGGTACAGATATGGATTTGGGTGGTACAATGAGACTAGGTTTATATAATGCAGTATTAAAAAATAATTCTGCCATAAAAAATATATATAAACTAAATAAAATAAAAGAAAGACACCGACACAGGTATGAAGTAAATAATAATTTGAGAGAAAAATTTGAAAAAAAAGGACTAATGTTCTCAGGCATGTCTCCAGATAATAAATTACCTGAGATTATTGAACTTAAAAATCATCCATGGTTTATTGGAGTTCAATTTCATCCTGAATTTAAATCTAGACCTTTGAAACCTCATCCATTATTTTCATCATTTATAAAAGCAAGCAAGTCTCATTATGAAAGATAAAATAGTAAACTGTAACGGAATTGAAATTTCAAATAAAAATAAAATTTGTTTAATCGCTGGCCCATGCCAATTAGAGACAGAGCAGCATGCGATGGATATGGTAGGTAAAATTAAAGAAATAACAAAAAAATATAATATAGGTTTAATTTATAAAACGTCTTTCGATAAAGCTAACAGGACAAGTTTACAAGGAAAAAGAGGAGCAGGGTTAGATAAATCTTTACCAGTTTTTGACAAAATCAAAAAAGAGACTAACACACCGGTTTTAACAGATATACATAATGAAGAACAATGTTCAATTGTTGCGCCTTATGTAGATGTTTTACAAATACCAGCATTTCTTTGTAGACAAACAGATTTGTTAATTGCTGCAGCAAAAACAAGAAAAATTATTAACGTTAAAAAAGGTCAATTTTTAGCACCATGGGATATGATCAACGTTACAAAAAAAATTTCTGATAGTGGAAATGAAAATATACTTGTAACAGAAAGAGGTGCTAGTTTCGGATATAACACACTTGTATCTGATATGAGATCAATACCTATAATGGCCAAAAATGGGTATCCAATAGTTTTTGATGGAACACACTCAGTTCAACAACCAGGGGGACAAGGTGATAAAAGTGGAGGTCAAAGAGAATTTGTTGAATATTTATCAAGAGCAGCTGTTGCTGTTGGAATAGCTGCGATATTTTTAGAAACGCATCAAGACCCGGATAATGCTCCATCAGATGGACCAAACATGGTACCATTAGATAAACTAGATGGGTTATTAAACCAAATTGTAGAAATAGATAATCTTATTAAAAAAAATTAATGAGCAAGATAACAAAAGTTGTTGCAAGACAAGTTTTTGATAGCAGAGGCAATCCGACAATTGAAGCAGAAGTACATGTAAAAAATTTAAGTTCATGTGCTATATGTCCATCTGGAGCATCCACTGGATCATATGAAGCATTCGAAAAGAGAGACAAGTCTAACAAAAAATATCTTGGTAAAAGTGTCCTAATTCCGATCAGATATATAAATAGCGTAATTTCAAAAAAGCTTAAAAATCAAAATATACATAATCAAGAGAGAATTGATCATATTTTAATAAAACTAGATGGAACTAAACAGAAAAAAAAAATAGGTGCGAATGCCATATTAGCTGTTTCAATGGCCGCGAAAAAATTATCAGCCAAATTAAAAAAAATACCTTTATATAAAAATTTTTTAGTTAAAAGCAATTACAAATTACCATATCCAATAATGAATATTATTAATGGAGGTGCTCACGCCAATAATGGTCTTAGAATACAAGAATTTATGATCAGACCTGACAAAGCAAAATCGTTTTCAGAGGCTGTAAGAATGTGTTTTATTGTTATTAATAATTTAAAAAATTTAATTAAAAAGAGTGGTCACTCAACTTCTGTAGGTGATGAAGGTGGTTTTGCACCAATGATAAATGATAATGAAAGTGCGTTAAAACTTATTGTAAAAGCAATTGATTTATCAGGATTTAAAAACGGAAAAGATATTTCAATTTGTCTAGATGTGGCAGCAAACGAATTAATAAAAAAAAAAGATTACTCAATTCATTCTAAGAAATTTATTTCAGTAAATAATTCGATAAAAAAATACTTAAATTTGATAAAAAAATATAAAATTAAATCGATCGAGGACCCTTTTGGTGAAAATGACTGGAATGCATGGACCAAATTTTTAAGCAAAACAAATAAAGTACAAATTGTTGGAGATGACTTATTTGTAACAAATTTAGAAAGATTAAAAGTTGGTTTTTTAAACGTATCAGCGAATTCGATTTTAATTAAATTGAACCAAATAGGTACTGTAACTGAAACACTTGAGGTAATAAAATTTGCTCAATTAATTGGATATAAAACAATTATTTCTCACAGATCTGGAGATAGTGAGGATACATTTATTGCAGATCTAGCAGTTGGAACAAACTCAAATCAAATTAAAACAGGTTCTCTTGCTAGATCAGAAAGAGTTGCAAAATATAACCAGCTTATTCGTATTGAGGAGAATCTTGGCAAATATTCAAAAATGAATACAATTTAATGATGTTAGATAGGATAAAAAAAAATTATTATTTACTTATAATCACGTTTCTTTTTATATATTTTTTCTTTAACTTGTTAGATGGGAACAGAGGATTAATTTCAAACTTAGAAAAAAAAGAGATATATAAAGAGCTAAAATTTAAAGAGAATGATTTAAAACTTAAAATTATCGATTTAGAGCAAAAAAACTCGTTATTAACAGATAATTTGGATTTAGATTTTATAGAAATCTTAGTTAGAGAGAAATTTTTATTTGGAAAAACTGGAGAGACAACCTATATAATAGAAAATGACAATAAACAAAATTAGACCAAGACATCCTGAAAAAGTAAATAAACCAAAAAATCCAATAAAAAAGAAACCTAATTGGATAAGGTCAAAACTCTTAAATAGTAAAGAATTTTTTTTAACCAAGACTGTAGTCAATAAAGACAATTTAGTAACAGTATGTCAGGAAGCAAATTGTCCAAATATCACTGAATGCTGGAGTAAAAGACATGCAACTTTAATGATTATGGGAGATACATGTACAAGAGCGTGTGCATTCTGCGATGTAAAAACTGGAAAACCTAATAAACTTGACCAATTTGAACCTATTAAAATTGCAAATGCAGTAAATAAATTAAATTTAAGACACGTAGTCATTACCTCAGTTGATAGAGATGATCTTCCAGATGGTGGATCAAAACATTTTCATGACGTGATAATTGCAACTAGAAAAAAAAATCCAAACACATCTATTGAGGTTTTAACGCCTGATTTTTTAAGAAAAGGTGAAGCCTATAAAAGGGTATTAGATGCAAACCCTGACGTATTTAATCATAATATTGAAACTGTCCCAAGTTTGTACTTAAAGGTAAGACCTGGCGCTAGATATTTTGGTTCATTAGAGCTTCTAAAAAATTCAAAAAAATTTAATAAAAATGTTTTTACTAAATCAGGATTAATGGTTGGATTTGGAGAAACAAAAGACGAAATTTTACAGGTAATGGATGATTTAAGATCTGCTGAAGTAGATTTTTTAACAATCGGTCAATATCTTCAACCATCTGTAAAACATTTTCCACTAAACAGATATTATCATCCTGATGAGTTTGAGGAATTAGGAAATATTGCAAAATCAAAAGGATTTTTACTAGTATCATCATCTCCTCTTACCAGATCATCTTATCATGCAGATGATGATTTTGATAAATTAAAAAAAAATAGAATTAATATTAACTAATGCCAAAAGCATCTGTAACGCGTTTAATTGAACGTGATAAAGATAAACTTATTAATTTTGTTTTAGATATAGAAACATATCCTGAATTTATTCCATTCTGTATAGATTCAAAAGTATATGATAAAAAAGAAAATGATCATGGTATTAATATTATCGCAGATTTAACAATTGGAAAAAAACCTTTTGTAGATACATATAAAAGTGATGTTAAATATATAAAAAATCAAGATCTTATTCATGTCACAAATATAGACGGACCGTTAAATTATTTAGAAAATAATTGGAAATTTGTACAAAAGAATAATTATACAGAAGTTATTTTTGATGTCGATTTTGAGATCAAAAATAAGTTTTTAAATATTATTATGACCAAATCTTTTCAATTTGGTTTAAATAAAATAGCTGATGCATTTCAGAAAAGGGCTGAAAAACTCTAAATTAAAGAATTTATAATATCATAAGTTTTTTTAACCGTAGCCTTTTGAATTGATTTTCTACTTTTATCTTTAAATATGTTTTTAATTATTTTTATTTTTTTTCCTTTTTTTATACCTATATATACCAATCCAACTGGTTTATTTTTAGTTCCACCGTTTGGACCTGCAATACCTGTAATCGAAATATTTATACTTGCTTTAGATATCTTTGACAAATTTACGACCATAGCTTTACAACATTCAGCGCTTACGGCTCCATTATTTTTAATTATATTTTCATTAACCTTCAAAATTTCAATTTTTGCACGATTTGAGTAAGTAATTAGGCCCATATCAAATACCTTAGATGCACCACTTACAGAAGTCATAGAGCTTGCAAGCATTCCGCCTGTACAAGATTCAGCAAAAGATATTTTTAGTTTTTTTTTGGCTAATTTTTCTACTAAAGATTTCATATAATAAAATAGCTACTTAAAACCATAAAACAAATTAATGATAAAACAACATATAATCCTGCACAGATATCATCTAACATTACTCCAAAACTATTTTTGTAATTCTTGTCAAAAAAACTTACTGGAAACGGTTTTAAAATATCAAAAAATCTAAAAAGAACAAAGCATACACAATAAAAAATAAGAGCTTCTTCAGGTGTCTTTTTTGTTCCATGAGAAATTTCATAAGCAATTATTGGAATTGATTGTCCAATTAACTCATCAATTATTATTTCTCCAGGATCTTTATTCTCATTATTTTTTATGTAACTTTCAATTGCAGGAAATGAGTAAACAAAAATTAATATTAAACCTAGTAGAATAAAATCTGAAGATACATTTAATACATGAAATAAAATATATAGTATAATTACTGTTACTAATGATCCAATTGTACCAGGAATTATTTTAATTTTTCCTAAACCTAGCATAGTTATAAATAAAAAATTGAATCTCTCAATCATGATTTTTCACTGATGCAATCACTTCACAGGCAATTGCTTTTTCTCTACCAATTAATCCTAATTTTTCTACTGTTTTTCCTTTAAGATTTATTTGATTTCTTTCTAAAGACAATAACTTTGATAAAGATTTAATTATTTTATCACGATTCTTAGAGACTTTAGGTTGTTCGCAGATCAAATTTATGTCTAAATTATTTATTACAAAATTAGATTTTGATAAATTTATTAAAATTGATTTTAACATTTTAGTAGATCTAACATTTTTAAATTTTTTTTTATCATCAGGAAAATATGTACCAATATCTTTTTTTCTTATTGCACCAAGTAATGCATCTATAATTGCATGTAATACAACGTCACCATCAGAATGGCCCTTTAAACCAGAATGATAGGGTACATGCAAGCCACCTAAATATAATTTTTTATTCTTTTCCAATTTATGAATATCAAATCCAATCCCATAAAAAGTTTTAGATTTTATTTTATCCAAGTCTTTTTTGGTGGTTATTTTATAATTATTTTCCTCACCTTTTATAAATTTTATTTTTTGCTTACTCTCTATAAATAGCGTTGCTTCATCTGTTATAAAATTTTTATTATTACTAGATAATTTATAAAGCGTTTTAAAATCAAAACATTGAGGTGTTTGTGTTAATATTAAATTTTCTCTTTTTAAGTTTATTAAATTTGATCCATTTTTATATTTTACAGAATGGTCTGTATTAATATAAGGAATAACAGCATTATTATTTACTAATTCTTTTTTTAATTTTTGTAATAATTTAATTGAAAAATTTGGTCTAGCTGCATCATGAATATAAACATTTTTAAATTTCTTATTTTTAATGTGTGCAAGTGCCTTCATTGATGATTCAAACCGTTCAGAACCACCTTTTATTATCGTTATAGATTTATCTTTTGGTTTTTTTATTTTTGAATTTGTTACAACAATTATTTCTTTAAATATCTTTGATTTTATTGCCTTTTCTATAGAGTGATCAATTAACGGCTTTCCATTTAAAATATGAAATTGTTTTAATGTATTCGATTTAAATCTCTTACCTTTACCTGCTGCAAGTAGTATAAAACAGTCGCTCATGTTTGTATTTTATAAATAGTAATATATCTTTAAATTATGTTTGCTTTGTTAAAAAGAAATTTATTTATAATAATAATTTTTATTTTTACATTATCATTGGGTTTCATTACTTTTTTAACATTTATAGGAAAAAGCTTTATTAAACTTAATGATCATAATCTTCAAATCTTATTAATATTTAACTTTATATTATTGATCATTTTTTTTGTTTTAATTTTTTTTGATATTAAAA
>CACPMF010000019.1 GCA_902634935.1 uncultured Pelagibacteraceae bacterium
TTCTGAAATAAAAAATTTTTTAATTTTTTCAACTTTTGTAAGATTTTTATTTATTTTTTCAATTTCTTTTTGAATTTCTTCTTCATTAATATTTTTTTTTTCTTCACTAAGAACTAACATTGAGACTAAATAAGGTTTATTGTCTCCATAAACAATTGCTTGATCAATTAATTCTGAATTAACTAATTCATTTTCAATTTTTAACGGAGAGATATTATCTCCTCCAGGTGTAACCAATATATCTTTCTTTCTGTCTGTAATCTTGAGGTAATCATTCTCAAATAAACCAATATCTCCTGTATGTAGCCAACCGTCTTTTAGCACTTTGTCTGTCTCTTCTTTATTGTTCCAGTAGCCAAGCATTACGTTCTCTCCTTTAACTAATATCTCACCATCTTGAGCAATTTTTACTTCATTTCCTTTAAAAGGTGGTCCTACGGTTTCTACTCTAATATCGTTAAATGGATTACAGCTCACGACTGGAGATGTCTCTGTTAATCCATAACCTTGTAATGTTGGTAGTCCGATTGCGTTAAGAAATATTCCAACATCTTTATCTAAAGGACCCCCGCCAGAAACAAAAGCTTTCAGACTCCCTCCAAACTGAGACTTTATTTTTTTTCTAATAACAGTTTCAAGTATAAAATCAAAAAAATTATCAACTAATGTAAAATGTTGTTTATTGATTTTCTTTATTCCAATTTGTAACATTTTAGAAATTAATTTCTTTTTCAAACCTGTTGCTTTATTAAAAGCCGAATTAATTTTTTGATATAGGTTCTGATAAAATCTTGGAACAGCTGTCATTATATGTGGTTTACAATCATTCATATTTTTAATTAATTTCTCTATACTTTCAGCATAGAATACTTTTGCACCTACACAAATTTGAACAAATTGAACTGCATGCTCATAAGAATGTGACAATGGTAACCATGTTAAGAACCTAGAATTTTTAGAGACAATAGGCTCTAAAATTTCCATTGCTCCCTCGCAATTATTTAGTATGCCACCATGACTTAATATTACCCCCTTTGGATTTCCTTGTGTCCCAGAAGTGTAAATTATACATGCAGGATCTTTTCTTGTAATATCTATTTTAGATGGTGGAGAGTTAGAAACATTATTACCTAAATTTAAATTTTTAAAATTAAGATATTTATCTTTGTCAATTTTAAGATCTTCGAACGAAATAATTTTTTTAATTGAAGTATTATTTTTAAGTATGTTTTCAATTTTAGAAAATTGATATTGATTAGAAACAATCAAAACTTTTGGCTGGCAATCGTTAATAATATATTCATAATCTTTCTCAACATATGTAGTGTAGGCTGGAACTGTAATTGAACCAGATAACATTATAGAAAGATCAGAAATCATCCACTCAGGTCTATTTTCAGAAATTAGTAAGCATCTATCTCCCTTTTGATTAATATTACTTATCTCCTTTGAGAGTTTTAGAATGTTATTTTTTGTTTCCTCCCATGTAAAAGATCTTTGATTATTATTAAGAGGTGTTAAAAAAATACTATTCTTATCTTGTAATTTGTATCTTTCAAAAAAAAGTTCTAATAAATTATTTATTTCACTTACTTTCATAAATTTTTGGTGGGCAAAGAGAGAATCGAACTCTCACAGTATTGCTACTATTGGATTTTGAGTCCAACGCGTCTACCAGTTCCGCCATTCGCCCTCAGTCTAAAGACTGAATTGATTTTAACAATAGTATTAAAACATTTATTATAATAAAAGAAAAATATGTTTAAAGAGCTGTACAGGAAATCAATTGAATTAGCTGCTCATAAAAGTTCGAAATTTTTTCTAGCTATTATATCATTTATAGAAAGTTTTATTTTTCCAATACCTCCAGATGTATTAATCATTCCAATGACAATAGCGAAAAGGCATGAATGGTACAGAATAGCTCTAATCGCAACAATATCATCAGTACTGGGTGCATGCTTAGGTTATCTAATTGGCTACATTTTTTTTAACGAAATAGGTTTAAAAATATTTGAATTATATGGTGTTGATAATGCATCTTTTTTAAAAGATAAGGTTTCTAGTGAAGGAGGTGTCATCGCATGGATGACCTTACTTGCTATTGCAGGGTTTACGCCAATCCCTTTTAAACTATTAACTATTACAAGTGGCTTTGTGCATTTTAATATTTTTTATTTTATTATTATTTCCTTTTTAACGAGAGGATCTAGGTTTTTTTTAATTGCTTTTTTAATAGGAAATTTTGGTGCTGCCATGCGTAAAATTATTGAAAAAAAATTATTAAAAGTTTCAATAATCGCGTCTATTGTAATAATTATTTTCGCTTTATTAATATATAATTTTTTAGAAAATTTTATAAGTTGATGAATATTTTTTTAAGCAGAAAAAGTTTATATTTGGTAATTTTAGGATATTCTATTTTTGCAATTATCTATGCCTTGTATGTAGAGTATTACTTAAATTATCAACCATGTAAATTATGTCTTTATCAGAGAGTACCTTTTATTTTAGCAATTTTTGTAAGTTTTGTTGGATTTAATTTTCCAAAAAAAGATGAGGTATTGATTTTATTAATAACAACATTTGCTGTTGGTACGATAATTTCTGGATACCATTTTGGTATAGAAAACAATATTTTTGAGGAATTTAAGGGTTGCAGTAACAATTCTTTAAATATTACAGATAAAACTGATTTATTAAAAAGTTTAAATCAGACATTGCCAAGTTGTAAAGATATATCATTTACTCTATTCCGTATATCTCTAGCAGGATTAAACTTTTTGTCCTCTTTATTAATTCTTATTTATTCAGTAAGAACCCTTGTTTATGAAAAAAACTAATTCAAAAAAAGTAGAGGAGTTCATTCGAGTAGATCATGCTGGGGAAAGAGGCGCAGTAAAGATTTATGAAGGACAACTCTTAGCTTTAAAAACAATCTGTAAAGATAGCAAGCTTGAAAAAACAATTGAAGAAATGAAAGTTCATGAACTAGAGCATAAGAATTATTTCGAAGCCGAGATAAAAAAAAGAGATATTTCTCCAACAAAACTATTGCCGCTCTGGGATTTGTTGGGTGTGGGTTTGGGATTTGGATCAACAATTTTAGGAAGAAAAGCTGCTATGTTATGCACTGCATCTGTTGAAGAGGTAATTGATGGACATTATAAAGATCAAATTGATCAACTTGGATCAGATGAAGAAGAGTTAAAAAATAAAATTATAAAGTTTAGACAGGATGAACTTCACCATAAGGATATTGCATACGAAAAAGGTGCTACCAAAAAAGGTTTATACTCAGTATTGGACAAAATAATTAAAACTGGTTCTAAGGCTGCAATAAAAATTTCTGAAAAAATATAATTAAGGCTCTAATTCTACATCCCAGTATAGATAATCCATCCAGCTTTTGTGCAAAAAGTTAGGTGGGAAATTTTTTCCATTTTTATGAAGATCTTCAGTAGTTGGTTCGTACGGCCATTGAAAAAGAGACATTCCAGAACTTTTAAGTAGTCTGCCTCCTTTTTTTACATTGCATGACGAACATGCTGTTACCACATTATTCCAATCAGTTTTTCCACCTTTAGACCTTGGTAGCAAATGATCAAAGGTTAGTTCATTTTTACTTCCACAATATTGGCAACTAAACTTATCTCTTAAAAATACGTTAAACCTTGTAAAATTTGGATTTGCTTGGGGTTTAATAAATGATTTCAAAGCTATTACACTAGGCAATTTCATACTATAAGAAGGACTTCTTACAGTTCTATCATAATAGCTTACAATGGAAACTCTATCTAAAAAAACAGACTTAATAGAATCTTGCCAACTCCATAATGATAATGGATAATAACTTAAAGGTCGGTAATCAGCATTTAAGACTAAAGCTGGACATTTTTCTAATGACAGATTTTGATCAGAATTAAAAACCATACTAAAGTTTATCTTATATAAATTTATATTTCAATCCAGGATGTTTAATTTAAAATTTTTATTATGTTTTTAAATTTTTTTTTATAAAATTTAATGCCGCACTTGAAGCTTCAATTGGGATATGATGGCCACAATTTTCTATCATTAAAGTTTGAATATTTAATTTATTTCTAATTAAAAAGTCTTTTGCATCTAATAAGTAATTTGGAGATACTACTTCATCTAAATTTCCGTGAATAAGCATAATTTTTGGTTTTGATTTTAATCTTAATGATATATCGTCCTTACTAATAATTTTTCCTGAAAAACCGACCAAACAATTGAAACTTTCTTCGCATGTTAGTCCAATATTTAATGACATCATACATCCTTGGCTAAAACCAGAAATGCAAATTTGAGAATTTTTAAGATTATATGTGTCCTTAATTTCTTCGATAAATTTATTTATTATATTTTCTGCTTTATGGGCTTCATTAAGAACATAATTTTCATCATCCTTTGATAAATCAAACCACTGGAAGCCTACTGGATTGATGGGACAGGTTTCATGACCATCTGGGCATAAGAATACTGTATTTTTTAAAAACCTTTTCCAATTTAGAGTTAGCATGCTAATGTCTTTACCATCACCACCATAACCATGAAGTAAAATAACTGCATTTTTTATTTCCTCACCTTCTTCTGGTTTTACAATTGTTGTATTTAGGCAAAATGTCATAGAGAATTAATTATGTTTTTTTATTTTAAAAAGAAACTACAATCAAACAATGGTTTCAGAAATTTTAGTAAAAATCGTAGCAGTCATTTTACTCATTTCAGTAGCAGTTGTTTTGATTTTAGGGATCAAAACTTTGTTTAAAGGAAATGAGGATAAAAAATATTCAAATAAACTTATGCAATTAAGAGTTTTACTACAGTTCATTGCTATCATTGTCTTAGTAGGTTTAGCTTATTTTTTTAAGAATTAACTATACTCTTTAACCATTCTAAAAATTGTTTGTCTAAAAAATCAATTGATCCAATTATTCTAGATATCTCATGTCCTTCTTTATCTATTATAATAGTTGTTGGTACACCTCTTAGTTTAAACTTTTTTGCAAGATCTCCGCTTGGACCACTAAATATTTCTAAATTGTCTATGCCGAGTTCATCAAAAAAAATTTTAGATTTTTCGTATTCCTCTTCACCAATATTAATAGGAATTATATTTATTTTTTTTAACTCGGAAATATTTTTTATATTATTCAGAGATGGCATTTCCTCCTTGCAAGGCGCACACCAAGTTGCCCAAAAATTAATTAAACTTATATTATTCTTAAACTCTGCTAGGGTTTTTTTGTTATTATGTGAGTCAAAAAAGTAAACTCCTTTAATTATTTTTTTTTCTTTATGAATTATCAAGTTTTTAATATCAGGCTGCTCTATTGAATATGAGGTTCCAGATGATATTAAGTATAGAAAAATAGTAAAATAATAAAAATTTTTAAATTTCATTTAATAAAAATGATTAATTATCATGACTAAAAATAAAAACAATCAGCCAATTTGGAGTTCAAGAATAAAAAAAAACTCTAATAATCTATTCAGAAAAGTTGGCGGATCACTAGATATAGATAAAAGATTATTTAATGAAGATATATCTGCATCTATTGTTCATACAGAAATGCTATTTAAGCAAAAAATAATAAACTTTAAAATTAAAAATAAGATTATATGGGGTTTGAATAGAATAAAAAATGAAATTATAAAAAAAAAATTTCCCTTTGATAGAAATCTTGAGGATATTCATATGAATATTGAAAAAAGATTGTTTGATTTGATTGGTGAGGATGCTGGATTTATACATACCGCAAGATCTAGAAATGATCAGGTAATCACTGATTTTAAAATATGGTTAAAAAAATCAACTTATGAAATAACTAAAACACTTGATGCTCTTATAAGTACAATTCTGAAAGTTGCAGATAAAAATATAAAAACCGTCATGCCTGGTTTTACTCATTTAAAAAATGCTCAACCAATTTCATTTGCACATTATATGATGGCTTACGTTGAAATGTTCAAAAGAGATAAAAAAAGATTTAAGAATAATTTAGATGCTCTAAATGAAAATCCACTTGGTGTAGCTGCTTTATCAGGAACTTCATTTAACATTGATAGAAACTTTACTACAAAGAAGCTCAACTTTTCAAAACCGACAGATAATTCTATAGATACTGTTTCTGATAGAGATTTTGTTTTAGATTTTCTCTATGCATGTTCGGCCTGTTCAATACATATATCAAGAATTGCTGAAGAATTTATAATTTGGAACTCAGACGCCTATAATCTAATTCATTTAAATGACAAAATTGTAACTGGGTCCTCAATTATGCCTCAAAAAAAAAACCCAGACCCACTCGAATATTTAAGAGGTAAGACAGGATCATCTTTTGGGAATCTTTTTTCAATGCTCACGATTTTAAAAGGACTTCCTTTGTCTTACTTTAAAGACTTACAAGATGATAAAGAATTAGTTTTTAAATCATATGATCAACTCAAAATATCCTTAACTCTTTTAAATGATATATTTAAAAATTTTTCAGTTAATAAGAAAGAAATGCTTAGTCTCGCAAATAAAGGTTACCTAACAGCTACAGACCTAGCAGATTACATGGTCAGAGAGTTAAACTATCCTTTTAGAAAATCCTATTTGCAAACAGCAAAAATTATTAACTTTGCAGAAAGAAATGGCAAATCTCTAAGTGATCTTACAATAAATGAAATAAACAAAGTTGAACCAAAACTTAAAAGTGATGTTCTTAAAATATTTGATCTGAATTACTCAATAAATTCGAAAACTTCTCATGGTGGAACATCTTTTGGTAATATAAAGAAGATGATAAAAAGATATAAAAAAAAAGAATGAAAAATAAAATAATAATAATTTTAATTTGCTTAGTAGTTCTGACAGCATGTGGTAGAAAGGGAGATCCTGAGTATCAAGCGAATGATACTAGAGCTGTCACTAATAATATCTAATGAGGTATAAAAATAATAATTATTTTATCGAAAATATAAGTCTTGATAAACTTGCAATAAAATACTCTACACCTTTATATTGTTATTCATATAATAAATTAAAAAGTAATATTATAAATTTCTTTACATATTTTAAGAAGTTTTCTCCTTTAGTTTGTTTTGCAATTAAATCAAATACAAATCTTAATTTAATTAGAGAGATAAAAAATTTTGGACTTGGTGCAGATGTGGTATCAAAAGGAGAACTTATGCTGGCGCTTAAGGCAGGGATTAACAAAAAAAAGATAGTATTTTCTGGAGTTGGAAAAACTGAGAGTGAACTCAAATTTGCAATAGAAAAAAAAATATTACTGATAAATTCTGAGTCTGAAAGTGAGATAAAAATAATTGAAAGAATAGCTAAAAAAAAAAATGTGGTTGTAAATATTGGAATTAGATTAAATCCAAATACCGATGCAAACACCTTGAAACAAATTTCAACTGGAAAAAAAGAAAATAAATTTGGAGTGGATGAGAAAACATTTTTAAAATTAGTCTCTGTTTTAAGAACGTCAAAAAATATCAAATTAAAATGCCTAAGTGTACATATTGGTAGTCAAATTACCGATCACAAACCATATGAAAGAATGCTTAAAGCTGTTGATAAAATAATTAATAAAGCCAAATTTAATTTTGAATATATTGATTTAGGCGGTGGCATGGGCATATCATACGAAAAAAATCAAAAAAAACTTGATTATAAAAAATATAAATCAGCGATTGAAAAATTTTTAAGAAAAAATAATTCAAAACTTATTTTTGAACCTGGCAGATCAATAATTGGGAATACTGCAATTTTGATATCAAGGGTAATATATTTAAAGGAGACTAGTAAAAAAATTTTTGTAATTTTAGATGCTGGAATGAACGATATGATGAGACCAGCTTTATATGGTGCTAAACATCAAATATTGCCTGCCTTTAAAAATAAAAAAAAATCACAGAAGAGTTATGAGTTCGTTGGTCCAATTTGTGAAACTACAGATAAATTCTTATCTGTAAGCAATTTTAATAAATTAAAAGAGAGAGATTTAATTTTTATAAGTGATGTAGGCGCGTATGGTTCTTCTTTAAGCTCAAATTATAATATAAGGCCAAAACCAAGCGAAATATTAATAAATAAATCCAAAATAACTATTTTAAAAAAAAGACAAAAATTAGAAGATATAATCTAATTTTTGGACAAAATGATAAGAAATACATTATTTTCATTTTTTTTCTTTACTGGAATAGTAGTTATATCAATTCTCTTTCTTCCCTCTCTAATGTTTCCTCAAAAAATTGTATTATTTGGTGGTAAATTATTTGGTTATTGGTCAAGTTTTTGTCTGAAATTTTTTTTGAATACTAAAATTAATATCAAAGGAAAAGAAAATATCATTAGTGATACAAAATTTTTCATTGCTTCATCTCATCAATCGATGTTTGAAACTTTTTTTTTACAAACTATTTTCAACTCACCAAAATTCATACTTAAATATGAATTATTAAAAATACCAGTATTTGGTTGGTATTTAAGTAAAATTGGATCAATTTCTGTAAACAGAAATAAAATATCTAAAGATAACATTGGTCTTATAGATAAAATAAAAAATGCTGTAATTACTTCTGATAGACCAATTATTATATTCCCTCAAGGAACTAGGGTATTACCAGATGAAAGAGTTCCATTTAAAAAGGGTGTTGGAAGAATTTATAGTGAATTAAATATAAAGTGTCAGCCTATAGCAATAAACTCTGGGACTGTGTGGCCAAAAAATGGAAGTTTAATTAAAAATAAAACTATAACAATTTCAATACTAGAGGCTATTGAACCAGGACTAGACTCTAAAGAATTCACTAACTTAATTGAAAAAAAAATATACTCTGAATTAGATACTATTGATTAGCCTTTCATTGGCATAACTACATAAATACTGTCAAAATCAGCTGGGTCTCTAATTAAAGCCGGAGATCCGGTATCTTTTAAATAAATCTCAATTTGATCCCCGTCTAACTGAGAAGCTACATCAATTAGATATCTTGAATTAAAACTAATGTCTAATTCATGATCAAATTTTACAGATAAACTTTCCTTTCCATCTCCACTATTCGTATTATTTACAGACATATCGAGCATATTTTTCTTTAAATTAAATTTAACTCCGTCTTTTTTGTCTAAAGAAACTGATGCTACTCTATCAACTGAATTAAGGAACGATTTAAGTTCTATTTCTAATTTTTTCTGGTTTTCTTTTGGTATAACCTGAATGTAATTAGGAAACTTTCCATCAATAAGTTTCGAAATTAACATGCTATTATTTAATTCAAATTTTATTTTAGATTTGATATTTGAAATTTTTACGTCACCCTCAAAATCTTCTAATAAAGAACAGAGTTGAAAAATAGTTTTTTTCGGAAGAATTACAGGCTCAAAATCAATTTTACTATTTAATCTAATTTTTGATACTGACATACGATGACTATCTGTTGCTGCAGCTGTTAAGTAAACTTTGTCTTCAACTTGTGTCTGATGAAAAAAAATCCCACTCAAATAATGTCTTGTTTCATCATTAGATATTGAAAATTTACATTTATTTAACAACTTCAATAAATCTTTTGATTTCATTGAAAATTCATTTTGATTAAAATTTTCGTCTGTTAAGGGAAATTCAGAGGCGTTTATACAATTTAAATTAAATATTGATTTTTCAGATTCAAGTTGGAGTTTACTTTCACTGGGATTTGAGAAACTTATTTTACTTCCAGAGGAAATTTTTCTTGCAATATCATACATAATTGAAGATGACGTAGTCGTTTTGCCTTCTTCTAAAATCTCAACATTAGAAATTTTATGAATAAAAATTAAATCTAAGTCTGTTGCGGTGATTGTCAAATTCCCATTGTTAATTTCAAGTAAGACATTTGATAAGATTGGAAGAGTGCTTCTTTTTTCAATTACACCTTGGCAATAACCTAATGACTTTTGAAGATCTTGTTGGTTAACACTAAATTTCATTATCTTGGTTATACAAAATTTTATTTTTCAAACTGTCTATATTTATATTCAATTCATTGTCCTCTTTTCTAAGTTTTTCAATGGTCTTTACAGAATGAATAACTGTAGTGTGATCTCTATTTGAAAACGCCCTTCCGATCTCAGGTAAAGATTTTGAAGTTAACATTTTTGCTAAATATATGGCTGTTTGCCTAGGTCTTACAAGATATCTTGATCTTCTTGGTGAAAGCATTTCATTTTTACTTATTTTAAAAAACTTGCATACAATTGTTTGTATCGTATCTATTGTCACTTTGTTTTCCGACAAGTTAAGTAGATCTTTCAAAATAACTCTTACTTCAGATAAATTTGGTATTTTGTTATAAATTCTTGAAAAAGATACTATTCTATTTAAAGCACCAACTAATTCTCTAATACTGGTTCTAACTTCTGTACTTATAAATTTTTGAATTTCCTCATTGATATGAACTTGATTAGAGTAAAATAACTTGAGCTCCTCTGTTTTTGATTTAATAATTTTAGATCTTAATTCATAATCAGGATTTTGAATATCTACAACTAATCCACCCGAAAATCTTGATTTAATTCTGTCCTGAATTCTTGAAAGTTTATTTGGAGGTCTATCTGCAGACACAATAATCTGAGAACCTTTGTCAAACAATGCATTGAAGGTATGAAAAAACTCTTCTTGCATGGCCTCTTTTCCATTCATGAATTGAATATCATCAATTAAAAGAATATCTGTATTCCTAAAATATTCTTTAAATTTAACCATATCATTAGATTTTATAGATTTTACAAATTGATACATAAATCTTTCAGCAGAAATAAACATAACTTTATTTTTATCCTTAAGTTCAAGACCTATAGCATTAAGTAAGTGTGTTTTTCCCATTCCAACACCTCCATATAAATATAGCGGATTATAGTGGGCGATTTCTTGAGATACCTTTTTTGAAGCTTCAAAAGCTAATTTATTACTTTGTCCCGTAATAAAATTATTAAAATTTTTATTTGGATCTATTCTATTATATTGAAGGTAAGAGTC
>CACPMF010000020.1 GCA_902634935.1 uncultured Pelagibacteraceae bacterium
ATCTTCTTTTTTAATTCCAGCCACACGAACAGGTTTTTTCATTGCATCTCTTCTAAATGGCTCGCCTAATTCTTGATTCAAGATAACTTCAATAAATGTTGTAATTCCTTGTTTTTGATCTTCACAAGATTGTTTAATTGCAGCTGTAGTTTCTTCCATTGTTTTAACAGTAACTCCTTTTAAACCACAAGCAGTTGCTACCTTTGCGTAACTTAATTCTGGATCAAGTTCTGTTCCAACAAAATTATCATCAAACCACAATATTGAATTTCTTTTTTCTGCACCCCATTGATAATTTCTAAAAATAACCATCGTAATTGCTGGCCACTCTTTTCTTGCACACGAACTCATCTCATTCATAGATATTCCAAACGCACCATCACCCGCAAAACCAATTACTGGTGTATCAGGACATCCAATTTTTGCACCCAAAATGGATGGGAAACCATATCCACAAGGTCCAAATAAGCCAGGTGCTAAATACTTTCTACCTTTTTCAAAAGTTGGATAAGCGTTTCCAATTGCACAATTATTTCCTATATCACTTGATATAATTACATCATCAGGCATTCCAACTTGAATTGCTCTCCATGCTTGTCTAGGAGACATTCGATCCGAGTCTCTTTCTCTTGCTTCTTTATTCCAAACTGTACCTGGATCATCGTCTTCGTGATCTAAACTAGTTAGCGTTTGTAACCATGCTGATTTTGTTTGATGTATTAAATTTTTTCTTTCCTCTCTGCCATTATCTCCTGCATTTGATGAAAGTTTTTGTAAAATTTGTTTTGAAACTAATTTTGCATCTCCACAAATTCCTACTGTTACTTTTTTTGTTAATCCAATTCTATCTGGATTCATATCTACTTGAATTATAGTTGCATCTTTTGGCCAATAATCTATTCCATATCCTGGAAGAGTTGAAAATGGATTTAATCTAGTACCTAACGCTAGTACCACATCTGCTTTTGAAATTAACTCCATAGCTGCTTTAGATCCGTTATATCCTAATGGTCCTACTGCTAATGGATGGCTTCCTGGGAAACTATCATTATGTTGATATCCATTACAAACAGGAGCGTCTAATTTCTCAGCTAATTTTTTACAATCTTCTATGGCTCCACCAATTACTACTCCTGCACCTGATAATATAACTGGAAATTTTGCATCTGATAATAATTTTGCTGCTCTATCAATTGCATCTTTTCCCCCACCTTGTCTTTCAAATCTTACTATTGGAGGTAATTCAATATCAATTACTTGTGTCCAATAATCTCTTGGAACATTTATTTGTGCAGGGGCTGATCCTCTGAATGCTTTTTCAATAACTCTATTCAAAACTTCAGCCATTCTAGAAGGGTCTCTAACTTCTTCTTGATAACAAACCATGTCTTTGAATAAATTCATCTGTTCGACTTCTTGAAAACCACCTTGGCCCATGGTTTTGTTTGCGGCTTGTGGTGTTACTAAAAGTAAAGGTGTGTGATTCCAATAAGCAGTTTTAATCGGTGTAACTAAACCTGTAATTCCTGGTCCGTTTTGTGCAATGACCATAGACATCTTTCCTGTCGCTCTTGTATATCCATCAGCAATCAGTCCCCCATTCGTTTCGTGTGCCACATCCCAAAAAGTAATTCCTGCTGATGGAAAAATATCTGAAATTGGCATGAACGCAGATCCAATAATTCCAAAAGCATGTTCTATGCCATGCATCTGAAGAACTTTTACAAAAGCTTCTTCGGTTGTCATTTTAGTCATAATACTGATGTCCTAAATTCTTTTTTTTCAATTGTTAAAAAGCCCGATTAATATATAAGTTGTAGCAAATTTCAAATAAAGAAATCGTCACAATGGCAAACACAGATATAATAATTCACGATGAAAAAGATAATGTTGGCGTGGTTGTCATAGAAAAAATTACACCAAGCCAAGATTGTAGTTGTTGGGTAATGGAGAATGATAAATCTGTTCAAATTCAATCAAAGGATGAAATTCCCTTAGGTCATAAAATAGCAATGATTGATTTAAATGAAGGTGATACGATTTTAAAATATGGACACGATATTGGTAAAGTAGTCAAGTCAATTAAAAAAGGTGAACACGTTCATGTTCATAATGTAAAAACAAAGAAGTGGTAAATGGAAATTCCAAAAACATTTTTAGGTTATAAAAGAGAAGACGGCAGATCTGGAACGAGGAACCATGTAATAATACTCCCTGTGGACGATATTTCAAATGCTTGCGCAGAAGCTGTTGCAAATAATATTAAAGGAACAATCGCATTGCCTCATTCTTACGGAAGATTGCAATTTGGTGCTGATCTGGAATTACATTTTAGAACAATGATCGGGACCGGGAGAAATCCAAATGTTGCGGCAGTGATAGTTGTTGGCATTGAACCCAAATGGACAAAAAGAATTGTAGATGCAATTGCAGTAACTGGAAAACCAGTTGAAGGTTTCAGTATAGAGGGTGTTGGAGATATTGATACAATTGCGAAAGTTTCAAAAAAAGCACAAGAATTTTCAATTTGGGCTTCTGAAAAACAGAGAGAAGAAAGGCCAATAAGTGATTTATGGATTTCTGTTAAATGTGGTGAGTCAGATACAACATCTGGACTTGCATCAAACCCAACAGTTGGAAACTTAATGGATAAATTAGAACCTCTTGGTGTCCATTTGTGTTTTGGAGAAACATCTGAACTAACTGGAGCTGAGACAGTTTGTGAAAAAAGAGGAAAAACCCCTGAGGCACAAGAAAAGTTTAAAAAAACTTGGAACGCTTATAATGATTTTATTTTAAAAGAAGCAACGGATGATTTATCTGAAAGTCAACCTACCGCTGGAAACATTGCAGGTGGTCTCACAACAATTGAGGAGAAAGCATTTGGAAATTTTCAAAAAATTGGTTCCAGACAATTCATAGATGTCTTAGAACCTGCTGAGGAACCAACTAAAGGGCCAGGTTTATATTTTATGGATACTTCATCAGCTGCCGCTGAATGCGTTACTTTGCAAGCAGCAGGTGGTTTTAATATTCATTTATTCCCAACAGGACAAGGAAATATTATAGGAAATCCAATCGAGCCTGTTATAAAATTAACAGCTAACCCATTAACAGCCAAAACCATGAGTGAACATATTGATGTTGATGTATCTAGAATACTTTCAAGAGAAATGAACTTAGACCAAGCTGGAGATGAACTTATTAAAGCTACATTAAGAGTAGCTAATGGTAGACTTACTTGCGCTGAAGCTTTAGGTCATAAAGAATTTGTGATGACTAAGCTTTATAGAAGTGCATAACATTTAATTACACTTGACTTTAAAACATCCTTTAAATTTATTACCTGGCATAATTTTAGCTTTTATACTTTATTCTTTTTCTGAAGGTTTGAATAATATTATTGGAATAGAATTGTTGGGATATGAAAAAAGTCCTATTTCAACAGCGATGATTGCAATTATTTTAGGGTTAATTTTAGGAAATATTTTCAATATAAGGACGGGTTTTTTAATTGGATTAGACTTTACTCAAAAGAATATTCTTAAACTTGGTATTATTTGTTTAGGAATTCAATTAAAACCTTTCGAATTTATAAAATTTGGATCAATAGCTATTCCTTTAATAATTGTATGTATTATTAGTGTATTGATCGTCATAAAACTTCTCATTCAAAAACTTAAAATATCAAGAGGAATGTCCTACCTAATTGCGATCGGTAGCACTGTTTGTGGAACAACAGCTATTATTGCAACAGCGCCAGTAATTAGCGCAAAGAAAAGTGAGGTAGCGTATGCAGTGGCTAATATGACATTGTTCGGTATTCTGGCAATGTTAATTTATCCTTATTTTGCCAACCTTTATTTTGAGGGAGATCCTTTGTTTGTTGGTTTATTTCTTGGAACTGCAATACACGAGACTTCGCAAGTAGCAGCAGCTGGTCTTATATACGATCAACAATTTAATAGCCCAGAAACCTTAAATATAGCAACAGTTACAAAATTAATTAGAAATACATTTCTTGTTATAATGATACCTTTATTCGCTTATCTTTATAATAGAGGTCAAAATCACAATCAAAAATATTCGATTGTTAAAATTTTTCCTTATTTTGTATTAGGCTTTATAGCATTTATTATTTTGAGAAATGTTGGAGATATATTTTTCTACAATACAAATATATTAGGTGAGGAAATGTGGATCGACTTCGTAAACACAATTAAAATGTCTTCAAAAATATTTTTAACGATGGCCATGGCTGCAATTGGTTTATCTACTAACCTAAAAGATTTAAACAAAATGGGATACAAACCATTTATAGTTGGATTTGTATCTCTTTTAACTGTTGGATTTGTAAGCTTGGTTGCAATTAATTATTTAAGTGAAATAGTTTTAAATTAAGAGGCTTTTAATTTTGCTTCTCTTGCAGCATTCCACTTTGAAAAATAGTTTCTAATTACAGCAGCTCCAACACCTAAACCAACTGCCAATATAACCGAAGTAAGCCCATAAAATATAGGTAAGTCTCTAGAATAATTTAAAATAAATTCTCCAATTTTTCCAAGACTTGTTGATCCATTAATTATTGTTTCAACTATTTTTTCCTCTTTAATAAATGTGTCGTAAGCAATCGCAATTCCTACAAGTAGAAGAAGAATTGCTAAAATTGTTTTAAATTCTGAGCTATCAACTTTTTCTCCAAATTTTTGACCTAATTGTACTCCTATAATTGATCCCAAAATAAGTACAAAAACTAAAACCAAGTCAATTGTTCCATAATTTAATGCGTGTAAAACTGTAACAATTGCGCTAACAAATATAGTTACAAATAAAGATGTTCCTGGAATTAATTTTGTTGGCATGCCAATTATATAAATCATAGCAGGAACTAAAATAAATGCGCCCCCAACACCCATGATTGCTGCAATATATCCAACAACTAATCCAATAATAATTGGTGTAAATGCACTTTCATATAATTTTGATTTTTTAAATCGCATCCTTAAAGGAAGACCATGTATCCAATAGTGTGTATGCAATTTTTTCTTTACCACAATTTTTTTTCTTGCTTTATCTATTTCAGATACACCTTGAATTAACATTAAAGTTCCAAGTATTGCTAAAATGTACATATACGCCAGCGATATCACTACATTAATTTTCCCTATGTCCTTAAAATAAGAAAAAGTTAAAATTCCAAGTAATGTTCCAATTATTCCGCCAACAACAATCATTAAACCCATTTTATAATCTAAAGTGCCTTTTAAATAATGTGTTGTAGATCCCGAAACAGATGTTCCTAAAATATTACTCGCTTCATTTGGAACTGCATAAGCGGGTGGAATACCTAAAAATATTAAAAAAGGTGTCATTAAAAAACCTCCGCCCACACCAAATAATCCTGATAGAATTCCAACTACAAGACTTAATCCAAATATAAAAAGTAAATTTATTTCGACTTGAGCAATTGGAAGAAAATACTCCATGCTTTTTGATATTCCTCTAAAGAAATAAAGTCAACAATTTGCTTATGATTAAGACCCTAAAAATGTGCTTATTACGATCACCGACCAGTAAATGCCTAAGCCAAAAAATACAAATGATTTTGCGTGATTTACCAAATAATTGATTGTGATTGCTTTAATTTTTTTTGATTTTTTTATAAACATCTTAGTCACACCCGCCAATTAACACAAGTTTAAAACTTTGCAAGAAATATTTGCTAAGATTAAAAAATTGTTGCTCCGAAGACTTTGACTTCGTCTCCCTCATCTCCTAGGACGAGCCTACCTAAAAAATCTCCAGACACTTCGGTGCTTGTCTGTTTATAGACTATGGTGACGTACTTCCCTCTTCTAAGACATCCTATAGCCTTGCATCCTTCAGATAATGAGGATAAAAGTTTATTAGTCGACCACTGTTTACCCAGCTCTACTTCATTTGCTCCGTAAAGCATTTGTGAAGATAAATCCCTTGTAAATCCACCATAATCTTTAATATTTGAAGATTTAACAAGGTTTTGCCAGATAGGATCTGCAATACTTATAATTTCAGTATCAGATTTATCGACAATACTCATTATTCTTAGGGTTGGTTTCTAAGAGGCTTGTTTTTTCTCTTTGTCATCAACTATATGATAAACTGGCTTTTTCTCCATTTCAAATTTACCTGTTTCAGGGTCTCTTCTAGAAACGGTTAAACAATGCCAATTTTCATCGTCAAGCTTCATGTGATCACCTCTGTAATAATATCCAGGCCAACGTGTTTCCTCTCTAAAAAGAGTGTGATGAGTAACACATTGAGAAGTTACAGCTCTATGTTTAAGCTCCCAAGCTCTCATTAATTGGTGATAATCCTCTGCTCCAACATTTTCCAAGTCTTCCTCTAACATTTCAAGTTGTTCGATGCCTTTTTTAAGAAGATTGTCATTGGTCATGTAGTTATTGGTCAAACCACCACAATATTCATCCATAATTTTTTGAAGTCTCTGAAGACCCTGAATAGGAAGTATATAACTTGGGGAAACAGTTCCACCAGTTATCTCGTTCCTTCCAACTGTATAATTTTCTATAGGTTTGAATATTTCTGCTTTCAGCTTCTCTAATTGTTCATCAGAGACATGAATATCATCAGCTTTTTTATCCTGAATATATTTAACAGCAGCTTTAGATGCCAATCTTCCCTCCGTAAATGAACCTGACGAAAACTTATGTGCACTTCCACCAACTGCATCTCCAGCACCAAATAATCCATCAATTGTCATCATACGATTGTATCCCCAGAAATACTCATCGGGAGCAATATCCTCTGGTCCACTTACCCACGCTCCAGAACATGTTGCGTGAGATCCCATTACATATGGCTCAGAAGTTGTTAATTCTGGATTTGTGTATTTTGGATCAATATTTTGAGATGCCCAAACAACTGCTTGTCCAACTGTCATCCCTAAGAAATTTTCCCATCCAACTGTTTCTAAATGAGGGTCTTGGAATGCTTCTTTGGTAACCATATGAATTGGTCCACCACCTGCGGCTGTTTCTTGAATAAATGCATGATTTCTCAAACATGTTGGGGTTGGATGATGGTCTATATATTCACCAACAAGTTTCTTAGTTGCATCATACCATTTCTTTTCATAATTCTCACCATTTGCATTTTGAGTATATGTTTTTAAATGTAAAAAATATGCTCCAACAGGACCATATCCATCCTTAAATCTACACAGCACAATTCTATTTTCCATTTGTGTCATTTTTGCCCCAGCTTGAATTGGTAATGCATAAGCAGATCCGTTGCTCCAAGGCGCGTACCAAGTTCTTCCCATACCTTCGCCTACTGCTCTTGGTTTAAAGATATGTGAGGCTCCACCAGCAGATACAACAACAGTTCTAGACTTAAACACATGGAAATTTCCTGTTCTGACATTGAAACCAACAGCTCCAGCTATTCGGTTTGGATTTTTTTCATCTTTTAAAAGATGAGTGATCATTATTCTATTATAAATCTTATCAGCAGATTTTTTTGCAGCTTCAGCTACAATTGGTTTATAACTTTCACCGTGGATCATTATCTGCCACTTACCTTCTCTTTGATATCTACCAGTCTCTTTATTTTTCATCATTGGAAGACCCCATTCATCAAACATATGAACAGTTGAGTCTACGTGACGAGCCATATCGTAACCCAAGTCTTCTCTAACTAATCCCATTAAATCATTTCTAGCGTACCTTACATGGTCCTCTGGCATATTTTCGCCCCACTGCATTCCCATATAGCAGTTAATAGCGTAAAGACCTTGCGCAACTGCACCACTTCTATCGATATTTGCTTTCTCTACACAGATAATTTTTAGATCTCTCCCCCAGTGTCTTGCTTCAAATGTTGCACCTGTACCGGCCATACCTCCGCCGACAACAAGAACATCACATTCTTCTATAATGGTTTTGTTTTTAGCCATTAATAGTAAACACCTTGCTTAAATGAATTTTTATCTAAGGTTGGTAATTCTTTTTCAGTATTTAAACCTTGTGGCTCATTGTATAAAATTTGTGAATTTATTTCTCCTTGATTTGGGGTATCTGCCTCAGCTAATTTGGGAATAAATTTTCCCCAAGGCTTAGTTGTTATTGGTGATACAAAATTTTTCTCTGTTCCGTTTCTAAATTTAATTCTCCAAGAGATCGTTCCTTTTTCTTCTTCTCTTCTAACTCTTACGCTATGACCCATAGGCGCAAAGTCTGCATATCCTCTTACATCAATTGCATGATTTGGACATGCCTTCACACATGAATAGCACTCCCAACAAAAATTTGGTTCAATATTTTTTGCTCTTCTTATAGTCTCGTCTATGTGCATGATATCTGATGGACAAATATCTACACAATGTCCGCAACCATCACATCTCGTCATATATACAAAAGTTGACATATCTATTTATTACCTTTCTTAAAGAATTTATCAATCATATTAATAGTGCTTTGGTGCCTCACGTTTTATTCCAAGACCATATTGTTCTGGAGCTTCAGCTGGCGGAGGTAAATTATCTCTTGAACCATCAGCTTCTGCTAAATTTTTTTGAATAGCCGCACCAGGCTTATAGAACATATGTGCAAATTTTGACCAATAAACACCACCGAATAAAACTATATTAGCAACTGCAAACAAAACTAAAAATAAAAGACTTAAACCTGATGAACCAGAGTATTGAAAGTAGGACCACGCTAAACCAAAAGTCGATGATAATACTAACGCTAAAACAAATAAATCTGCTTTAATAATTCTAAAAACTGAGTGTGCTTCAGCGGAAACATCCACTCTTAAAAAAAACCAAAACCAGTAAGCTCCGAGGCATGTTAATATAGCACCTACATGCCAAATAATTGGCCATATAGATGGAGTGACTGCACTTGGTGAAGAATAACCAAATATCATTACTCCTGAGCCAATCCAAAATAGTATTGTTCCATACATTCCTAAAACATGTGCTACTCTTCTTTTTCCTAATCCTAATTCAGATGTTGTTCCAATATCATGAACAACAGTTTTTGAAATAATTGCTGTTTTTTCTCCAAAACTCAATTCTCTACTTGCAGCTTTTTTTGCCTTCTTAGCGTTATTGAAAAAGTACTTCACGTTTTTTTTATGAATAATGTCCATGAGTGTTCCAATTACAACTAAAGCTAACATCAATAAAACAAAGCCTTGCAAAGCAATTGAAGGAACTGTTGAAGAGAGAACAGCAAATGGGTTGGTTGTGAACATATTATTATCTCCGCTAAATATAATATTAAAGATTATCTCTTAATCTATAAAAAATATTAGTTCAACTGACTAATAATCCCATCTAAAGAAAAAAATGTTAATAAAATTTACTTTTTTCTCACATAATGCTGTTTTGAGGAAATGACAGCTCTAACTCCACCTTGAGGATTTTTA
>CACPMF010000021.1 GCA_902634935.1 uncultured Pelagibacteraceae bacterium
TATTGTAAGCAACTTATTGTCCATTAATTGTTGTATAAATTTTGTTTGGTCAAAATTTAATTGTAAGCCAATTAATAAACCTCTGCCTCTTACTTCTTTAATAATTTTAGGAAATTGTTCTTTAATTTTATTTAATTCTGAATGAAAAAATTTTGATAATTTCTTAACATTTTTAAGAAATCCTTTTTTTAAAATTTGATCAAGTACTGCATTGCCAACTATCATTGCTAAAGGATTGCCGCCAAATGTTGAACCATGAGTTCCAGGCAACATTCCTTTTGCGACTTTTTTTTTCATTAAAACTGCACCAATTGGGAATCCTCCACCGATACCTTTTGCTATAGGTACAATATCAGGTTTTACTTTCGCAGATTCGAATGCTAGAAAAGTGCCTGATCTTCCAATACCACACTGGACTTCATCCAAAATAAGCAAAATACCTTTTTTATTGCAAAGTTTTCTTAACTCTCTGATACAAAAATCTGGAATTGTCTTAATTCCACCTTCTCCAAGAATTGTTTCAACCATTATAGCAGCTGTATTTTTGTTTATTAGTTTCTGCATTTTTTTGTGATTTCCAAACTCAAAGTGGTCAAAACCAGGAACTTTTGGTCCAAAGCCCTCTGTCATTTTTTTTGATCCACTAGCATTTATTGCAGCAATAGTTCTTCCATGAAATGAGTTTTTAATGCATATAATTCTATTTTTATTTGGCTTTCCAATCGAATAAAAATATCTTCTTGCAACTTTTATAGCAGCCTCTGTCGCCTCTGCACCGCTGTTCTGAAAGATTACAGCATCTGCAAATGTATTTCGGGTAAGTCTACTAGCTAAATTTTCTCCTTCAGGAATTGTAAATGCATTAGATACATGCCAAAGCTTTTTAGCTTGATCTTTTAATTTTCTATATAAATATGGGTTTGCGTGACCAAGAGAATTTACGGCTATTCCCTGAACAAAGTCTAAATACTTTTCTCCTTTTGATGAATAAAGGAAACTGCCTTTTCCTTTTTTAAAGGATAAATTTCTTCTTTTGTAATTATTTGCTAAAGAGCTTTTATTCATTAATTTTTATTTTGTTAAATATTGGTTTTTACAAATCGTTATATTGCAACCATAGGTTATTATTAAATAAATTATTAAGTTGTTAAAAAAACTAAAATATATCTTGTCTTTTAGGGTATTTATGTTTCAACATAATGTTATATAAATAATATGAACTACAAAATATAGTAGGGTATGAGCTGGACGGACGATAAAGTTAACAAATTAAAAGAGTTATGGGGTAAGGGTAAAACTGCAAGTCAGATAGCTGAAATAATTGGGGGTATTACTAGAAATGCAGTAATCGGTAAAGCTCATCGGCTTAATTTATCTTCAAAAATAAAAACTAGATCGGCAATCAATTTTAAAAATTCTCAAAAAGCAAATGAGAAAAATTCTATAAAGAGAGGAAGAAAAAGTAAATTCAGATCTTTACTTTTAGATAAAGATTTTGAACCAGCTAAAAATTTACAGCTAGAGGAACTTACAGAAGATACTTGCAAGTATATGGAAGGACATCCAGATGAGAAAAATTCATCTTTTTGTGGAAGAAAAAATGTTGAAAAGTTTTCGTACTGTCCACTTCATTTAATTGTTGTGTTCCAACCAAAAGGTAAAAAAGAGGATGTTGTGGAAAAAGATGAAGATGTTCCTCAGTTCATAGAGAAAAAAATTAAATCAGCCTAATTTAAAATCTTTTCTTTGGCTTTTTTAAATTCCTCATCTGAAATAATGCCCTGCTCTTTTAGTTTATTTAAATCATTAATTTGATCAATTAAATTTAAATTAGATTTCGAGGTATTTGCATTTTCCTCAATATCACTTAAAGATATTTTTTTGTCTTCTGATTTTTCTTTCATATTTTGTTTTGCCTCTATACCTCTACTAATTGCTTTACCTGAAATTATTAAAACTGTAGCAAAAATTATAATTGCAATACCAAAAACTAGATAATTTAACATTAGGTTGTCTCTTGATTATTTTTTCTAGTGTATTGGCCACCAGATCTCCAATTATAACTATATTTTTCTATTTCATCTTCAAACTTTTTGTTTGCATTTAATCCAAGATCAAAGTTAGTTTTATACTTTTTTGTTGGGATATTGTCATATTTCAATAGTATTAATTGATCAGAGGTTAACAAAGGTTTTGGCAAAAGACCGAGAAACACCGCAGTTAGTTTTGCAATTGGAAGGGGCATTGGAATAAATAAACGTTTTTTTTTTATAGATTTTAATATTTTTTCTAGGATTTCTTTAAATGATAACACCTCAGGGCCGATACATTCTATTGTCTGATTTTTAATTTCTTTAAAGATAATTTGGTATATTATTTCTGTCAGATCTGAAACATGAATAGGAATAAATTTTGTCTCACCATTATAATATAATGGCATAATTGGTAGCTTAGATAACAAAGACATAAAATTAGTTGTAAAATTATCATCAATTCCATAAACAATTGAAGGTTTAAGAATTAATGAATTTTTAAAATTTTTTCTTACGTTTATTTCTCCATTTAGTTTACTTTTTGCATATAAACTATTTGAAGCATTTTCTATTCCTAGGGCTGAAACATGTATAAATTGATCAATTTTTTTTTCTTTAGCAATTTTAGCTAGAATATTTGGCAAAACTGAATGTATTTTATTAAATTGACCCTTTTTTTTTTCATACAATATACCAATAAGGTTAACGCATACTGAACAAGTGTTGAATAAGTCTTTGATTTTTTCTTCATCGAGAGTATTTAATTCTACTAATTCTAAATATCCAGGATTAGCTTGGGTTTTTAATTTAAAGCCCGTCTGGTGAATATTCCTTGTAACAGCTACTACTTTGTAGTTATTTTTAGTGAGTTTCCTAATAAGGTTTCGACCAATATTTCCTGTGGCGCCAAAAACTAGAATTTCTTTAGGTTTCATATATATACATTTCACAAATGAATTTTGATATTAAATTACATAAACTTGATTTACCAGATGATTTAGCTTTTAGTGACAAAATTGCAATAGATTGCGAATTCATGGGACTTAATGTTGAAAGGGACAGATTATGTCTAGTCCAGATCTCAAATGGAAATAATGATGCTCATATTGTTCAGCTGGATAAAGAAAATTATAATGCACCAAATTTAAAAAGGCTCTTAACAAATAAAAGTATTAACAAAATCTTTCATTTTGCTAGGGCAGATTTACTATTTATAAAAAAATATTTAAAAGTAGATGTCGAAAATATAAATTGTTCTAAGATTGCTTCAAAATTGGCCAGAACATTTTCTGACAAACACGGACTAAAAGATCTTATAAAAGAATTTATTGGAGTAGATGTAAGCAAACAACTACAAACTTCTGATTTTGGAGGAGAGCTTTCAGAAAAACAACTTAAATATTGTGCAAATGATGTTATTTACTTGCATAAGATTTTTGAAGGGCTAGAAAAAATACTAATACGAGAAAAAAGAATAGATTTGTATAAAAGTGCGATTAAATTTATATCAACAAGAGTTGACTTAGATCTTGCATCATTCAAGGATGATATCTGGTCTCATTAAATGAAAAGAAATAAATATAAAAAAATTGCTAAAGAAGTTATTCAAAATGAAATCGAAGGTTTAAAAAAATTAAAATCATCAATCGGAGTTTCTTTTGAACAAATAATCAGGGCAATAATAAATTGTAAAAATGGAAAAGTAATTGTTTCGGGAGTTGGAAAAAGCGGAATTATAAGCAAAAAATGGGCTGCAACTTTTTCATCTACTGGAACACCTTCATTTTTTATGGATGCCTCAAATGCATCTCATGGTGACATGGGTCAAATAAATTCTAATGATGTAGTAATATTAATTAGTTTAAGTGGGTCGTCTAACGAATTAAAGAATATAATTCAATTTTGCTCAAGAAACAGAAGTATTAAGCTAATTGGAATTACATCAAATAAAAAATCAATATTATATAAAAATTCAGATGTTAAAGTTTTTATTCCAAATGTTAAGGAGGCGGGACCAGGAAATTTTGTTCCAACTTCGAGTACAACAAATCAACTTGCGCTCGGTGATGCAATAGCAATTACATGCATGGTAACAAAAAAATTTGGTAAGTTGGATTTTAAAAAATACCATCCCTCAGGATCATTGGGTACAAAATTAAAAACTGTTGGAGATATTATGCTAACAGGAAATAAGATTCCTTTTGTGAAACACAACATTACAATGAAAAATGCTCTAAATATTATTTCGAAAAAAGGCTTGGGTGTTTTATTTGTAAGAAAAAATAAATTTACCACTGGTATTTTAACTGACGGTGACATTAAAAGAATAAGCCAGAAGAATTACGATTTTCAAAAGATTAAAATAAATACTGTTATGAAAAAAAACCCAATAAGCATAGAAAAAGATACTCTAGCTGCAAAAGCTTTAGAAATAATGAATACTAATCGTATTACAAGTTTATGTGTTCATAATGGAAAAAGAAAAAATGTAACGATTGGAGTTATACATATTCATAATATTCTGAACGCAAATATAAGCTAGATGTCACCAAAATCAGCAATTCAGTTAATTATTTTAATAATTATTTTTATTATTATTGGAGGTGTTTATTTTAAATACTTTTCAAAAGAAAAAATTACAGTTGATCAAACTCCTCAGCAAATTGAAAAGGAGATAAATACAAATTCACAAGATGACATTAAAAACAAAGACGAAAATGATGTTCTTAATTCAACTGAAAAAGATAAATCAAATAAAGAAAAAATTGAAACGAACAAAATAGATTTTGAAAATTCAAAGGAAAAAAAGCCTGAAAAAAAAAATACTAAGCAAAATGAGAATCAAAAAAAGGATAACGAGATCCCAAATATTGTAAAAGATGTTGAGTACTTAACAACTGATAAAAATGGAAATAAATATAAAATTCTAGCAACATCTGGCAGAACTAATCAAATTGATAAAAACATCTTAGATCTAGATAATGTCAAAGGTGAGATAACTTCAAAAGAAAGATCAACTATATATATAGTTTCAGACTTTGCTGAATATAATTCATCAACTCTTGGTTCAAAATTTTATAAGAATGTCGTTATAAATTATGAAGATAAACAAATAACTTGTGATAATTTCGATATAAATATGGATACAAATATTGCAATAGCTTATAATAATGTTGTAGTAACAGATCCTAAATCAACTATGAAAGCAGGAAAAATAGCCTTAAATATAGAAACTAAAGAAATAGATATAAATCCTGGTATAGGTGAAACAGAAAAAATAATAATAAATACTAAACAATAATGGCAGTTATAAAAAAATTTAGAATTAAAAGTTTTAAAGAACAGGAGACACTAGTTGAGTTAAATAAAGTCTCAATGTTTTACAATAAAAGACAAATATTAAATAATCTGAATCTTAAAATTAATAGAAACGAAGTACTAGGAATGCTTGGTCCAAATGGTGTTGGAAAATCTACGATATTTCAAATCATCACAGGATTGAAAGATCCTAGTTATGGAAAAGTTTTGATTAAAAATGTTGATTGTACAAATATTCCAATTTACGAAAGAGCAACCAGATTTAAACTTGGTTACGTTCCACAATATGGTGGCTTTATTCAAGATTTAAATCTTTATGAAAATTTAAAACTTGTTGCTGAAATTCACATTAAAGAAAAAGATCTTAGACAAACAAAAATTGAAAAAATAGTTTCACAGTTTGAGTTCGACTCACTTTTAAAAATTAAAGCA
Organism: uncultured Pelagibacteraceae bacterium; assembly: GCA_902634935.1. Classification (GTDB taxonomy): domain Bacteria; phylum Pseudomonadota; class Alphaproteobacteria; order Pelagibacterales; family Pelagibacteraceae; genus Pelagibacter. The sequence goes on from CACPMF010000021.1 coordinate 5,784, forward strand.
AAACATTTATCAGGTGGTCAAAAGAAAAAATTAGTCATTGCAATGGCTTTAATAAATGACCCAAATATTTTGCTTCTAGATGAACCATTTGCAGCTTTAGATATATTGACGATTAAAATGCTGCAAGAAATAATTGTAAATTTACAATCAATGGAGAGAATTACTGTAGTTGTGTGTGATCACCAAGCAAGAGATCTTTTAAGTTGTGTCGATAAAGCAATAGTATTATCAAATGGAAAAATTATTGCATCTGGGAGTCCAAGTGAAATTATCAATGATACGAATGCAAGATCAGCTTATTTTGGAGATGAATTTAAAATAAATTAATTCATAAATGCCCAACCAGATAAAAATACTTAATAAAATTAAACCATTTAATAAAACAATAGAGGTAACATCGGATAAAAGCCTCTCTATTAGAGCAATATTGTTGGCAAGCCAAGCAATAGGTGTTTCTACAATATCAAATTTACTCGAGTCCGAAGATGTATTAAATGCGGTTAGGTCTATAAAAAAACTTGGTATTGAATGTAAGAAAATAGGTAATCAATATAAAATTCTTGGATATGGATTAAATGGCTTTGATATTAAAAAAAAAACTACAATAAACGCAGGAAACTCAGGAACACTTGCGCGTTTGATATTAGGTTTATTAGTTAAAACAGAAAAAAATGTAAAAATTATTGGAGACAAAAGTCTTTCAAAGAGGGATTTTTCAAGGGTTACAGAACCACTAAAAAAGTTTGGAACAAATATAAAGCTAAAAAAAAACTCTTTGCCAGTTGAAATATTAGGCAATGACTTTTTAAGACCAATAAATTATTTTGAAACAAGAGGTAGTGCACAGTGCAAAAGTGCTGTTATGCTTGCAGCTTTAAACACTCCTGGAACAACAATTATAAATGCAAGAAAATCAAGAAATCATACAGAGCTTTTATTTAAATATTTAAAATTACCAATTAAAATAAAATCAAATAAAGATTTTGATTTAATAAAAGTTACAGGATTAAATCAATTTGATGCATTTGATTACGTATTGCCAGGGGATATTAGCTCGAGTGCCTTTTTTATAGTTTTAACAGCTCTTTCAAAAAATTCAAAAATTAGAATTAAAAATATAAATATTAATAAAAGTCGAATTGGAATAATTACAATTTTAAAAAAAATGAATTGTAAAATTACTTTAAAAAATAAAAAAATATATAAAGGAGAAGAAACTTCAGACATAGTAGTTGAAAGCTCAAAAAATATTAGAGGTTTCAGTTGTCCTACATCTTTAAATAGTGCAGCAATAGATGAATTCCTGGTGATATTTTTAATAGCTGCAAAAGCAAAAGGTATATCTAGTTTTAAAAATTTAGGAGAATTAAACAAAAAAGAAAGTCCGAGATTAGATATTGCTGTAAGCTTCCTAAAGAATATTGGAGTTAAAGTTGAGAGAAAAAAAGATGATATAAAGATATTTGGTAATCCTAAATTTGAGCTAAATAAGAATATTCATATTAAAAATTATTTAAAAGATCATAGAGTGTTTATGATGTCTTGCATAGCTGCTTTGTCTTTCATTGAGCATGGAAAAGTTATTATAGAAGATAAGGATTCTATAAATACCTCGTTCCCTTCTTTCCTAAAAATATTAAAAAAATTAGGAGCAAGAATATATTGAAAAAACTTAACAAAAAAATTGAATTTAAAATTGCAGCAGATGGAAGTAGCGCGTCTGGAAAAACAACTGGAGGTAAGCTAATTGCAAATAAATTTGAGATGAATTTTCTTTCAAGTGGTACTCTTTATAGATTTTGTGCTCTTAAAACTTTAGAAAATAGAAATACATACAATGTAAAATTTATTAACAAAATTGCTAATTCAATTACTTTAAAAAAATTACAAAATAAAAAGCTCTATAGCCCTGAGGTAGCAAGATTGTCATCAATAATTGCAAAAAAACCTTATGTCAGAAAAGCTCTAAAAGATTTTCAAAAAAATTTTATTAAAAAATCTAAATTAGTTGTTGTTGAAGGAAGAGATATAGGTTCAAAAATAATGCCAAATGCTGACCTAAAACTTTTCTTTACATGTTCTACAAAAGAAAAAGCAAAAAGAAGGCTTAGGGAGTTTAAAAATCTAAACAAAAGAATATCTTTAAAAGAAGTCGAAAAAGCCCTGATTCAAAGGGATAAAGAAGACACTAAAAGAAAAATAAGTCCCTTGATTATGACCAAAAATGCTGTATTAGTCGACACCACTAAATTAACAATTAAGCAAATGGAGGCTAAACTTACAAATTTAG
>CACPMF010000022.1 GCA_902634935.1 uncultured Pelagibacteraceae bacterium
ATAATTTTATAAAAATTGGAAAAGATAAAAGCAGAAAACAAATTGAAAATAAAATAATTTCAGATTGTTGTGAGGCATTGATAGGTGCAATTTTTTTAGACTCAAATTTTGATCAAGCAAAAAAATTTATACTTAACAATTGGAGTTCTCATTTGAAATCTTCTTTTGATAATGTTGTAGACGCAAAAACCAAATTACAAGAATATTCACTTAAAAAATTCAAAATACTTCCAAGTTACAAACTAGTATCGAATACAGGCCCTAGACATAAACCAACTTTTAAAGTTGGAGTAAAAATTAGTAACACAAATTATATTTTTTCTACTGGATCTTCTAAACAAAAAGCAGAGCAATCTGCTGCATATGAACTATTAAAATCAATTAATAAAAAATGAATTGGCAGGATACAGGTTTTTTACTCTCGAAAAATAAGTATAGTGAAAATAATTCTATAGCAGAATTTTATACCAAAAATCATGGAAAAGTTAATGGTGTAATTTATGGATCCACATCAAAGAAAATTAAAAACTATTTATTAATAGGTAATAAATTTCATTTGAACTTTAATTCTAAAAATGACTCAAAGGTCGGTTACTTTAAATTAGAGATTGACCAAGTAGTTACACCATTATTTATGGACGATAAAAATAAATTATTATGTATTTCTTATGCAATGAGTTTAATTAAATTATTAACAGGTGAGGATCAACAAAATGAAAATATTTATTATCTTACTGACAATTTAAAAAATATATTAAATCATAATAAATGGCTTTTAGAATTTATTTTTTGGGAGCTAAGTTTTTACAAATGTGTTGGATATGATATTGAATTTAAAGATTATGTGAGTGAAAAAATTGGAACTAATGGTAACAAAAAATATTTTGTAAAATCTACAAAAAAAAATATCCCAAACTTCCTAATTGATAAAAATTTTGAAATTGATAATTATAATGAATTACTGAACGGTTTTAAAATTGTAGGTGATTATTTAGAAAAAACTATACTAAAAACAATTGGTATAAACTATCCTAGTTCAAGATCTAACCTATATGCATCTATTAAAAATCTAAGTTTATTTGATCAGCAAAATATGAAATTATAGCGTTTGATCCTGCTCTTTTAAATGCCATAAGAGTTTCATAGATGACATTATCGTCTATTATTCCTTGTTTAATACCATTAGCTATAAGACTGTACTCTCCTGAAACTTGATACGCTAAAACTGGAATTTTAAAATGTGCTTTAACGTTTTTAATTATATCTAGATAAGGTAAACCTGGTTTTACCATTACCATATCTGCACCTTCTTTAATATCGATTGAAACTTCTCTTAATGCTTCATTAGTATTTTTAAAATCCATTTGATAAGTTTTCTTATCTCCTCTTAATGCACCTTTTGATCCTACGGCATCTCTAAATGGTCCATAGAAACTTGATGCATATTTTACTGCATAAGAAATTATCTGAACATCTTCAAATTTGTTTTTATCTAACTCTTTTCTTATTTTTCCAATTCTTCCATCCATCATATCTGATGGTGCTATTACATCACAGCCCATTGATGCTTGTAATAATGATTGTTTAACTAAAATATTAATTGTTTCGTCATTAACAATTTTATTATTTTTTAACAATCCGTCATGACCGTGAGAAGTATATGGATCAAGAGCAACATCACACATTATGCCAATTTCATTTTTATATCTTTTTTTAATGTATCTAATAGCCTTACATACTAAATTATTTTCGTTTAATGCCTCTGAACCTAATGGATTTTTTAACTTAATTTTTGTTTGAGGAAACAATGCAATCATAGGAATTTTTTTTTTAATTGATTTGTCTATTATCTTTGAAAGCTTATCTATTGAATATCTATAAATGTTAGGCATAGATTTAATAGGAATTTTTTTGTTAAAGCCATCTGTTAAAAAAATAGGAAGAATCAGATCGTTATAAGAAAGATTATTTTCCTGTACAAGCCTGCGTGACCAATTATTTTTTCTTGATCTTCTCATCCTTAAATTTGGATATTTTCCTGTGATAATCATTATTAATTATATGTATGATGCGACAAAAGTTATATGTTATATATAAAATAATAAAGTATTTATTTAACGCATGAACAACGTATCTTATCTTAAAGAAGTAAAAAAAAGTAATTCTAATAGTGATTTTCACTTACAAGACGTAACTTTTGACATTGAAAAACTACAAGCAGCTTGTGATGAAGTTTTGAACATGAAAGGCTTTGACACAAGTTTAGGAATTCCTCACTTTGCCGGTATATCATTAAACCAAATACCAGGCGACCCTGACTCAATTAAAGGAAGTAAGGTAAGAGGAGTATACTGGACAAAACCTGATTCAACTGGGAAAGAAGTTAGCCGTGATGTTGCGATAGAAGAGGAAAAATATACTGAATTTGTAAAAGATTTTGAACATACTTATTTTAAAGAAGTTTACGATGTATTAAGTAAAAGATATAAACTTGGGAGAATGAGATTATTGTTAAAAGAACCTCGATCAACTTTAAGTTGGCATAGAGACCCAGAGCCAAGACTGCATATACCAATATATACTAATCCTGGTGCAATTATGGTTGTTGATAAAGTTGCTCAACACATGCCTGCAGATGGCTCTGTCTGGATTACAAACAATACAAAGTATCATAATGCTTTTAACGGAGGTGAAGAAAATAGAGTTCACCTAGTTGCATGCGTTTTAGATTACAAATTTAATTAGTTTGAAAAAAATTTATATTGCTTCAGATCATGCAGGTTATTCCCTTAAAAACTACATTTTTGAAAAACTTAAAACAAAATTTGATATTATGGATTTAGGAACTAACAAGAAATCTGTTTCAGTAAATTATCCCATATATGCACATAAGTTGAGTAAAATAGTGTCAAAAAAAAAATCTAATGTTGGTATATTGGTTTGTGGTTCAGGATTAGGAATGTCTATGGCTGCAAATAGACATAAGAAGATAAGAGCTGCATTATGTTACTCCATTAAAAATGCGAAATTATCAAGATTGCATAATGATGCAAATGTTATTACATTAGGTGAAAGACTAACTAATAAAAGTTTAGCAATGAAATGTGTTAACACCTTTTTAAAAACTGATTTTGAAGGGGGGAGACACTTAAAAAGAGTTAAAAGGATTTAATATGTCTAGTGAAAGTAAATATATAAATAATCAATACCAAGATTTTTTTGAAAAAAGTTTAAAACAAAGCGATCCAGATATTTATAAAGCAATTAATGATGAATTGATAAGACAACAAAATCATATTGAATTAATTGCATCCGAGAATATAGTTTCACAAGCAGTACTTGAAGCGCAAGGTTCTGTTTTAACAAATAAATATGCTGAAGGTTATCCAGGAAAAAGATACTATAATGGTTGTGAGCACGTAGATGTAGCTGAGGAATTGGCAATAGAAAGATTAAAAAAACTTTTCAATTGTAAATTTGCAAATGCACAACCTCACTCTGGAGCTCAAGCTAATGGTGCAGTATTTTTAGCTTTACTAAAACCAGGCGATACGTTTATGGGAATGAGTTTAAATTCTGGCGGACATATTACACATGGATTAAAAATTTCTATGTCGGGAAAATGGTTTAATGCAATTGGATACGATGTTGATAAACAATCTGAATTGATTGATTATGATAATGTTGAGAAATTAGCTTTAGAACATAAACCTAAATTAATTATTGCTGGTGGTAGTGCTTATTCACGAGTAATTGACTTTAAAAGATTTAGAGAAATAGCTGATAAAATTGGTGCTTATTTTATGGTTGATATGGCACATTTTTCAGGATTAGTTGCTGGAAAAGGATACCCAAATCCAGTTGACCATGCTCATGTTGTAACATCAACTACTCACAAAGTATTCAGAAGTGCAAGGGGTGGTATAATTTTAACTAATCATGAAGATCTTGCAAAAAAATTTAATACTGCCGTTTTCCCAGGTTACCAGGGTGGTCCATTAATGCATATTATTGCTGCTAAAGCCGTAGGGTTTAAAGAGGCTTTAAAACCAGAATTCCAAGATTATATAAAAGAAGTTTTAGCAAATGCTAAAATTTTAGCTGAAACTTTAAAAAATAATGGTTTTAAAATTTATTCAGGCGGTACTGATACACATTTGATGTTAGTTGATCTAAGACCATTTAATGTGAAAGGTAATCTTGCAGCTGAAAGTTTATCTCGAGCAAATATTACTTGTAACAAAAATGGAATACCATTTGATACGGAAAGTCCAATGGTTACATCTGGTATAAGATTAGGCTCACAAGCAGCAACAACAAGAGGATTTGGATTAAATGAATTTAAATTAGTTGGTGAATTAATAACAAAAGTTATTAAAGGTTTATCAGATAATCCAAATGATAATACAAAAATTGAAGAAGAGGTTAGAAAAGAAGTTGTAGATTTATGTTCGAATTTTCCTATATATAAACACTTAGGATAATTAAAACATGATATGCCCGATTTGCAAAAAAGGGGAAACCTCAGTTGTTGACTCAAGACCAACTGAAGATGGTACAGCAATTAGACGCAGAAGATTGTGTATTTGCGGTCAGAGATTTACAACATTCGAAAGAGTTCAATTTAGAGAATTAACTGTAGTCAAAAAAAATGGAAGAAAATCTACATTTGATAGAGAAAAATTGTCTAAATCTATTTATGTAGCTTTAAAGAAAAGACCAATAGATACAGAGACTGCTGAAAAATTCATTTCTAAAATATCTAGATCACTTGAAGAATTAGGTCAGAGTGAAATATCTTCTAATACTATTGGAACTATGGTGATGGAAGGATTAAAAGATTTAGATCCAGTTGCTTATGTAAGATTTGCATCTGTTTATAGAAATTTTAGAGAAGAAAAAGATTTTGTTCAATTTGTAGATAAAATTGATGTCTACAAAAAAAGATAACTTTCAATTATCTGATAAAAAGTTAATGCAGCTTGCAATTAGTCTTGCTGAAAATCAAAAATATTTTACAGGCACAAACCCTTCTGTTGGTTGTGTTATTACTAAAAACAATAAAATAATTTCATATGGTGTAACTGGTACAAATGGAAGACCTCATGCGGAAATAAACGCAATTAATAAAAAAAAATCTAAAGATTTATATAATTCATCTATATATGTGTCACTTGAACCATGTACACACTATGGGAAAACTCCACCTTGTACGTATACTTTGATTAAAAAAAAAATTAAAAAAGTTTTTTTTTCACATACAGACGAAGATAAGAGAACAAAAAATACTGCTAAGAATATATTAAAAAAATATAAAATAAATGTAACAAAAAATTTTATAGATAATAAAACCAAAAAATTATATTCTGAATATGATTTTATAAGAAAATATAATTTCCCTTATGTAATTGGAAAACTTGCGATTTCACAGAATAATAGAATCTTTAGCGACAAAACATCGATATCCAATATTTATTCAAAAGATATCACGCATATCTTAAGATATAGGTGTCAAGCATTGTTAACATCTTATGTGACTATTAATAATGACAATCCTAAATTAACTTGCAGACTAAACGGTTTAGAAAAATGTTCACCAACTATTGTTATTATTGATAAAAATTTAAAAGTTAAATCCTCTTCAGAAATATTTAAAAATAAAGACTTAAAAAAAATAATATTTTCTAAAAGCAATAATAAAGATAAAATTAAAAAATTTAGACATACTAATACAGAAATATTTAATATTATGACTTTAGGTAAAGAATTTGACTTAAAATATGTTCTTAGCATTCTTCACAAGAAAAACCTACATCAGATATTAATTGAATGTGGACCAACTCTTTTAGAAAATTTTATTAACAATGGTCTAGTAAATGAATTTTATCTTTTTAAGTCAAATAAAAGCATCAAAATTAAAGATACGATTTATGTAAA
>CACPMF010000023.1 GCA_902634935.1 uncultured Pelagibacteraceae bacterium
GGTGATTCAAGTGAAAATACTGGAAATGAAATAGAAAGTTTTGATATTATAATTAGAACAAATCATACAAATGAAAAAACACTTGATGAGAGTAAATATGGCAGTAGAACAAACATAGTATACTTTAATGATGGTTATTGGGTTGACCACAAAAATCAGGTCCTTAATTTAAATAAAGCAATTTGGAAAGTATTTAAAACTAAAAAAATTTACGACCAATTTTTAAAAATTAAAGATGAGAATGACTTAAACACAAGAGTTATGGATTTAACATTAGATAATTTTTCCAATCTTAATGCTTCAGCTCACGCAATACCTAACATTGTATTTGACATAAAAAAATTTAGCCCAAAGAGAATAAAAGTTTTTAACGCAGATCAATACTATCACGGATTAAATTATTATAAGAGCTATCAAGATTTAAGAAAAAACAAAATTTTTAATATTGAGCTTGCTTCTAAAGAATTAAGATTACATGATCCTTTTTTTGGGTACCATTTACTTCATAATTTTGAAAAAAGGCAAATTATTGAAATGGATAATTTTAGCAAAGTGCCCTTGGGTGTTGGAGAGGTTGAGTTTTCAAAAAAATTAGATCACAATTTTAAAAATCTTACTTTCTAATTTTTTTAGTCATCATAAATTTTGCAATTAATAAATCCTGTGGTTCGTCTATATTAATAACTCTATTTCTTGGCATGATATATGGAATACTATTTTTTGTTCCATATCTTATTTTTTTTAAAACCATCTCTCTTGTTAACGAATATATTGATCCATTTCTTATATAGGCTTTTGGCTTTAAGTCTTGTCTCCTCGACTCCTTTTTTTCTTTAAGACAAAAATCTCTTATTTTACCGTTAACTAATTTTTTTATTCTTCGTGGATGATGATCTTCCAATTTTGTCATGGCTATAACACTGTCTGCTTTTGAAGAAATATGTTTTTTTAAGACATTATCAATATCTTTAAAGTTTTTAAAAGGATTTGTGCACATTAATTCTATGCAGTAATCATAGCGAGTATTGTTCATTTTTTCATAAAATTTAAAAATATCAAGGATGCAGACTGCTGAACTAATTTTATCACCTGATAATTTTTTTGGTCTTAGATATGGGGTCTTGATTTTATAATTTTGAACAATTTTAATATATTTTTGGCTATCAGTAGATACAGCAATATCATCGATCAGCTTACTTTTTTTTGCCTCTCTGATCGTGAAATATATTAGTGGTTTTTTATTTAATAATGAAATGTTTTTATCCCTAATACCTTTTGATCCTGATCTGGCAAGAATAACAGCAAGTATTTTTTTTTTTTTGTACATATTTTTTTAAATATTTTTTATTAATTTATTAAATGAATACGTATAAGCCATTTGTTGTGCCTCTTTTGTCATACCTCCAATATGAGGTGTAATCAATATTCTATTTTTTAAATCACGTTTGGTAAAATTTTTTATTATAATATTTTTTTTAATACCATTTATTTCTCCTTCTAAGACATCCGTCCCATATTTTGACATTTTATTTTTTTTTAAATAAGCTAAGAGATGCTTTTCGTTTACCAGTTCACCTCGTGAGGTATTTATAAGAACTCCACCGTTTTTAAAAAACTTTAGATTTTTTTTATTGATTAAATTTTTTGTTTTATTATTAAGATGAACATGCACAGACACAATATTGCAATTCTTGAACAAAGCTTTTAGTGACTTACATTGTTCAATTTTGTTATTTTTAATTTTAATATTTGGATCATAAGCATACAAATCTGAGCCAAATCCTTTTAAAAAGCCCAGAAACATTTTTCCAAGCCTCCCATATCCAACAACCCCTATTTTAAGAGAGTCTAATTGTCTTCCAATAAATGGATAATAATCCCAGTTTTTCTGAAACACAGATTTGTTAGAAGGAATAATATTTCTTACAATACACAACATTAAAGCAAAAGCTAATTCTGCTGTTGAAGAAATTTGTTTCATGTACTTTTTTTCTTTTTTTAAAGATAATATCTTAATGTTCAATTTATGTGCCTCATATTCATCGATATGATTTGTGCCTGTTGAGGCCGTGGAAATAATTTGTAGTTTTTTTGCTTTTAGTAGAAGTTTTTTATCAAAATAAATATTTGATTTATTTGGATTCGTAAAAATTATTTCAAAATTATCTATAATTTTGTGTAATTCAGATTTTTTTATTTCAGGTTTATAAGTAACCTTAAATTTTTTACTAAAGTTTTTGAACAAGTTTTTTATATGTTTGATGGGAGTAATTATTAGTAATTTTTTTTTCATTAATCTCTTAGAGTATTTTTAAGATTAAAAAATTTTCTCACTCCAATTCTATTTCCAAATATACTGGATTTTCTAATAGATGAAGTTCTAAAAATAGTACCTAGACCGTAGCATGCTTTATAAATAGGATTTCCTCTATCAATAGGATTTTTTTTTGTATCAATATTTTGGAATATGCTTTCCTCTTCAATCCAATAACTTCCAAAATCCTGATACGCTGGAAAAATTGATGAAAAGCCTCCTAGATAAAAATCTTTTAAGCTTTTTTTTAAAATACCCTTTATTGGATTAATAAAACTTGGTGCAATATAAACTATAGCTCTTGGTATTTTTTTGTATACTTTTTCATATTCTCTTAAAGCATTTTTAATTACAATTTGTAGATCTTTGTTCTTGTCGTTATTTTTATTTCTGTTTAGAAGAGGAATCTTAAAATAATTAGCATGTTTTATATCACCGTAAATAAAAACTTTTTTTAATTTATTAGACTTTATAATTATATTTAAAATTTTTTTATACATTGGTTTATTATATCTGTTATCTTTCAAAGGAATAAATACTGGTATATTTTCCATATTTATTTTTAACTCATCTGGAAATCCATGTTCATCTATATCTAACTTTTGCATTATTGAAATTACTGATGAAGCTCGAAAGGATAATTTTCTTTCGTGTTGGTGCAACCCATGATAATGGAAAACTGAAGCTTCGCTTGAATAATAAAGATTGTAATCTTTTGAAATTACTTTTTTACCCCAATCTCTATCCTCAATATTTGTCAATTTATTGTCAAATTTAATCTTTTGCCAAACTTTTTTATTTATAGCGCTATTGGCATTGTGAAAAAAATAATCCTTTTTTTGTAATTTATCCTCTTTTCCAAAAGTTAAAATTAAATCTCTTTTGTCTTCTGTTGAGGTGAAAGGTAAAGGAATCTGTCTTCCATAAACTCCTACAATATTTTTTTGCACTAAGGGGCTAATTAAATTTTTAAGCCAATATTTGTTTTTAGGTATGCAGTGAGCTGATAATATAACTACTGTATCAGAATTACTTTTTGTTATTCCAATATTTAATGCTTTGCCAGGTAGATACTTTTTAATTTTGACAATTTTTTTAACGCCAAGGCTTTTAGCAAGCTTAACTGTTTTATCCTCACTACAATTATCGACAAGAATTATCTCAGTATTTTTAATTGATTGTTTTTTGATCGCATTTATGCAAGGAACTATCCATTCCTCCTCATTCTTTGTTCTAATTATTATTGATGCTCTAATTTTCACTATTTCTCTAGATAATCAGTAGGTTCCCATCTTCCCCTATATTTACTAATAACCTCTTTTTCAGATTTTTGAAAATTTAAACCTTTAAACACAAGAGCCTCTTCTGTATCTTTTATATTATCCACCATTTCTTTAAACCTAAAGGGGGTTAATGCGAATTTGTTATCTCTTCCAGGTAGTGAATTATCTGTTGTAAAATGTTTCTCAATTACACTTGCACCCATTGAGACGGAAATTGATGGAACCAATGTGCTACTAGTATGGTCACTTAATCCTACTTTTTTATGAAGAGTTT
>CACPMF010000024.1 GCA_902634935.1 uncultured Pelagibacteraceae bacterium
ACTCAAGTCATTCTTAAATAAAGCATCAAAATTATTCATAGGTAAAAACCCTCCAGAGGAAATTATTGTCATTGATAAATTAAATGAGTCAAAAGTCCTTAAATCAATAAATTTTAGTAAAATAAAAATAATAAATGTAATTGATGAATAAATTATTATTATTTTCAAAGATTGCTTTAATGTTTCAGATGAATTGAATGATTTGTAATTTGTTAATGATTTTTTTAAATTATCATCAAAAATATCTATCAATAAAAGAAGAGAAAATAAAAAATATAAACCTCCAATCCATTGTGAGGATGATCTCCATATAATTAGGCTTTGATCTAATTGTTTTATGTTATTAAAAACAGAAAAACCTGTTGATGTAAAACCTGATATTGCCTCAAAATACGAATTTAAGTAAGAAATATTATTTATACTGAAGTAAAAAGGCAACGAAATAATTACTGGAAAAAATAAATAACCTATAATTACTATTAATATTTTTTCATAAATATTAATTTTTTTAAAATGAATTCTTTTAAAAAAAATTAAAAACAAACCGAGAATTAAAGTAAATAAAAAAATAATAAAGTAGACGTCTATATTTAAAAATAAATTCAAGTAATACGAATAAATAATATTCAAAAACGAAAAAATACTTATTAAAAGAGTAAATGATCCAACAAATATTAAACTAAATCTGCTCATTTAATTATTAGATCGAGCTTATTCTGAACAAATTTTCTACTGTAGGCAATTGATCTCTTTTAGACAGTAATACAATTATATCATTTTTTTGAAATTTGTAATTTGAACTGGGTTTTATAAACTGATCTCCTCTAAGTATAGATCCAATTCTGATATCATCTGGAAGATCAGAGTCTTTTAATTCTTTGTTTATTAAATCAGAAGATTCCAATATTTCTGCTTCAATAACTTCATAATCACCATTCAAGATTGTATAAGCATTTTCTATAGTTCCCTTGTGTACATGTTTAAGAATACTAGAAACTGTATCCATTCTTGGGTCAATCATGTCATCTATTTTTAAAGATGTTTGTAAAAGAGAATAATTTGGTTTATTTATTAAAGCCATTGTTCTTTTATCTTTAGAAAATTTTTCCACCAGTACACTTACCATTAAATTGTCTTCATCATCATTTGTTAAGGCTAATACCGTCTCTACCTCATCTATATTAGCCTCATTAAGTACATCCTCATCAAGTCCATTACCATTGATAACAATCGTATCATTTAAATCATTTGCAATTAGCTCTGCTCTTTCTTTGTTTTTCTCTATTATTTTTACTCTTGCTGACTCAAAGGTTTCCTCAATATTTTTAGCTAAATTAAAACCAATGTTTCCTCCCCCAATAATTAGAATTTTATTTGATTTTTTTTCATTATGGCCAAAAACTTTTAATGTTTCCTCCATTTGATTTGAGCTTACCATGACATAAGCTTTGTCGTTGTGTTCTAAAGAGTCGTTTTTCTTTAATATTTTGAATTCATCTTTTCTTATAACTCCTAAAATATAAGCATTTAATTTCGGAAATTTTTTTGTAAGTTCGTTTAATTTTATGCGGTTTATTGGACAGTTATCATCTATTAGTATCTCTAAAAGTCTAATTTTATTTTCTGCGAAGGGCACATTATCAAGAGCACCTGGGGCTTCTAGTTTTCTTTGTATAGACTTTGCTATCTCTAATTCTGGCGAAATAACATAATCAATAGGCAGATTCTCCCTATTGAATAATATAGAAAATTTTGGATCTAAATATTCTTGAGATCGGATCCGTGCAATTTTCTTTGGAACTTTAAAAATGGAATATGCTATTTGGCAAATTAACATATTGATCTCATCGTTTTTAGTGACTGCAATTATCATATCAGCATCACTAGTATTAGCTCTTTCTAAAACTGATGGAGAGGTTGCTTTGCCAACTATAGCTTTAACATCAAGGCTATCATTAATTTTTTGTATATCATCACCAGACTGATCAATTACTGTAATTGAATGATTTTGTTCTGTTAATAATTTTGCTATTGTGTAACCGACTCTACCGGCGCCACATATGATAATATTCATCTAATTTAGATCCTTTACACCTAGAATTTTTAGCTTTCTATGTAATGCTGATCTTTCCATGCCCACAAATTTAGCTGTTTTTGATATATTTCCACCAAATTTTTTTATTTGTGAAATTAAATATTCTTTTTCAAACGTTTCTCTTGCTTCTCTAAGCGGTACTGAAAGGGTATCTGTTACAGAAAAGTTTTCATCTAAAGATCTAGATAGTGACTCTTTTATAATATTTATTATCTTGTCCTGATTATCTCCAGGTGAAAGTATTGCTATTCTCTCAATTAAGTTTCTTAATTCTCTCACATTGCCTGGCCAATCATAATTGAGAAGATAATTGTTATTTTGTATTGAAAATTTTTTGTAACTATAAGTATTGCAAATGTTTTCTATGAAATAATCAATTAGTAATGGAATATCCTCAATTCTATTTGTTAATGGATCAATTTTGATATTAAAGACGTTTAGTCTATGAAAAAGATCTTCTCTAAAATTTCCATTTTTTATTTCTGTTGACATGTCTTTGCTAGTTGAACAGAAAATTCTTACATCTACTTTAATATCGTGGTTACCATTTAATCTTTTAAATTTTTGATCAATCATAACTCTTAAAATCTTAGATTGCGTTTCTAAAGGAATTTCTGTCACTTCATCAATTAGTAATACACCTCCAGATGCTTTTTCAAATGCACCATACAAGATAGAACCATCTTTTTTTTCTTCTCCAAAAAGTTCTAATTCATATTTTTTTGTATCCAATAAGGCTCCATTTATAATTACAAACGGACCCTTGTTTCTTTTTGATTTTTTATAAATGTTCCTTGCAACTAATTCTTTACCAGAACCTGTTGGACCATTTATGAATACCCTACTTTCAGATTGTGAAAGTTTATCAATTTGATCTTTAATAGAGATAATGTTGTTACTTTTGCCAATAAGATCAAAAGAATGAAATAATTTTTTACTTAAATTTTTATTTTCCTTTTTAAGATTAAAATTTTCAACTGCCCTGTTCACGAAATTAAGTAATCTTTCCTTGTCGAAAGGTTTTTGTATAAATTCAAAAGCTCCTGATTTTAAAGAGTTAACGGCCATCTCAATATTTGCATGACCTGAAATCATTATCACAGGTATATCATTATTTTTTTGCTTAATATGATCCAAAAGTTGAATACCATCATTATCTCCTTTGTCTAACTTAACATCAATGATCGCAACATCAGGAAGTTTTTTATCTATCTCGGTTAATGCTTGTTTAAAATTTGCGGCCAACCTAGTTTTATATCCAGCATCTTTTATAAGCTCGTCTAATATTAGCCTTATGTCTGAGTTATCATCAACTATTAAAATCTCAACCGACATCTAATTATTTATTTGGTAATATAATTTGTACTTTTGCGCCATTTTTATGATTTAAAAATTGTATTGATCCATTGTGATCACTTATAATTTTATCTACAATTGAAAGTCCTAAGCCTGTTCCTTTTTCTTTTGTTGTAAAATATGGTTTTATTAACTCTTTCGTTTTTTTGTTTTTAAAACCGATACCACTGTCAATGATATTGACAATTATATAGTCTCTTCTTTGCCTTAT
>CACPMF010000025.1 GCA_902634935.1 uncultured Pelagibacteraceae bacterium
AAAATTTAAGATTAAGTCATGATTTATCAAATTCTCAAAAAAAGTATGAAATTATGAAGCAACAATTGTCTGATATAGAAAATGAAAAAAGTAAAATTTCTGAAAAAATTTCAGAATTAACTAATTCTTTAGGACAATCAAATCTTGTTCAAAGCCCTTTCAAAAAAAGCAAAGCAAAAAAAATAACTGAGACAGAAAATAAAAAATCGTTAAGTAGTTTAGATATAAATGCTCAAATTAAAAGTATATTTAAAAGTTAGTACCAATTAAATTAACTAGCTATATATCAAGTTTTTATAAATTTTTTATTTAAAAAAAACTTCAAAAAATATGGTTAAAAGTTATTTAATGATCTTATCGTGATATTACATGTCAACAAAAGTAAACTTATACAAAACGTTTAAAGAAGATAATAGAATAAGCATGGATGTTTACGCACATTATTTAAATCATTATATAAAAAAAAATTATGAGTCTCAAATTAATATATCATCATTTACGCCTAAAATTTTGATGAGTAGATTTTTACCTAGCAAACTCAAAATGAGATTTGCAAGATTTATAGAGTACCCATATCAGATAAAAGAAATTTATTTGAAATTTGAAATTAATCACATAATTGATCATGGATATTCCCATTTGGTAAGATATCCATTAAGTAAAAGAAATACTATAGTAACTGTGCATGATATTATACCAATTTTAGCATGGAAAGGCCTTATACCAAATTTTACCTATCCAAATAGACCAAGATTGGTTGAGTACTCAATTAACTCCCTGAAGGAAGCCGCACACATAGTTGCAGTCAGCCAAAATACAAAAAAAGATTTGATGGAGCATTGTGGTCTTAAAAATGAAAATATTAGTGTTATTTATAATGGATGCGACAGTTCATTTAAACCGTTGCCAAAAAATCAAAAAGAACATCTTCGAAACAATAAGTTTAAATTTCCAAGAGATAGTTTTTTAATACTTATAACTGGTGAGGGATACAAGAATCACGAAACTACTCTTAAAGTTTTCAAAGAATTAAGATCAAAAAAAAAAAATATTTATTTAGTAAGGCTTGGCCCAAAAAATCAGGATTGGGAAAGATTAAAAAATAATTCTTTACTAAATCAATATATCATAGAATTAAGAGGACTTAAAACTAATGAAGTTTCAGAACTATATAACTCAGTAGATTGTTTATTATTTCCCTCTTGGTACGAAGGTTTTGGTTTGCCTCCATTAGAAGCTATGGCAAACGGTCTACCTGTAGTTGCTTCAAATGTTGCTTCTATACCCGAGGTGGTAGGCGACGCGGGTCTTTTATATGATCCTAATGATGTAGAAGGTATGATAAGAGGAATAAATTTAATTATGAATGATAACAACATTAAAACAGAAATGATCAAAAAAGGCATTGAACAATCTTCAAATTTTACGTGGGAAAAAAGTGTAGAAAAATTGGTAAATGTTTATAACTTTGTATTAAGCAAAGAATGAAATTATATTTTATATAAATGTGTGGAATTTCAGGCGTTTATAATTTTAGCAATGAGTCAATAAATTCTGAAAAAATTTTAGGAAAAATTTTAAAAATTCAGAATAATAGAGGTCCAGACGATAAAAATATTTGGATATCAGAGTGTAAAAAATTACATTTGGGACATAATAGATTATCAATTATTGACTTATCAAATAACGCAAGTCAACCTTTTGTGTCAGTCGATCAAAACTACATTATTACTTTCAACGGAGAAATATATAATTTTCAAGATATAAAAATAGATCTAATCAAAAAAAATATTAAGTTTAAAAGCAAATCAGATACAGAGGTTATTTTAGAGTCTTACAAATATTGGGGTATAGAATTTTTAAACAAATTAAGAGGAATGTTTTCATTTGTAATTTGGGATAAAAGAGAAGAAAAACTGATTTTAGCAAGAGACCCTTTTGGAATTAAACCATTGTATTATTCAATCAATAAAAAAGTATTATATTTTGCTTCTCAGGTTAAAGCACTTTTATCTATTGATGAGGTATCTAGTATAAAACTTGGACACTCAATATGTGAATATTATTTATGGGGAAATGTAGAAGAACCAAATACTCTATATCGAGATATATTCTCAATTGAACGGGGCTCAGTAAAGATTTTTGATAAAAATTTTAATCAAAAAAATTATAAATATGCAGATATTAAAGAAACGATCATTAATTCTAAAACAGAAAATTTTCAAAATATAAATGATCTCAATAGCAAACTTGGTTGGCTAATAGAAAAATCTGTTAAATACCACCTTGTTGCAGATGTTCCAATTACATTTTCACTTTCTTCTGGAGTTGACTCTAATGTCTTATTATCTGCAGTAGACAAAAACTATGACAGAGATAAAATAAATTCTTTGACTTTGGATTTTCCAAATAAAATTAATGAAAGTGAATTAGCGAAAAAAAACTCCATTAATAACAATATAAATCATTTAAGTGAAAATATTAATATAGATGAAATTATAGAATTAGTATTAAAATATTATAATTCAATGGATATGCCAACTAATGATGGATTAAATAACTATTTGGTTTCCTATTATGCAAAAAAAAATGGATCAAAAATACTAGTTTCAGGCATTGGTGGCGATGAATTCTTTTTTGGTTATCCAAGTTTTACTAGAATACCTATTATAAAAAAATTATCAAAATTTTTTCCTTCTAAAGAAAATATAAAAAATAGTTTGTATTCGTTTGTATATAAATCTTTAAAAAAATTTAAATATAACACAAAGTTTGCAGGATTGTTTAAGTATAATAGCAACATATTCGATGCATATATGCTACAAAGATGTGTTTTTATGCCGGATGAAATTAACGATTTGATAAATAAAAAATCAATTGATGAAAAAATGAATGAACTTCAAAACAAAGAAAAAAATAATAATTTCGAAAATGATCAGATGGAAATAATGTATTATGAGATAAAATATTATCTTTGTTCAAAATTATTAAGAGATGCTGATTGGGCTAGCATGTCAAACTCAATAGAGTTGAGGACACCATTTGTTGATTGGTTTCTATTTAAAGATATTTTACCAATTTTAAAATCAAATTTTGTAGTTAATAAAAAAAATTTACTAAACAGTTTTAAAAGCAATGTTCCTAGAGAATTATTTTTAAGAAAAAAAAGTAGCTTTGAAATACCTCATCAAATGATTTTTGACAAATTGTCAAATAATCAAAGAAAATATTATAATCCATTTAAAAATTGGTCTCTATTTAATTACGAAAATTTTTTATTAAATGAAGAAAAATAGAATTTTGAGAATTATTCATACTCTTGACCCTGCACTTGGCGGACCATCTAATGCAATTTTGGATCACTCAGAAATGCTAGTTAAATGTGGTTTTTTTGTTGATATTTTAACATCAGACAAAAACAATAAGTTGAAATCAAAAAATAAAAATAAAAAGATAAAAATAATTAACAGAGGTCCACCTTTAAACAAATATGGAATAAATATTAAATTAATTTTATGGTTATTTA
>CACPMF010000026.1 GCA_902634935.1 uncultured Pelagibacteraceae bacterium
TTGAATTAAAAATTTTTTTTTGTCCAATAATTCCAACATCTCTTAAAACTATTTGCCTTGAATACTTGTTTAGTGTTCTTTTACTTAATAAGTTCTTCATTTACCTGTAGATCCAAAGCCACCAGATCCTCTGATTGTATCGGGCAGTTCATCTACTTCCTCAAAAGATACTTTTAAAACTGGTGTTAAAACCATTTGTGCTATTCTATCTCCATTATTAACTATAAAATCACTCACCCCATGATTAAATAATATAACTTTTAACTCTCCCCTATAGTCGCTATCAATCGTACCGGGTGTATTGAGTACGCTTATCTGAGATTTAGCTGCTAAACCTGACCGAGGTCGAATTTGTATTTCTGTATCTTGAGGAATAGCTATAGATATTCCAGTTGGTATTAATTCAGAACTGTTTGGCTTTATTTTCAGGGATTCTTTTACAAATGCCATTAGATCCATACCTGATGATCCTTCAGTTTTATATTGTGGAATTTTGACTTTAGGGTCAAGTTTCTTAATCTTAATTTTGACCATTAATTAAGATTTTTAATAACTCTCTCAACTATATTTTCTGCAATTAGTGATTTATTCATTTTATGTAGTATTTCGTTTTTATTATTTTTATAAAAAATTTTAACTTCATTGTATTCTGAATCAAATCCTATTTCATTACCTGATACATTATTAGCAATTATCCAATCACAATTTTTACTTCTTAGTTTATCTTTCGCATTTAAATCTAAATTTTCTGTTTCAGCAGCAAAACCTACAGTGAGTTTTGGTCGTAGTGAATTATGTTTTGAAATATAAGATAATATATCTGTATTTTTTATCATGCTAAAGTCTAGTTCAGCTTTTTTTTTAATCTTTTCCTTATAATATCTTTTAAATTTATAATCACACACAGCGGCTGAAAAAACAGCAACATCAACAGGAAGGTTTTCGATTGTTTTTTTTAACATTTCATCTGCAGTTTCAACTTCAATAAATTTTATATCCTCCAAGGGCTTTAAGTTTGTTTTTCCTGATATTATTGTTGTTTCAAATCCGTTATCTCTAAATGATTTAGCGATTTCATAACCCTGCTTTCCACTTGATTTATTTGTTAAATATCTAACTGGATCTAAATACTCCCTGGTAGGACCCGCTGTTACTAAAGCCTTAAATTTTTTATTTTTTTGTATATTTGATAAGTAATTTTCAATATGAAAAAGGATATCTGATGGCTCAGTCATTTTTCCCTCACCATACTCTCCACATGCCATATCCCCGATCTCTGGACCTATTAAACTATAACCATATTCCCTTAGTTTGATTATATTTTTTTTATTTGATGGGTGATCCCACATTCTTACGTTCATAGCCGGAACTATAAAAATCTTTTTATTTGATGCTAATAATACAGTGGATGCAAGATCATCTGTTAATCCATTACTCAATTTTGATATTGTATTAGCTGTTGCCGGTGCTACAATAATCAAATCCGCCCATCTTGATAAAGAAATATGATCCATTTCACTTTCATTCTCTGAGCTAAATAAATCTTCATATACCTTTCCTTGAGAAAGGGATGTTATCGACAAAGGTGTTACGAATTCTTTGGCACTTTTTGTAATGATTGTTTTTATTTCTACTTGTTTTTTTTTTAAACCTCTAATTAATTCAAGACTTTTATAAGCAGAAATACCTCCACAAATTACAACAAGTATTTTTTTGTTTAACAAACTATTCATGCGTGAGATTAAAATACCAATAAAGTAACAATTACAAGCAATAATAAACCAATAATTGACTGATTTCTGAAGCTAGACATCTCTGATTTTTTTACATTTAACTCATTAAATGAGCTCGAGTTTTGTGGAATTTGTCCACTTGCTAGGAATGTTAAAGCTTGATTAGCTTTATCCATAATTTGCGGTAATTCAGGTAATCTCTTAATTACTTCTGCAGAATTTTTAAGTGTTTCATTAAATGAATTTATGGGGTCTTTTGTTTCTCTAAGCCATTTTTCAAGAACAGGTTTGGATGTTTCCCATATATTTGTATCAGGATTAAGTCTTCTTGCCACTCCCTCAACAACTACCATTGTTTTTTGTAACATAAGAAGTTGAGGTTGAGTTTGCATATTAAATTTTTCTGTCACATCAAATAGTTGTTTAAGTAATTTTCCGCCAGAAATATCTTTTACAGATTGGCCAAATATAGGTTCTCCTATTGATCTTAATGCTTGAGCAAGATCATCTACTGGCACATCTTTTGGCACGAGTCCAGCAACTAAATGAACCTCTGCAACTTTTTTATAATCTCTTTGGATAAAACCGTATAAAATTTCTGCTAAAAATCTTTGGCTTACTTTATCTAGCCTACCCATTATTCCAAAATCAATAGGAACTATTTGACCGCTTCTATTTATAAAAACATTTCCCTGATGCATATCTGCATGAAAAAAACCATCTCTTACAGCGTGTCTTAAAAAATGCTGAATTATGTCTGATGCTATTTTTTTTGCATCAATATTTCTATTTACAAGTTCATCAGTTTCTCTAATTGAAACTCCATCTACCCAATCAAGTGTCATTACATTTTCACTAGTAAAATTCCAATATATTTTAGGGACTAGAAAACCCTCATCGTTCTTTGTATTTTCTCCATATTCATTTGCTGCTGCTGCCTCAAACCTTAAATCCATTTCAAGATTTGTTATCTCCTTTAATAAAAAAACAACTTCAACCAACTTAAGTCTTTTAGTTTTTTTTACGAACGACTCTACAAAGAAAGCAAACAACATTAGTGCATCGATCTCTTCGTTAAAAATTTTCTTTATGTCTGGTCTTAAAATTTTAATTGCAACATCTTTTATGGTTCCACCATCATTAATTTGCGCTTTATGAACTTGTGCAATTGAAGCAGCTGCAACTGGCTCACTAAGATTTATTATTGAGTTAAAGCTTTGCTCACCTAAATCTTTTTTAATAATTTCTCTAGCTTTGTCTTGAGAAAATGGAGGCAATCTATCCTGAAGATTTTCTAGTTCTTTCGATAATTCATCTCCGATTATGTCAGGCCTGGTAGCTAAAAATTGTCCTAATTTTATAAATGTTGTTCCCATAGATTGAAGTGAAGAAGATAATCTTTCACCTTGATTTAATGAACTACCAACTTTTTTATTGTTCGAAAAAGAGAATGATAAAATACTAAATAAAACTTTTACTAATAATGGTGGTTCATTAAATTTAGTTGCAATTTTTAATGCATCTGATTTTGCAAGTTTTCGTCCAAGTTTTAAAAGAGTAAACAATTTTTTAATCATAATTTCCATCCTGAATGTAT
>CACPMF010000027.1 GCA_902634935.1 uncultured Pelagibacteraceae bacterium
AAAACTATTAATTCATCTTTTTTCAGGAGATCACTACTATACTCGCCCAATTCATTTCTCACTTGATTATATGATTCCTCAAGATTGTTTTCTGTAATGTCTATTAAATGTAATAGAGATTTACATCTTTCGATATGTTTTAAAAATTTGATACCTAAGCCAGTTCCTGTATGTGCTCCTTCTATTAGACCAGGTATATCTGCCAGTGTTATTTCTTTATCATCATAAATTGTGACACCTAAATTTGGATTTAAAGTGGTAAATTTGTAATTTGCTATTTTTGGGTTGGCACTTGTTATGGAGGCAAGTAGACTAGATTTACCAGCATTAGGAAGACCTATAATTCCAATATCAGCAATAGTTTTGAGTTGAAGCCATATCCAAAATTCCTCTCCTTTAGATCCCTTTGTAAATTTTTTTGGAGCACGATTAGTTGAAGATTTAAATCTTGTATTTCCAAATCCTCCCTTTCCTCCTATAGCAACAACAAATTCTTCATTTTCATTTTTAAAATCATAAATTAAAGTTTTGTTATCTTCCTCAAATACTTGTGTACCGACAGGAACTTTTAGAAAAAGAACTTCACCACCTTTCCCTGTTTTATTTTTTCCACTACCATCGCCACCTCTTTGTGCTTTAAAGTGTTGTTGATATCGAAAGTCTATAAGTGTGTTTAAGTTTCTTTCTGATGTAAGTACTACAGAACCCCCTTTACCACCGTCTCCACCATCAGGACCTCCAAACTCAACAAATTTTTCTCTTCTGAAACTAGGTGATCCTGATCCACCATCGCCAGCTTTTACGTATATCTTTACTTGATCTAAAAATTTCATGATACAACTATGTTAGGAGTTGTGAGATTTAATTGGGTTTTACAGATACGTAAGTTCTATCTGACTTACTTTTTTTAAATTCTACTTTACCTTTAACTACAGAAAAAATTGAGTGATCTTTTCCCATCCCTACATTTTCTCCAGGGAAAATTTTTGTTCCTCTTTGTCTTACTATTATATTTCCAGGAACAACAAACTGGCCACCATATTTTTTTACTCCTAGCCTACGTCCAGCACTATCTCTACCATTCCTTGACGATCCACCAGCTTTTTTTGTTGCCATAGTTTACCTATTTATTTTGAAACTTCCTTAGTTTGAGTTTTTATTTCTTTTGAAGCTTCCTTTTTTATTTCCGCCTCTGAAATTATCTTTCCATCTTTAGCAAAAATTTTATTTATTCTAATTAAAGAAAACTGCTGTCTATGTCCATTTTTTCTTCTAGAGTTTTTTCTTCTTCTTTTTTTAAAAATTAATACCGTTCTATTTTTTCCATTTTTAATCAAGTCAGCTTCAACTTTAGCTCCTGAAATAGTTGGTTCTCCTAATTCAAGGTTTTTATCGTCTCCGTAAGCTAAAACTTCATTAAATTCCAATTTAGTTTCCGGTTTTGAATCTTCTAATCTTTCAATCTTAATTATTTCTCCAGCTTGCACTTTATACTGTTTTCCACCTGTTTTTATTACTGCGAATGACATAGTTAGTCCTAATTTTTATAAACAGCAATATAGTCAGGGTCAAATCATAGTCAAGCTGAATAACTTAGAAATTATCCTTTAAATCTCTCAATTTTGAAAATGTCTCCAAATTTTCAGATTTTAAAAAAATGTTGCAATTTAGCTCGTCCTCAATTGTGGTTGGCATAGTTGGTAATCCTTTATCTAATAAATTTTTTATTTTTTCAAATTTTTTGTTTAACTTCTCATTTTGTTGATCCTGCATTTTACAAAACTCTGCATTTTTCATTGTGTATTCATGTCCACAGAATATTTTTGTATCTTTAGGAAATTTTTTAAACATTTGAAGCGAAGAAAACATTTGTTCATAAGTACCTTCAAATATTCTCCCACATCCTAAAGAGAATAATGTATCTCCAGTGAATAATAATTTTTCTTTTTTAAAATAGAAACATATGTGCCCAGAAGTATGTCCTGGTATATGGAATACTTGAAAACTAAATTCATCTTTGCTCCAAATCTCTTTATCCTTCAACTCAATATCGATTCCTGGTATTCTATGTTTATCTTCTACATATCCTATTACTTTGGCATTATATTTCTTTTTTAAATTTAAATTTCCTCCAATGTGATCAAAATGATGATGCGTGTTTAATATATACTTTATATTAGCTTGATTACTTTCTACAGAAGCAATTACTGGTCTTTCTTCACTTGGGTCTACAACACATGCATTTTTGTTACTGTCTATAATTAAATAAGAATAATTATCTTCTAGACATTTTATAATCTCAACATTCATTTATTTCTCTATTAAAAAAATACCTAATTGCGATTCTAAATTTCTCCATGCTAAATTTTTAGCATTTAAATTTAGAGTTTTATCATTTTTTAATGCTAAAGATTTAAAAATTTTTATTTCTCTTTTTGAACAAAAATTGAAAAAATCCCTTAAGGTGCACATATGCAAATTTGGTGTATTATACCACTCATTAGGAAGGTTTTCTGTAACCGGCATTGTGCCCTTAATTAACAAATTAAGACGAACTTTCCAGTAACCAAAGTTTGGTATAGTAACAATTGCTTTTTTACCAACTCGCAAAAGCTCGGAGATAACTTTTTCAGGATCTAGGAAGGCTTGAAGCGTCTGACTTAAAATAACAAAATCGAATGAATTATTTGGGAATTGTTGTAAGTCATTTTCTGCATTTCCTTCTATGACAGTCAAACCTTTTGATAGGCAATTTTGAACCCTATTTTTTGAAATTTCTAAACCACGTATTTTAGAAGTTTTATTATCCTTAAGAAACCTCATTAATTCACCATCGCCGCATCCAACATCTAAAACTTTGGAATTTTGTAATATTAGCTCAGAAATAACTTTAAATTCTTTTTTCATTCACAGTTTTATAGTTTGTTTTTAAATAGTTCCCTAAAGTATCTAAGAAATCTGGCACATCTAAAAGAAATGAATCGTGTCCT
>CACPMF010000028.1 GCA_902634935.1 uncultured Pelagibacteraceae bacterium
AATATTTGGATCAATAAACAGACTTGTACGAATTTTAAAATTATTCAATTTTTGAACTATTCTTTTAATTTTTCTGTAATTTTTTTTTAAATTTAATCCACCTTCAGTCGTTATTTCTTGTCGTTTTTCAGGGACAATACAAACAAAATTAGGTTTTGATTTGATTGCTATTTTTAACATTTCTTCGTTTGCGGCCATTTCTAAATTAGTAGGTATTTTTTTATTTTTTGTAATTTTTTTCAAATCAACATCATTTATGTGTCTTCTATCCTCCCTCAAATGTATTGTGATTGAATCAGCTCCGTATTTTAGTGCTGATAGTGCTGCTAAGTATGGATCAGGATGTTTTTCACCTCTCGCATTCCTTATAGTTGCTACATGATCAATATTCACACCTAATCTTATACTCATCTTAAAAATCTACTTCCTGGTTTTGTGATAGGAATTTTTTTAAGAAAATTTGGTAAATTTTTTTTGTTGTATGTGGGAACATCTAATTTTATTTGAGATATGATTTTTCCTTTTTTAATTTTTAAAGTTTTATTATTTGATCTATTTATTAGACACGCATAACCCACAACTTTAGCCTTTTTTTTTTTAATAAGTTTAAAACATTCTAAACTCGATTTTCCAGTTGTTATGACATCTTCAATTATCAAAACTTTTGAATCTTTTTTTATATCAAAACCTCTTCTCAATTTGAATTTCCCCTCTACTCTCTCACAAAAAATTGTTTCCTTTTTAAGTATTCTTCCTACTTCAAATCCTATAACAATACCGCCCACAGCTGGTGCAAGTATAAGATCAAATTTTTTAAATCTTTTTTTAATTTTCTTACTTAATGAAATACAGAAATTTTTAGATAGATGTGGATAACTTAAAAGTTTTGCGCATTGTACATATTTTGGTGAATGTAGACCCGAGGATAATACAAAATGACCTTCTAAAAGAGCATTAGTTTTTCTTAAAACCGCTAAAGAGTCTTTTAAAGAAAGCATATTTTTTATTTTTATGTCTTATAATTTTAAAGTTGTAATCTTTCTGTTTTAGTTCACTAATAAGTTTTGTAAAGTTTTTCAGATCATGGATTATTAAATTAAATCTAAAATTAATATTTTTTTTTGTCTTCTCTACCATTTCGACACTTGAAATATTAACATTATTAATACCTATCATAGTTGTCACATCACCCAATTTACCTGGCTCATCTTTTAAGGAAATCCACAGTGTAGTATTATATCTTTTCTGCTTTATGGGTTTTGTGTTTTCTCTATATTGCCAATATCTTCGTATGGCTGCCCTAGCCTTACCTGTTTTAGTACTAGTTAACCAATGCAATGATGGAGAAACTTTTTTAGATGTTGTAATTTTAACGACATCTCCATTTCTGAGTACAGATTGCAAAGCTTGCTCATTACCATTTACTTCACATCCTACCGCTGTATCACCAACTTGAGTATGTACAGCATAAGCAAAATCAATTGGTGTTGCATTTTTTGGAAGTTTAATGACAGATCCCTTTGGAGTAAAACAAAAAACGTTTTCTTGGAACATTTGTAGTTTTGTATACTCATAATAATGTTCTGGATTTTCATTTTTATCAATTATCTCGACAAGATCTGCTAACCAATCATATTCTTTCCATGTAAGTGAATTAAATTTTTCTGATGATTTATATTTCCAATGTGATGCTATACCTCTTTGCGCAAATTCGTGCATTTGACTTGTCCTTAATTGTATTTCAATTGGTCTTTGATTGGGACCTATGATTGCAGTATGAATAGATTTATAATTATTAATTTTTGGCGATGATATGTAATCTTTAAATTTACCTGGTATGCAGTTCCATTTACTGTGTAAAGCTCCTAAACATCTGTAACAGTTTTCAACATCATCAAGTATAATTCTAAAACCAATAATATCAGTTATTTGCTCTAACGAAGTTCTTTTCTTTTGAATTTTTCTCCATATTGAAAAAGGTGTTTTCTCTCTACTAAATATTTTAAATTTTAAATTATTTTCATTTAATAAATTTTCAAATTCAGACAATACATTATTATAATTAACTAAATTGCTATCTTTGATTTGGTTTAGTCTATCTTTAATTAATTTTCTTGCCTCTGGATTCAAAACGTCAAAAGATAAATCCTCAAGTTCATCTCTTATTCTATTCATACCCATTCTATCTGCTAACGGTGAATAAATCTCCATAGTTTCTTTTGCTATTCTTTGACGTTTTTCAATTTTATCTATTGCTTTTAACGTTCTCATATTATGTAATCTATCAGCGAGTTTTACTAATAAAACTCTTATATCTTTAGAAGTGGCTAGAATAAGCTTTCTGAAATTTTCAGCTTTTGAATTAGATATTGCCTGATTTTCAAACTCAGAAATCTTGGTTACACCATCAACAAGATCTGCAACTTCTTTACCAAACTCTTCTTCTATAGTTTTGTAAGTAGCATGAGTATCCTCTATGGTATCATGTAACAATCCAGTTGCTATTGTAGCACTATCCAGTTTTAAATCTGTTAATATATTAGCAACCGCAACTGGATGAATAACGTATGGATCGCCAGAATGTCTTTTTTGGTTTTTATGTGCCTTCAAGGCGAACTCGTAAGCCTTTGACAAAGCGTCAGGATTTAGAAATTTGTTATAAGATTTAACTTTATTAATGAGATCTTCAGAATTAATCATATTAATATTATATCATTTTTTTAGATTAATTTAACAGTTCTTAGTTCGTCTATGGGTAAAGATAATATTAAATCTTTAA
>CACPMF010000029.1 GCA_902634935.1 uncultured Pelagibacteraceae bacterium
TGTCAAATTTTTCAAAACCATCTGTATGATCTGAAAAAACTTTTATAAGGAAAAATTTAGATAAAGATCTAGCTAAACCCCACATTAAATTTTGCATTCCACCAACATCAGGTGGAAAAGTTCTCGTTATTATTAAATGCATTAATTATTCAACCACTTAATATTACAACCCATGCTAGGTATTTGATCTTTCGGACCATTGCCTGTTTCTGATATTTGTTTCATTGCTATATACAAATCACTTTCTCCAGATCTTACAGGTTTGAGTTCTTTTAACTCTCTTATTCTTCCTCTGTATTGAAGTTCTAAATTTTCGTTATAACCAAAAAAATCAGGAGTGCACACAGCTTCATATTTTTTTGCAACATTTTGTGTGTCATCGATTAAATATGGAAAACTAAACTTGTGTTTTTTTGCAAATATGATCATATTTTCAAATGAGTCCTCAGGATAATTGATTTGATCATTGGAGCATATTGCAACCGATTTAATTCCAAAATTTTCAAGTTTTTTGCAATCTTCAGCAATATCTTTAATTACTGCCTTAACATACGGGCAATGATTACAAATAAACATAATTATTGTTCCTTTTTCACCTTTTATTTCATTTAAAGAAACAATTTTGTTTTCAGTTGATTTTAGACGAAAGTCGTCAGCTTTTTTTCCAAAATCACATATTGGAGTTTTTGTAAGAGACATATAATATTATATAAATTATGTTTTACGATTTGGAAGATAAAAAACCAAAAAACTCTGGCGAAAATTGGGTTGCACCTAATGCAGTGGTTATTGGAGATGTTACTTTAGAAAAAAATAGCAGTGTATGGTTCAATGCAACTTTAAGAGGAGATATAGAAAATATCTTGATAGGAGAGGGATCCAATGTTCAAGACGGAAGTGTTTTACATACTGACCCAGGTTATCCACTTAAAATTGGAAAAAATGTAACTATTGGACATTTGGTTATGCTTCATGGATGTACGATAGATGACAATAGTTTAATTGGAATTGGCGCTGTTGTTCTTAACAATGCAAAAATTGGAAAAAACTGCATCATAGGATCTAAAGCTTTAATAACTGAAAATAAAGAAATTCCAGATAACTCTTTAGTAATGGGATCACCTGGAAAAGTCGTAAGACAAGTTTCACCAGAAGAAGCAAAATTAATTACAAAAAACGCAGAAAGATATCAGGATAATTGGAAGAGATATTCTAAATCGATTTTTTAAGGAACTAACCAAGAATTTTTATTTGTTTTAAAATCAAATTTAGCTCGTCTATGACCTTTTGCAGCAAGATATAGCCATTCTATTGATTTAATATAACATTTGATAACAGTGAAATTTTTATAACCTTCCTCACTTTGTTCCATTGTATAATCAAAATCTTCTAACTTAGAAATCATGCCTGATGTAGGGTTTTCGGATACAGTTCCAGGAGGACTATCAGTTAAATAACATCTTCTACTAATGTGTTGGGTTTTTTTCCAAGATGCCTCTGTCACAGAATTTTGATTATTTATTTCACATTCAACTTTTACTCTTAATTGTATTTTTTCTTCTTTATCATAGAAAAGTAACGAAGCTTTATTGTTGTTTTTAAGTATATCTACTTTTGGTGACCTTAAATCAGTATGAAATTGTAATAAATTGTTTTCTCTGTCAGACTTCCTTAAAACAACTATTCTTCCCTCAATATCGTCTTTGTGTGAGCATATAAAAACTGGAATTCTAAAAGGCGAACCTCTATTGGTTACTGCATCTTCAAGCATAGACCAGTACTTATTTTGTATTTCTGCTAAGTCTTCATAGTATGCTGGTTGCATACTTTATTTTCTAAATCTTTTTATTAAGCTGGAGGTATCCCAACGATTTCCACCCATTTCTTGAACATCGCTGTAATATTTATCTACTAGCTCTGTAACAGGTAATAAAGAGCCATTATTTTTAGCTTCTTCCATTGCAATTTTTAAATCTTTTCTCATCCAATCAACAGCAAAACCAAAGTCAAATTTATCATCAATCATAGTTTTATATCTATTATCCATTTGCCACGATTGAGCTGCTCCTTTTGAGATAACTTCAATTACATCTTCCATATTTAAACCAGCTTTCATTCCAAAATTTATACCTTCAGATAATCCTTGAACTAAACCTGCTATACAAATTTGATTAACCATCTTAGCAAGTTGACCAGACCCAGCTTTTCCAAGTAACTTCATTTTTTTACTGTAACAATCAATTTTGTCTTCAGCTTTTTCAAAATCAGATTGATCACCACCAATCATAACAGTGAGAGCACCATTTTCTGCACCAGCCTGACCTCCTGAAACAGGCGCATCTAATGCACCAAAATTATTTTTTTTGGCATAATCATAAATTTCTCTTGCAATTGTTGCAGAGGCGGTTGTGTTATCAATATAAACAGATCCTTCTTTTATAGTTTTAAAAGCACCGTTGTCACCAAAGGTCACTTCTCTTAAATCATTGTCATTTCCAACACAGGTAAAAATAAATTCTGCATCCTTTGCTGCTTCTGCTGGCGTTTCAGCCATTTTACCTTTGTAATCTTTAATCCATTTTTCTGCTTTTGATTTTGTTCTATTATAAACAGTTACATTATGACCACCTTTTGATATATAACCTGCCATCGGATAACCCATGACACCCAGACCAATAAAAGCAACATTACACGTCATAATTTTCTA
>CACPMF010000030.1 GCA_902634935.1 uncultured Pelagibacteraceae bacterium
CTATAAATATTAAAATAAGTGTTTCAAAAAATGAGATTGTAAAGATTATATAAAAAAATAAATAATTACTTATCTTTATCAATGTGATCTTTTTTGTCTGATTTCCTCTTAAAAATACTTGTGATTTTTCTCCAATAAAGAGAGCATACACCTCCAACAGCAGCAAAAAAAGCAACAATTGCTTGAATTATTATACTTCCCGTGCCTGGATCTAAATAAGCGTATGAATATGTCGGGGCAAATACAACATATAAACAAGTGAGAAAAATTAAGTATTTTATTTTCATTGAAGTATCAATTATAACAAATAATTTAGTTTGTATACACATTATATTAAATGGCAAAAATATTATTAGTAAATCCTAATAAATGGGGCAGAGGTATTACTCACATATGGATTGCTTCTCATTCAGGCCTACTAAAAAGGAAACATAAAGTAAAATTATTTGATGCAACATTTTTCAAAAATTGGACAGTCGATGAAGTTTCATTTGCAACAGGCACTTCGATGTTCAAGCCATCTAATTACAAAAATTATGTAAAATTTAAAGACGCAGATGTCAAAAATACATTTCAAAAAGCTATTGACGAATTTGAGCCAGATGTAATTTTTTGGTCCGCTATATCTTCTCACATTCACAGTGAAGGAGAATATGTAAACATACAAAACGGGTATGATTTACTAAGAAATATCAATACAAGAAATGCTTTGAAAATAACTGGTGGTTTACAAGCTACCTCAAGTCCAGAAATGGTTTTCAAAAATCTTCCAAAAATTGATTATTTAATAATGGGGGAAAGTGAAAAAGTTCTAAGTGAGGTCGCAGATAAAATAGATCTTAAAGAGGAGATCAAAAATGTAAATGGTATTGCGTATGTTAAAAATAAAAAAATTATTAAAAATTCGAAGCAAATTATAATTTCTAATCTCGATGAGATTTCTCCTTATGACTATGATATTTTCGAGGATCAAATTTTTTTTAGACCATATAATGGTGAGGTTGTTAGAGCTGTTGATTATGAGATGTCAAGAGGGTGTATATATTCTTGTTCTTATTGCGTTGAGACAGTAATTCAGGATTATTATGGCTTCAAAGAATATTCAGATAAAACAGGAGCAATTAAAAATTTTAAAAATTACCTGAGAAACAAGTCAGCTAAAATAATTTTTGAAGAAGTAGAGTATTTGGTCAAAAAAAAAAAGATTAATTTTATAAGATGTCAAGATACAAATTTCTTAACAAATGATAGATCAATTCTTTATGATTTGTCACAAAAAATAAAAAAATCAAAATTGGATTTTAAAATGTATATTGAAACAAGACCTGAAGGTATAAACGAAATTTCTATCAAACTTCTAAAAGACTTAAAAGTAGACGGTGTAGGCATGGGAGTTGAACTTGCTGCCGAAGAATTTAGAGAAGAAAATTTACATAGATTTGCAAGTCAAAAGAAAACTATTGATGCTTTTAAAATGTTAAAAGATAATGGAATAAAAAGAACATCTTACAATGTCATAGGTTTTCCAGAACAGAATGAGGAGTCAATCTTGCAAACTATAGAGTTCAACAAATTGATAAACCCTGACAATATTACTGTAGCTTACTATTCTCCTTACGCAGGAACTGGACAGCAGGTTAAAGGACTCAAAAATCAAACATTCGAAGATTACGAATTTGATGCAGATGCCGCATTGAGGTCAAAAAGCAAAAGTAAAGTTTTGTCAATTTCTAAATTAGATTACTATAAAAAAAATTTTGTCAATCTAGCAAGATCTTGAAAAGTGTAAAAAATAAAATTGTAATTGGAGCTTGGTCTCTGAGTGGGGATCTTGGTAAGATAGATAAAAAACAAATATTCAAGACTATAGAATATTGTATTCAAAACGATCTAAAAGAATTTGATATCGCTCCTACTTATGGATTTGGTTTAATTGATAAAATATTTTCTAAATACAAAAATTATGATTTAAAAATAAACACAAAAATTGGTTATGATAAGAATAGAAAAAAAAATTTCTCAATTAATGTCCTAAAAAAAAGTGTTGAAAAATCCTTAAAATTTCACAATAAAATAAATACTATTTTTTTACACAACCCAAGATACGAGATTACAAATTGGCATAAAGTTATTGATTTTTTAAATAATCTTAAAAAACAAGAACTTGTAAAAAATATTGGTATATCTTTGGCAAGAGATTTCTACTTTAGTTCCAAAATATTAAATAGGTTTGATTTTGTACAAGACGAAGTAAATCTTTTGAGAGCAAGTCATCTCTCGGAAAACAAAAATAAATTTAAATTTATGGCCAGGTCTCCTTTGGCCACAGGAATTCTGAGTAAAAATTTTAATGAAAATAGAAGATATTATAAAAATGATTATAGATTTAGATGGTTGAGAGGTTCACGAAAAAAAAACATAATAAAGCAAAAAAAACTTTTAATAAAAATTTTTGGCAATAACTTAACTACAGTGTCATACTCTTATTTATTTTTTAATAAAAACATAGATAAAATCATCTTTGGTTTAAAAAATGTAAAACAAGTTAAAAATTTACTTGAGTTTAAAAATTTAAAAAAAATAAATCTTTATAAAATAAAAAAATATAGAAATTTGTATGATAAAAAATTTGGTTTTAGCGACAATGACGAGGTGTATTA
>CACPMF010000031.1 GCA_902634935.1 uncultured Pelagibacteraceae bacterium
AATATTAAAACCTTGTTTATAAACTTTATCAAAACCATATGTATCAATTACATTTTTTCTTACATCTTCAACATAATATCTAGAGTCTTCTAAATATATTCTTTGTCTTTTACTAAGTTTAATGTCTGTATTTATTAATTCATTTAATAAATTTTTATTAATGTATTGATTTTCATAAAGATTTTTTAAAACAAGATCTCTTCTGTATTTAGCAAGTTTTATGTTTTTATATGGATTATATCTGCTTGGAGCCTTTGGTAGCGCTGCTAATAAAGCTGCTTCAGAATAATTTAATTCATTTATTGATTTATCAAAATACCTCAGGCTCGCTGAAGCTATTCCGTAACTTCCTTCACCTAAATATATCTGATTTAAATAGAGCTCTAAAATTCTCTCTTTGCTTAGAGCCCTTTCAATTCGAAATGCTAAAATTGCTTCCTTAATTTTTCTGTCAAAACTTACTTCATTTGATAATAAAAAATTTTTAGCAACTTGTTGGGTAATGGTTGATGCTCCCTCTAACCTTTTAGATTTTAGAGCATTCCTGATATTATTCTTTATAGCTCGAACAATTCCTTTTGCATCTACTCCAGGATGGTAAAAAAAGTTTTTATCTTCGGCAGACAAAAAAGAATCGATAACAACATTTGGAATAGCCTCAAATGGAACAAAGATTCTTTTCTCAGATGAGAAATCACTTACTAATATACCGCTCCCTGAATAAAGCTTGCTAGATACTGGAGGTTTGTAATTTGTTAAGAATTGATAATCTGGTAACTTATTTGAATAAATCCATAAAATTGAAAATATAATAATTAAAGTTGCCAACATTATCAATAATGTGAAGGATAGAATTTTTTTAATTATGGAACTCATTTATGTTTAATTTAGTTAACGAATTTGGTATTGTTGTGGCACCGAATTAACAAATAAACTAATGAAAAAAAATCAAAATTTATGTCAAAAAATTTATACATTGATGCGTCGCATCCAAATGAAACTAGAGTTGTCCTTAAAAATGAGAGTCATATTGAAGATTATGAATATGAGAGTATCAACAATACATTAATAAAAAATAATATTTATCTTGGAAAAGTAAGTCGGATTGAGCCATCCTTGCAGGCTGCATTTGTTGATTTTGGCAGAGAGAGACACGGATTTTTATCATTTAATGATATTCAATCAGATTATTATCAATTACCCCAAAGCGATTTAGAAAAAATTAAAGAAGAGGAAGAAAAAGTTAGAGAGGAACTATCTAAAGAAAGTGAAAACATAGAGAATAAAATTTTAGATGGTGTAGAAGAAATTAGAATTGAAGATCCAGTTGAAAAAAAAGATGAAGGTGTAGAAGAAAAAAAAAACGAAAATATACATAGGAGATTTCCCTCAAAGAGATATAAAATTCAAGAAGTTATAAAACCTAATCAGGTTATTTTGGTACAAGTTTTGAAAGACGAAAGAGGTTTTAAAGGAGCAGCACTAAGTACATTCATATCTATTGCAGGAAAATATATTGTGCTTATGCCTAACACTGCGAAGGGAGGCGGTATTTCGAGAAAAATATTTAATCCTGGAGATCGAAAAAAAATTCGAAGTATTCTAAACGAAATAGAAATTCCAGAGGCAATGGGAATAATTGTTAGGACCGCTGGATCAAATAAAACAAAAAATGAAATTGATGGAGATCTTAGAAATTTAATAACAGTATGGGACTCGATTAAGAGTAAAGCAATGAATTCAATGGCTCCTTCTTTGATCCATCAAGAAAGCGATATAATTAAGAGAAGTATTAGAGATATGTATGACGATGATACGCAAAATATCATTGTAGAAGGAAATGAAGGTTATCAAAAAACAAAAAATTATATGAAACTTATGATGCCAAAACAATTAAAAAAGGTAAAAAAATATAGAGATAAACTTCCATTATTTTTCAAAGAAAATATCGAAAAAAAACTTTTTGAAATCTTTGAAACGGAGGTAAAACTTAGCTCTGGTGGTTATTTAGTGATAAATCCCACAGAGGCTTTAGTATCAATAGATGTTAATTCTGGGAAATCAATAAAACAAAAAAATGTTGAAAGTACTGCTTTAGATACAAACCTAGAGGCAGCAGAAGAAATAGCAAGACAAATTAAAATTAGAGATTTATCAGGATTAATAATAATTGACTTTATTGATATGTTAAATTTTGGGAATAGAAGGCAAGTTGAGAGAAGATTAAAAGAGAAGTGTAGAAATGATAGAGCTAGAATTCAAATAGGCAGAATAAGCAATTTTGGGTTATTAGAAATGTCAAGACAAAGGCTTAGGGAAAGTAACATAAAATGGTCGATAAAACTGACAAATGAGACTTTTGTACAAAAAATAATTAAATTAATTGAGATT
>CACPMF010000032.1 GCA_902634935.1 uncultured Pelagibacteraceae bacterium
AAATTATGTTCCTCAGAGCCAGAAAGAACTTTTATGATACCAGGTTTTAAAAATGAGATAATTGGTATATGGTCCTTTAAAATTCCCATTTCACCCTCATAAGCAGGAACAACTACTTCTGAAACATTTTCTTTTGAAAGAAAAGATTTTTCAGGATTAACAATATCTATATTAAAACCTTCACTCATTAAGCTGCTGCATCCTTAGCCATTTTTTCAGCTTTTTCTATAGCTTCCTCTATTGTCCCAACCATGTAAAAAGCTGCTTCAGGTAAGTGATCATACTCTCCCTTACAAATAGCATCAAAACCTTTTATTGTTGACTCTAAGTCTACTAATTTACCTGGAGAACCTGTGAATACTTCTGCAACAAAAAATGGCTGTGATAAAAATCTTTGAATTTTTCTTGCTCTAGCAACAATTAACTTATCCTCTTCAGATAGTTCATCCATTCCTAAAATTGCAATAATATCTTGCAGTGATTTGTAAGTTTGTAATACTTTTTGAACTTCTCTAGCTACTCTATAATGTTCATCACCAACAATTCTAGGGTCTAGAATTCTAGACGTTGAGTCTAGTGGATCCACAGCCGGATAAATACCTATTTCAGCAATTTGTCTGGATAATACAGTCGTTGCATCTAGGTGAGCAAATGATGTTGCTGGAGCTGGATCTGTTAAATCATCTGCAGGAACATAAATTGCTTGTACAGAGGTAATTGAACCTTTATTAGTCGTTGTAATTCTTTCTTGTAAGTTACCCATGTCAGTAGCTAGAGTTGGTTGATATCCAACAGCTGACGGAATTCTACCGAGCAAAGCTGATACCTCTGAACCTGCTTGAGTAAATCTAAAAATATTATCAACGAAAAAAAGAACGTCTTGTCCTTCTTGATCTCTAAAATATTCAGCAACAGTCAAACCTGTCAGAGCCACTCTTGCCCTTGCTCCTGGAGGTTCATTCATTTGACCGTAAACTAATGCTGCTTTTGAACCTGCTTCGTTTGTTTTAATAACTCCTGACTCTATCATTTCATGATAAAGGTCATTTCCCTCTCTAGTTCTTTCACCAACGCCTGCAAAAACAGAAAATCCTCCGTGAGCTTTTGCAACGTTATTGATCAATTCCATAATAAGAACTGTTTTTCCAACACCAGCTCCACCAAATAAACCAATTTTTCCACCTTTTGCATATGGTGCTAAAAGATCAATAACTTTAATTCCCGTTACTAAAACTTCTGTTTCAGTTGATTGATCGTTAAATTCAGGTGCAGATCTATGAATAGGCCAATTATCTGTTGGTTTAATTTCGCCCCTTTCATCAATAGGCTCACCAATTACATTTATGATTCTGCCTAAAGTTTCTGGTCCAACTGGAACCTTAATTGGAGCAGCTGTATCTGTTACTTCATCACCTCTCTTTAAACCCTCTGTTGCATCCATTGCGATTGTTCTTACACTAGACTCGCCTAAGTGTTGAGCAACTTCTAATACAAGTCTGTTTCCTCCATTATTACATTCTAATGCTGTTAATATTTCTGGTAATTCTCCCTCAAATTTTACGTCGACTACCGCACCAATAATTTGTGTAATTTTTCCTTTTCTCATAATTATAAACTTTCTGCTCCTGATATGATTTCAATTAGTTCTTTAGTAATTGCTGCTTGACGACTTCTATTATATTCAATAGTAAGTTTGTCAACCATTTCACCTGCGTTTCGGGTTGCATTATCCATTGCACTCATTCTCGAACCTTGTTCGCTAGCTGAATTTTCTAACATCGCTTTAAAAATTTGAGTTGAAATATTTTTTGGAAGTAAATTTCCTAAAATTTCATCTTCATCTGGTTCAAACTCATAGTTCTCCTCCGATGATTTGTTGTCTTTTTCTTCAGTTTTTAAAGGAATTATTTGCTGCTCTTGAGGGATTTGAGTAATTACGTTTTTAAATTGATTATAAAATATTGTACATACATCAAACTCATTATTCTCAAATTTTTCTATAATTATTTTTCCGACTTTGTCAGCATCAAAATAATTTGCGTTTTTTGACTCTTTAAATGAAATATTTTCAATTATTTTATCCTGGTATAGTCTTTTTAGTTGATCATATCCTTTTGAACCAACAGTAATAATTTTTAATGTTTTTCCAGTATCAGAAATTTTTTGAAAATAAGATTTTGCTTTTTTAATAATATTTGAATTAAAACCACCACAAAGACCTCTATCT
>CACPMF010000033.1 GCA_902634935.1 uncultured Pelagibacteraceae bacterium
AAAGACTACATGCTGCTATTGCTGACTGGACAGGTGGAATAATTACTTGTGAAGTGGCTGTAGCAATTCTCGAAAGAGAAATGGGTTATAAAATTAAACAAACAGTATTTCCTTCAGGAACTGGTCTATGGGAAGCTATTGCAGCTGGTGAGCTAGATTTTGCTTGTGAGAGCTGGCCAAGTTATGCTGAAGCAGATGATGTAATGTTTAATGAAGATTTAATTTATGATGGCAAAGTAGTAAAATCTTACAAAGGTGATGGAACAGTTGACCTTTTAGGAACTACTGGAATTATAGGTATGTCAGATTACTGGATTCCAAAATATGCTGCGGATGAATTAGGTATCAAAACTTGGAGAGACCTAAACAAACATAAAGCTAAATTTGCAACTATTGAGACAGGTGGTAAAGGAAGACTAATTGGTTGTCCAGTAGCTGGTTGGAACTGTCATGATCAAAAAAGACTTGATCTTTTAGGAATTGATTTCCAAGCAGATGAGCTAGGTACAGAAGCTGCTGCAATTGCGGAGGCAAAAGCTGCTTACATGAGAAAAGAACCTTTCTTATTATACCTATGGTCACCACATTGGTTTTTTGGAGAGTTTGACATGGTAGGTGTTCAACTTCCTGAGTACGCAACTTGTGAAGGTGATACATTTACCGAAGCAAATAACTGGAAGACTTGTGGTACAAAAGGATGGCCTGCAACAGGATGGGACAAAGACTATACCATGAACTATGGAAATCCTGCTACTTTTGCTAAAGCAGAACATTCTGATGCAAAAGCTTTTTTTGAAAGAATGAGATTGGAAAATATTGACCAAGCTAAAATGTTAGTTGAAGTTGATATCAAAAAAAGAGATGTTAAAGAAGTTGTTAACGAGTGGTTAGACAACAATCCTGATAAATGGAAAAGTTGGTTACCAAAATAGTTATTTATTAATTATTTAAATTAAAGGGCTTTGATTAATTTCAAGGCCCTTTTTTTTATTCTTGATTATTTGGGTCTTGCTCGTTTGCTAGAGTTTCTTCTTCTTGCATTTCCTCTAAAGAAGCATCACCGCTCTCTTCATTTGTATCGATAGGATCTGAAGTTGGTGACTCAGTTGAATTTTGTAATTCTTCTAAATCATCTTTTGATACTTGAATTTTTTCTGGAATTTTTCTAGCTCTTTTTGAAGGCAATATTGGAACACCACTTTTAGATATCTCGCCTTTATATAAATTTTCAAAATCATCACCTATATCTTCATCCTCTTCTCCAGTATCATCAACTTGTTCTACATGTTTTCTTAATTTATATACTGCAGCTTCGGTTAAATCTGGAACTTTGATTGTTTCTTCTGCAATCTCTCTTAATGCAATTACTGTATTCTTATCGTTGTCTCTTTCTAAAGTAGGTTCTATCCCAGAATTTAGTTGAGTAGCTCTCTCTTTTGCCACTAACACTAACTCATATGGACTTTCTACTTTATCTATACAATCTTCTACTGTAACTCTAGCCATGGCCGGTTATTTATACCTGGGTCTATAAAAAATCAAGCTATTTTTAGATATATTCAGGATTGAGTTTTTTTCTTACAAAAAAAAGCAAAACTATTGATGAAAATATATAGATTGAGGAAACAATTGCAATTTTCTCAATCGTAAAACCAAAATCAATTAATACACCAAATAATGCTGTTCCAAATGCTGTTGAAAAAACCATCAATGCTGTGGTTAAAGCCTTTATAGAACCAATGTGTTTTACACCATATAACTCAGCCCATGTGGATGAGCCTAAAACGTTAGCTAATCCATTTGAAATACCAATTAAACCTAAAAATACAAATGCAGTAAATGGAATATCAAAAAAAATAATAACAAATGTTGAAAGTAGCAAAGGTATATTCATAAAAATTAATAATTTTCTACTCGTAAATTTATCAATTAGGATACCTGATATTAATAATGTAATTACTGACAGTAATGAATAAACCATAAAAGATTGCGCAATAACGTATTCTCCCCATTCCTTGGAAGATGTAATAAATGATTGATAAACAAAAACACCAGTCGCAATCCATGGCATGGCAAGTAAATTTGCACTTATAATATAAAATCTATAATCTTTAATAACTTCAATTCTTGCCCATTGTTTAATGTCTTTATTCTTAACTTCGTTATTTTCAGCATTTTCTCTTGAATCTAAATTTAGTTCTTTAATTA
>CACPMF010000034.1 GCA_902634935.1 uncultured Pelagibacteraceae bacterium
CCACCTGATGGTCCTTTTCTATATAAGTTTGATTTTCCTACGAATCTTTTCTGAATATGAGCAAGAGCTGAAGTCCACATATCTGCAAATTTATCTGTTGTTTGAAATTCTGGTGACTCTATTCCATATGGATCTACATTTACTTCATCAAAATGTTTTTGAACAATATAAGGTGAAGTTCCACCTTGAACACCTAAACCTTCAATATCAGGTTTGTAATAAATGCCCCATAGTTCATCAGTAATTAATTTTCCTGTAGCATCAGAATGCAATGGCGCATCAGTATCAACATGAATTACTGGTGGTTGTTTACCATCGTTAGTTTTTAAATAATCTGCATCAACACCGAGAACACCTTCTTGTAAAAACCAATACTTCCACATTTCAACTTCATGTGATTTTCCATCTTTACCTTTTATCTCAGTTTTTTTTGGTAGCTCTAGCATATTCCAAAAATCTCTAACCCATGGTCCTGCACCAACGACAACTTGATCACAATCAATTGTTCCTTGGTTGGTTACAACACCAGTAACCGCATTACTGTTACTACCTCTTTTAAATCCTGTTACCTTCACTCCTTTATGAACGTAAACTCCATTGTTGTTAGCTTTGCTTTCTAAAGCTTTAATCGAGTCTTTATTAAACGCGTATCCACCCTTTTTTTCATGAAGAACAGAAGTTATTCCTTGAGCTTGCCAATCATCAAAAATTCCTCTCATATAATTCATACAATCTTTTTCACCCTCTATAAAAACAGACTCGTACCCAATTGCTTTTTGTTGTTCATAAATACTTGCAACATCTCCATGCATTACTTCAGGTGAAATTTGCATGTAGCCAACTGGATTATATTTAAATGCTTTTGGATCGCTTTCCCAAACTGAAACTGAATGGGCCATTAATTCCCTCATAGCAGGTTGGAAGTAGTTGTTTCTAACAACTCCACAAGCAATTCCACTTGCACCTGCGGCTGTATCTTTTTTTTCTAAAACAACAACGTCACCTGGATTTTTATATGTCTCTGATAATTTCCAAGCAGTACTTAATCCATGGATACCTCCACCGATTATAACTACTTTTGCTTTTGTCGGTAATGACATATCTAAACTCTATTTTTTGCATAGAGGAAATATATGATTTTTTTTATATCTAATTTTTATAAATAAATTACCGATACAATTTAAAAGTATCATCTAATTTTGGCTCAGAAGCTCAAATTTTTAAGGGTCCTTAAATAATCATTAAACTCACTTATAAAAGACTGGCTTGGTTTTATGTGTTTCTTTCTTTGATCCTTTGAGGTTTTTTCAAGAAAGAAAAAACCTTTTTCACATGCCTCTGTAATAATTAGTGCCGATTTAGGTCTAGATGTTTTAAATAATTTTGTTTTAAGTTCTTCAACGGAAAGGTTTTGATTTAGTTTGTAAGCAGTCATGACTAACAACATCATATGATAATGAGATGGTGATTTCCTAAAGAAATAGTTAGATGATGTATGTGATAATTTTAATTGATCCTCCCAGAATTCTAATAAGTCTTTTGTAGCCTTTGACATTTAAGATCTAACTCTAGTTTTTTGTGGATCAAAATGTGGAAAGCCAACTATTTTAGCAGGAATTCTTTTTTGGTGACCATCAATTTTTCCAATCTCAACATCTGTTCCTATTTCGGAGTGACCAACGTCAATTCTACATAAAGCAATATTTTTATTTAAAGTAGGAGATAAACAAGCACTTGTTATAACACCTACTTGTGCTCTTCCGATATGGACACAGTCACCGTGATTTGCTTTTTCTTTTCCAATTAACTCAAGTCCAACTAATTTTTTTTGAGGATTTTCTTTTCTTTTAATTAAGTTTTCTTTACCAATAAAATCATCTGTTTTCGTTTTTAATGGTACTGAAAAACCTATTCCTGCTTCAAAAGGATCTTGCTGGCCATCAAATTCATTTCCAAATAAAATTAAACCTGCTTCAATTCTTAGTAAATCTAATGCACCAAATCCTGCTGGAATTAAACCTTCGTCTTTTCCAGCTTCCATAACTTTATCCCAAACTTCTGGTGCATGATCGGGATGACACCAGATTTCGTAACCTAATTCTCCCGTGTAACCTGTTCTTGAAACAATTAATGGAATTCCTTTTAAATCATCTGCTCTACAAATAG
>CACPMF010000035.1 GCA_902634935.1 uncultured Pelagibacteraceae bacterium
TATAAATTCATCACCAAAATCTGAATTTTTTTCACATAATCTCTTATCATCCTCTATAACCCAAAGCTTATTATTAATCTCTTTGAGAAATTTAAATAAGCTATCAAGTTTTTCATCAGATTTTACATTTTTAAGAAATTGATCCTTGAGTACATCATGTTCATTATTTATAAAACCAAGTTTTTCAGGATCCTTAATTTTTTCTTTTTTAATTTCTAAAATTGAAATTTTATCTAAAAGTTCACCAACAGAGACCTCAACTACTATTTTATTCATAATTTTTTATACTGTGTTAAGTTATTACAAATATGTCTAATATATTAATTATTAAACACGGTTCATTAGGCGATATAGCTCAAGCAAGTGGTGTAATTCAAGATATTTCTGAAAATCATAAAGATGACGATGTATTTATTTTGACAACAAAACCTTATTTAGACCTATTTAGAAAAAATCCATATATTAAAGAGCCTATTTTAGATAAGCGATTATCAAGATTTAATCTTTTTTACCTATATTCATTAATGAGAGATTTAAAAAAGTATAATTTTCTAAAAATATATGATTTGCAAAACTCAAACAGGACATCCTTTTATAAAAATATCCTTTTTAAAAATTCAAAAAAAGATATTTGGTCGTCATCTTTAACAACTTTGCCAGAGGAAAAAACAAAACAAGAATTTGATAAGCTTTCGGTTTTAGATCGATTTGATCATCAAATT
Source organism: uncultured Pelagibacteraceae bacterium (assembly GCA_902634935.1). Taxonomy (GTDB): domain Bacteria; phylum Pseudomonadota; class Alphaproteobacteria; order Pelagibacterales; family Pelagibacteraceae; genus Pelagibacter. Next base: position 723 of record CACPMF010000035.1, read on the forward strand.
AGGACCTCTAATTTAATTTCAAAACATACTCTTTACCCTGATTTTTCATGGGCTTGTTCTGATATTACAAACCTTAAAAATGAATACAATTTAAATAAATATATTTTACTTTTTCCATTTTGCTCACAACACCTAACGATAAAAAGATGGCCATATTATAATGAACTCACAAACAAAATTAAGGATAAGTTTAAAAATGAATACAAGATAATTATTGCTCCTGGACCAGAGGAAATAAAACAAGCCTCAAATATAAATGCTGAATGTATTTTAGATAATAGAAAATCTTTAAATATATCTCAATTAGCATCTTTAATAAAAGATAGTACCTTTGTAATTGCAAATGATACTGGCCCTGCTCATATAACCGCACACTTAGGTGTTAAGGGGCTTGCACTATTTGGTCCACATAAATCTGCAAAACTTGTGAGTATAGAAAGAGAAAAATTTAGAGCAATTCAAGTTGAAGATTTAAATAAATTATCTGCTGATAAGGTATTTGAAAGAATGTTGGAGTTGTTAGCCTAAAAAATTTAAGTGTAAATCTTATCTGCTAAACCATAACAAAGAATAGCACTTAAAATAGTTAATACTCCAGGTGCAATTACACCTTCAATTGAAGTTTTATCTGTGTGACCTAATTTACTGATCTTAATTGCATAAATACCAATTAAGAATGTCATTAAATTTTGTACAAATATTAAATTAAAAAATCCCCAGGTATTTTCAACTCCTCCAGATCTAATAAACATAATATAAATAGCCATTAAAACTGATCCAAGAAAGAATGATCCAAAAAATCTTGTCATGATAGCTCCAGTTTTGTCCATTGCGTACTGATCTAAAAAAGATTGAGTAGCAAAAATACATCTATATGCGTAGAAAGCGTAACCTAGAAAATGAACAATAAATATAACTAGGTAAAATATTCCGTTAAATTTATCTATCATATTTTATTTCTATAAGATTCTTTTATAGCTTTCAATAATCTTATCCCAATGAAATTTTTTAGAATTTTCATAAGCTGCTTTTCCATATTCAAAATATTTATTTTCTTTAAATATTTGATCTATACTTGAATAAATATCATCCAAATTATTACCATCACATATTAAACCAGTTTTTTCATGTATAATTGCATCTGAGGCACCTCCATCTTTTCCTCCAATTGAAGGAATTCCATATTGAGCTGCTTCTACATAGGCTATGCCAAATCCCTCGACTGATTTTTTGTAAATAATAGATGGCATTATAAATACATTAGATTTTGAAATTAATGCATTTTTAAAATCACTAGGAATATCTTTTAAAAATTTTACTTGATCCTCTAATTTTAGCTCAATTACAAGTTTTTTTAAATTTTCTTCTTCATCACCATAACCTATACATATGTAGACAATATCTGGATAAACTTCTTTTAGATTTCTGA